>DEIP01000135.1:873-27485 GCA_002352605.1 Desulfobacteraceae bacterium UBA2771 | reverse complement strand
TTTTGCGTCATCCCGGTGGATTTTATTTTTTCCGAGGCCCTAAGACCGGGCATTTCAGGCAACCCGGCACCCGTTGCCGGCTTACCGGCTTTCGAGCCAGCCTTTTTTGTAAGGCAGAAAAGCCCCCGTCATCGGACGGAGGCTTTTTTCGAGGCCCTGAACATTGGCGGTCCGTGGCCGCCCCCACCCTATTCTTTCGGGTGACAGACGATGCAGCCGGTGGGACCGGTGGTCGGCAGTTGGCCATCAATGCCGGCAAGGATGTTGGCCATCTGCTGAATTTCCTGTTTCATGGTTTTGTGGCATCCGATACACTGGCTGTGGTATGCGTTTTTGTAGTATCGGAAGGCCTGATCCCTGTCGATGATTTTGGAATTTTCTTTTCTGGGCAGGGTTTCAAGATCGTGACAACCAGCGGTCATGCAGCCGGTAATCGCCTCAACCCCCTTCCAGGTGTGGTGACAGTTGTTGCAGGCAAGGACAAAATGGCGACTGTGCGCAAACTCCACGGCGGCCCGTTTGGCAGCCACCGAATCCGGCGGTTCCAGGGTAATGATTCCCATGGGAACACACATCTCTTCATCTCCGGCAACAGCGATCCCCAGCGAGGCACAGGCAACAATACCGGTAAGCAACACCACCCCCATAAACGATAGGCTACGCATACGCTTCCTCCTCCTCAATTTCTATCTTTGGCTTTGTTCATTGAAAAATGAAGCAGATATAAACCCAAATAGAAAATTTTTCAATGAATAAATGGCGGTCAAGATCATCGGGCCGCCAATCCTTGTCTGCCGAGGTCACCCTCGTTAATTCGGTAAACAGTTTGTTTATCTGCGAACAGCGCGAACAGCACCGCAGGTTTCTTCGTTTTTCGACCTCCTCGTGAATTCGCTCTCCGGCACCGAAGTCACCACATCCACCACCTGATGAAAGCCCCGAACAAATGATTCAGAGGTCCAATACCAAGCAGCACCGATATCGGGGAAAAAGGGACTGTTTTTATAGATGGTGGCCAGTTCGCCGGCGGTGGGAATCCGCCAATCCGACCGGCCACCGGTGTTCAATCCATGAACGTAGTCTTTTGCCATTGGATAGGAGATGCATTTCCCGAGATCCGAGTAAGAATCCAGCAGGCACCAAGTCAACCCGGTAACCCGGTCGATAACCGTACCATCTTGATGGTCGACGAAGCGGCTCGCCACGGGTTCCAGCTGTCTGGCCGCCTGTTTCCGCAGGCGTTGAATCCGCCGGGCCGCCATGGCCTGTTCGGCCTGTTCGACCTGTTTCCGGGCCAGTGCCCGGCGTCGGGCCAATTCATCCCCCTGGGCACGGATGGCATCCTGAAGCACCGGGTCAAGTTGCCTTCTCATATTTTCGGCAAGCGTGGCGTAAGACCCCGCCTCGTGGTTCTCCACATACCTGTCCAGACGTTGGATTCGGCTGAAAATGTCGTTGGCCGGATCGGTCGCAAAGGCCGCCGTTTTTTCCCATGCCGCCTGTCCGGCAAGATCGGCACGCAATGCATCAATGCGCCGGGCAATCGTCTCTTTTTGGGTGGTTTCCGGTCGTTTTTCGAGATAGTCGGTATAGACCTTCTTGGTCTTGGCCAAATCATCGGCCACAAGGGCCGCCTCGATATTCAGTTCCCCCACATCCTGCTTGTCCTGCAGCATGGTCCGCAGCATCCTGACCTTTTCCACCGGGGCCTCGTTGGAAAAGACAGCCAGGAAGCGATCGCACTGGGCGAGGCAGTCGTCCCACTTTTCCTTAGCATCACAAGTGGCGATTTGCTTCTCGACAACACCGTAATATTCTTGTGCCAGATCGGCAATCATCCGTTCCACGGCCTCCCGCTCCGTGCCTTGGGGAAACTGCGTCAGATATGCACGATAAGCGGCGTGGCGTTCCGGGAAATCGGTGCCGGCAATCTTTTTCAGGTCCTCGAAATAGGCACTGCCCAGCACTTGCCGGATACCGCCGATGGCTTCATTGATCTGCGCGGTATAGACACCTTGGGGATATTTCGTTAGGAATGCAGTATACAGGGACAGTGCTCTTTGTTCGAATTTTTCATCGATCGGCAGGCAGTTGGCGTCCGAAATGGTCCTTTCATAATCCTGCTTTTCGATTGCGGTATAGGTATGTTTTAACCGGGCTTCCAGTTCCGACCGGTGGAGATCCTCAGGATGCGCTTTGATGTACTGCATCACCAGCACCATCTGGGCGTCAGGTGCTTTGGTGATCGCCAAGTCTGCAATCAGCCGGTCGTACCGGTGATTGACCGCTCTTTTCTTAAGCAAAATGCCGCCGCCGGTCACCACGATAGCAAAAATGATCACCACGATTAAAACGATGAGCAGTTTGCCGGTCCTGCTCATCTGATCCTGTTTACCCACCGAATTATCGGTCGCTTTTTTAAAAGGTAAATTTATCGGTGGCTTAGATGGCAACGGTTCGGCGACCGCTTTTTCGGAGGGCGTCTTGGGGACCGGCTTCGAAGCGCTTTTGGTGGGCTTTTTTTCCGGTTGGGTATCTTTTTGTGTTGTCGGCCGATCCGCCGATGGAACTTTTTTCGGTTGGGGGGGTGGCTCCGGGACCCGAGGGGTGGACGCGGGTGGTGGTGGTTCGTCACCGGTTTCATCTCTGATTTTCAGACTCTCCATCATCACGTGCATGAGAGGGTCGTGTATTTCTATCACCCGGTCAGGGTCAGCCGATTCAATCTTAATGGAGGCATTGTCCCAGCTGATGATCCGGTAAGCGGCCGCGTTGCCTGTGTGCCCTTCAACCTGCGCCGCGATAAGGCTACCGCCATTGAGGTAGAGATGGCCGATGCGATTAGCGCTGGTCACCTTGAGTGTACAGGTGGCGCCTTCCATTTCCGACATCTGAAGAAATGAAGGAAGGCTGATGCCGTGGATTTGCCCACCCACATCGGAAACCGTTTCGATTTTCTTTTTGCTTAAAAACTGCTGAACCAAGATGGTAAGCTGGTTAAAATCCGCCCGGCGCATACCGGATGAACAGAACCCCAAGAGGACTTCAATCCTATCCGCATCCCGCTTCCAGGGCCACAGGGCCCCATAGAATGCTCCGGTTTTCAGTTTTTTCAGGAAAAGGGCCTGATCCTTGCGAATACCTCCCAGATATTTTACCGTGGGATCAAATCGCAGGATCACGGGAAGGGGCTTGCCGGGTGCCTTGGCCGGTGTGCCGAAAAACTCGGACAGGATCTCCATCAGTTCATCGATGGAACGTCCTGACGCGGTCACCTGATACAGACTTCGCAACTCCTCGTAGAACCGGGTGCTCACATCCGGCAAGTCGTCGATATGCTTTGCCAGTGTCAGAAATCCGACCAGTGCGGCCTCGTTATTGGCCAGATCCCGGATTTCCTTGCTGTCACCGGTCAGAAGCTCCCCGATCAGCGGAACACCCATGCCTTATCGCGCCCTCTCTCTTTCTAAAAGTGCCGCATCGATGAACCAGGCATCCAAACATGCGGTTGCCTGCCCAATTCCGCTTACAACGATGATAATAAATGATACCACATCAGATAAAAAAGGAAATGAGTCCCGAGCAGGATTAATTTTTCTAATGATCTATAGCAGATGGCAATGAATCTTGTCAAAGCCAAGATCACCGGCGGCCATCTTTTCTTCAACACTAAAATATAAGCTTGCCGACCCGCCTGCCGTCCCGATCGCCCGGCGTGAAAGCTCCTGATGGCGATTGTACCCGACAGCCGAAGACGATCCAATACCAAAGTTTGTTTTGCATCCATGCCGCCCCTTTTAAGTCATTGGTATGCGCGTGATATTTCTGCATCGTTTTATGGTTGATCGAATTCGGGTATGATGTATGTTATGCCTCTTCTCATCATCAAAATAAGAGGTGAACATGGAACCGAAAAACGATGCCCCCGACGGTCTGCACAAAAAGGCGGAGGCTGCCCCGTTGAAAAGGGTCGATCTAAATTCAACGCCGGGTATATACGAATTTTCCGCACTGATTTTTGATCTTGATGGTGTAATCACCTCCACGGCAAAGCTACACTTCGACGGCTGGAAGAAAACATTTGATGAAATGATCGTTTCATTGCGAAAAAGCAATCTGCTTCCCCATGGTGCGCCGACAGAATTTAACGAAAAGCTTTATCTGGATTATGTAGATGGTAAACCGCGCTATGATGGGGTGCGTTCCTTGATCGATGCACTCGGTGCCCATGATGATTGGCTGGTTGACAAAGTTGCCGATGCGGTGCAGGCCCAATCGACGGATCGGTTGGGTGGATCGGCCTTTGTTCGGTTCATCGCCTCAACGGTTAACGCGAATAAAAAGCCGTTTTCCGATGAACCAACACCGGACGAGTTGGACGATAGTAGTGATCGGTGGGCCGATGATCCGGAAAGGTTAAGTGCGTTATTCGACCGGTGTGCCGCCAATCCCGTCCATCTGGATCGGTTGCTTGACCGACTGGTCCAACGACCTGCCGCACTGGGAACCATGATTGTTCGAAAGATCGGAGACATTAAAGACAGGTGGATTAATGCCAAGCTGAATGATGATTCGGTTGAAATCATAATCTTTCAGCATACCGTTGATATGATTAAATCGGCCAAGCAAGAAGGTATTCAAGTGGCGATTGCGTCGTCAAGCAAGAATGCCAAAAAGGTTCTTAAAAAAGCCCATTTGTTGGATCTGTTCGACGATCATTTAATTATTGATGGTATTGTGCGTGAAAAGATGGGTCTGAACGGGAAACCGGCACCCGATATTTTTGTGGAAGCCGCCCAACGCATGGGCGTTCCGGTTCATCGCACCGTCGTGTTTGAAGATGCCAATTCAGGGGTTGAAGCCGGCAAGCAGGGTAATTTCGGCCTGGTTGTTGGACTGGCGCGCTCCGACAACCAGCAAGAACTGAAAAAAAATGGCGCGGACATGGTGCTAACCGACATCGGGGATATGGCGGATCCGCTTAATCAGATGAATACGTGGTACCGCGAAAAACTCCAGCAGACGGGCATGCGGCTGACCTATTGGGGGACGCCGATGGAAAAGGATCCGGAAGCGGATCCGCAGGTTTTGAAAGCCGCCATCAGGGCCGAACAGGCGCTTCAGACGGTAGGAAATGGTTATTTCTGCACCAGGGGAGCAGATGTTGAGGAGCGACAAGGGGTGGATTCATGGGGATATGCCGGCACCTATTTCTCGACGATTCGCAATACCCGACAATCGATCATTGGTGGCCGGCCGGTTTACAACGAGGACTTGGTCAACGGGATCAATTGGCTCCCGATGACCTTTAAAATTGACGATGGTGACTGGTTTCAACCCCACGACACCGAATTGTTGCATTATGAAAAAACGCTTGAATTCAAAGACGGCAGCTTTACCCGGTCACTGATTTTTCGTGACCCGGACGGTAAAGAAACGGATGTTTTGGCCCGGTATTGCGTCAGCATGGCCCACAAGCACATGGCGGCGGTCGAATATCGGGTGACACCGCTCAATTATTCAGGGGTAATCACCGTGAAAGCCGGCTTGCACGCCGACCATATCAATGATGGCGTGAGCCGCTACGCCGGGCTTGATCAGCACCACCTCAAGAGAATAACGGAAGGCGGTCAGGATGATGGGAGCATTTATGTCAGCGTACAAACCAACCCGTCGGTGGTGCCGGAGAAAACGCTGATGCCGGCGGAAATCGCCGCTGCGGCACAGGTGGTTGCCCAACTGGAAGGTGATCGGCTGAAACCGACGTTTACGGTCGAAACGGCTGATCGACGCGTCGATACCATTTTCAGCCGGCAGGTGGCACAGGCACAATGCCTGGTTGCACATAAGCTGGTCGGCCTCCATACCAACAGGGCGGGCATCACAACGGCCGACACGCTGGATAAGGCGCATCGCACGATTGCCGATCTGACCTCATTTTCCGAGGTGTTGGAACCCTCCGCCGTGAAATGGTCCCGAATCTGGGAAAAAGCAGGTGTGACGGTGGAAGGCGATCGACTGGGACAACAGGCGTTGAATCTGGCTACCTATCATCTGTTGGTCATGGGTTCGGAACATAACGATGGTGGCATAGGCCCCCGTGGTCTCACCGGTGAGACCTACCGTGGCCATGAGTTCTGGGATGATATTCTCTATTATCCAGGCATTTCCCTACAATATCCACGGGTCACCCGGTCGCTGTTGGGCCATCGTTACCACGGCCTTAAAATGGCCCGGAAGGCCGCCGGGAAACAGCATTTTAAAGGTGCCATGTATCCCTGGCAGGCGGGAATCGAAGGCGATGAACAGACTCAGATCACGCGCTTCAATCCGGTTTCGGGAAAATGGGATCCCGACAATAGCTGCCGCCAGCGCCACGTGTCACTGGCCATTGCTTACAATGTGCTTGATTATCTGGAAACCACCGCAGATGACCGCTTCAGGGGAAAGGGCGCGGAGATGGTTCTCGATATCTGTCGCTTTTTCACCAGTATGTGTGAACCGGACCCGGAAACCGGCAAGTACGTGATCGAGGGCGTAATGGGGCCCAATGAGTTCCACGAGGGCAAGCAAAAAAGGGGGGTTAAAAATAATGCCTATACCCATATCATGTTGGCCTGGACGCTGGAAAAGGCGGAACAGCTGGTGGCGAAACTGAAGGCGACCGATCCCGGCGAACTTGAAGGGGTTTACCACAACATGGGGGTTACCGCCAAAGAGATGGAAAACGCATATGATCATTGGCAGACCATCCGTCGACGGCTTTCACTTCACCTCGACGAAGCAGGCGTGATTGCCAATCACGCGGATTGGTTTGATCTAAAGGATCCGGATGATCTCAAGGGCCTGACGGTTGAACAAGACGGCAAGGTCCGGGATCTGTTTTCCATCGTTTATGATCCGGGGCGATCTGACCGTCGCATCAGAGCGATCGGTGAGGATCCCGATGATTATCAGATACAAAAGCAGGCCGATACATTGATGGCTTACTACAATCTGGGACCCGACGAAGTCAAGCGTGTGGTAGGGATGATGGAATATGAACTACCCGAGGATCATTTGCAAAAGAATCTCGACCATCATCTGCCGCGGACGTCACATGGTTCTACACTGAGTTTTATCACCCATGCCATGGTGCTGGCCAATGCCGGAAGAACCACCGACAGCTGGGACTTTTACCGACGGGCGCTGGTCAGTGATCTATCCGACATTCAAGGAGGCACAACCGCCGAGGGCATTCATCTTGGCGTCATGGGAGGGTGCCTGAAAGGTGTGTTTACTAATTTTGCCGGTCTGAATTGGCATGGTGGCAGCCTCTCTATTCAGCCAAGCTTGCCGAACGTATGGGAATCGCTTAGGCTCAGCGTCCTGATCAGGGGAGATCGTTACCACATTGAAATCATCGGGAACCTGCTCAGGCTGAGCGTATCTCGAGAAGATCAACCACGACCGGAAAAAAATGAGTTGGCAATCGTGGTTCAGGATCGTCCCCAGGTGGTAAACTATGATGTGGAATATACGTTTTACTTAGAGGTGAAAAGGTAGCAAAGAGAAAACCAGTTTGGGCTGATTCAGTGAATCAGTTTGGCGATCTGCCACGGCGACACATTGACCAAGGCCGCAATCTCATAATCGAATAAAGCTTCCTGTTGTTTCTTCATTGTGATGAAATCAGGCAGGCTCATGGCATAACGCTTGACCACAAAATATTCAAATTCCGTTCGAGTCATATGCACCTCGGTCGTGTTTGATCGGTTCCCAGGCGGAATTTCCGTCACAATCACTACTTTTGTGTAACACCAGGCTGTTGCCGTTAATCCTTCCGGATATGATTCGGAAATTGGTGCTCATGGCGACCACCCCAATGTGAATTAATTCCCATTTTCTTTCTTTTTTCCGGCGCAAGGGCAATCCGTGCAATTTCCATTGCAGCGGCATTCGTGTTTTTCAGGCGGCACGATGACCTTGCTTCCTTTGGGTGCGATCTCATAACCCTTTTCTCCTTTGAAAAAGAGCCGATTTGCCGGCAGCTTGTTTTTATCAAGCCGGCATCGGAACGTACTGCAACCGAAAGGACACATATTGCGTAGACGGTGGGTGTCGATAAAGACCTGTCCTTTGCCGGTGTATTGCTCATGAAGCAAATTGATCAATTCCCATGCAGAGCTGCCATCAAAATTTCCTGTCGGGTGCACATGCAGGTCTCCATTGCTCTTTTTAAACGCGACTTGAAAATTGTTGCTCATGCTTTTACCTCCACTATTCATTTCATAGGTCGTTTTTTATTGATACTACCGGATTGCCGGTAATTAGTTTTGACTGCTTTTTTCTCCACCGTTGCCGCCAATCATGGACGAAATGGCGTTCAAACTGAAATTTGCCATCAGATGAACCGGTGTATTGTGTTTTTTCCCAAGGTTTTTCACCAGCGAACAGGCTGCGTGGCTGTTACAGCTAACCGGGCAGAGGACCACATCGGCGCGCCTGAGACGGCATTCAAGTCCTTTGACGCCTTTTTTCATGTAACCGTCATGATACTCAAAAATACCGCCGCTGCTTTCAATAAGCTCCCGGTAGAGCGATTCCATTCTGGTAATCCCGCCGACAATCAAAATGCGCTTTTTACAAAGATCGAATGACGGACAACTTGCCTCACAGCGGTTCAGCGCGACAACGTCCCCGATGATTTTTTGGGTTTCCTTTTTGAAACGGTTGTTCGACTCCCGCTGTCGCTCAAATTCCGCCGACAGCCTCATGTTCTTTTCTTTAAGTGAAACCATTTGACGCTGTTTTTCAATAAAGTTCCCAAATAATTCGCCCAACTCCGCTTTCAATCCTTGGTTTTCTTGCTCAAGCTCGACAATGCGGTTTCGGCGCTCCAATCCGGCAAGCGCCTCTTCCCTTTCGGTTTTTTCTCTTTCTGCGGATGCTATCTTTGCTTCCAAATCCGCCTGGTTCCGTTTCAGCCGTTCATTTTCCTTTTGCAGCAACCTCCTGGCCCGAACCGCTTCCTTCATGTCCTGACACATATCAACCAATTTTTTCTGTTCTCTGGCCAGCTTTCGCTTCAATTTTTCGCCCTGTTCGCCGTTCCAATGCATGATCATATGAACTTCCCCGAAAATCTCTCCTTTTAATGCGATGGGCAATTCGGGATGGGTAGCGGCGGCCCAGAGTGCGCCAATGCAATCCCCGTCGTTAAAAGCGGCTTTGCAATGCGCCATGAATTCTTCATGATCAAGCCCAAGTAAAAATGTCGCTGCTTTGCCAAGCTTGCGGTTGAGCAGGTTGTCGGCCCGTCTCGATAACCGGGTCTCGTTCTCCGAACTTGCAACCAACGTCTCGTGAATTTCATAAGGCCTTTTATTTTTAATTTGAAAGCCTGTTTTTTTCAGTAACTGCATTTGCTCTGAAAGCGTAAGGCACATGCCCACCACCGGGCATTTGAAAAAGCGATCAATCTCCCAGAATCGCAATGGGGTCCTTTGGTTAATGACCTGATGATCCCGGCACATGATGTTGTTCTCGCCGCCTTGAATGCATATTCTTTTCTCCGGCATCGATGGTTACCTCCTTTTCTTGGTTACCTCTTCTGATGGTTGTTTTCTGTTTTTCTAAAAAAGAAAAAGGCGCATCTCGATCGTTTTCGATCTCGAGTTACGCCTTCACTTTTCCCATACCGTTAACGCGGTACGGAACCCGTAAGACATCCCTTGCCGACGCTAATCAGCGTCGATTAGTACAAGGGTGAGCTTCTTGCGCAATGCTTCAAGCCTTTTTGATTTAAACGCTTTTCGACTCTCCTCCAATGTATCGATGGCCTCCTTGATGGTATCTTTCAGCAGAAGCTCGCGCGATTTTGACGGGTACAACGCCAAAAAAGGTTTCAGGTTTTTCGCATCGACCTTCTTGTCTAAAATCGAAGCGACGAGACAGCAGTGCCTGTCGATACCTTGCTGCAAATCTTTAACGCTGGTGTTAAGTGCCTTAACCAAGGCGCTTTTATCCAAACCGATTGTCTTAGGACGCCCTTCCATTATTCATGCTCCCTAACATTTACATTAAAAAATTACCGTCTTGTGAGCAATTGCCTAAAAGACGGCTTGATCCCCGGTTCCGAATTCACGGCACCCTATATGCCGGGGTCACATCAGTTTTTGTACAACCAGCGTCTGATACCTCACGCAACCATCGACGCGCCTTGCCCGATCATAATTAGGACCGGCAAACCCAAACCCGGCGCAATAGCAGGTCAATTATTTTTTTCCGAAATGCCGACCTGGTCCTTGAATTCACAAGAAAAATCTTCACTACGTGCCTGGCATTTTTCAGGCCTGCGACCATGCAGGCGATAATCTTCGAAAAATTGAAGCCAGCTCTCTCCGGCGCGTGGACATGCCTGGATAAATTCCATAAAGTCGGTAAAGCTGTCTAGGGAGGCGGAACTGAGGGCATGTTCCATTTTACAGGCCTCTTCATCGGCAGTTTTGAATTCTATTTTTAAGATTTCGGTTAAAAACTTAAGCAAAACCTCATGCCTGCGCCGAATTTCCTTGCCGACAGCGGCCCCGTCTTTGGTCAGCTCCACATATTCATATTTTTTGTAGTTTACCAACCCTCTATTATTCAGGGTTTTGAGCATACTGGATACGGTGGGCATTTTGACATTCATCCGCTTGGCAATATCTTTTACGCGAACCACCTTTTTTTCCTGATCCAGATTAAATATAGCCTCCAGATAGTCCTCCATGACGGAGGTCAGGGGTTTTTCGGAAACACTATCTCGATTGGAAGCTACCATGACAGAGTCCATATTATTAGAGGAACAAAACTTATATTGAAATATCTAGTAATAGCCCCTCCGTCGATTGTCAAGCTTTTTCACACAATATCTTACTCATAACGCTCACAACTTCTTTTCTGTACAAAAAACCGTAACCGGACACGCCCGACATGATAGCGTAACATTGACCCTATCTGAATCATTTCACACCGAAGGGTATCTTCAATCGGCACCGCCCGTTCTACTGGCTGTTACGGTCTAGATATTCTATCAGGTCGACCATGGCCTCGGTTGGCTTTTTCTTCGACAGGGCACGGCGGATATCGACCGCCTTCTTAAGTTCGTCCTTTTTCAGAAGCAGCTCTTCCTTTCGGGTGCCGCTCTGGCGGATATCGATGGCCGGAAAAATCCGGTGTTCGGCACAGTCGCGGCTTAGCACCAGGTCCATGTTACCCGTTCCCTTGAACTCCTGGTAGATAACATCGTCCATCCGGCTGCCGGTCTCTATCAGGATGGTGGCGATGATGGTCAGCGAACCGCCATTTTCGATGTTGCGGGCAGCCCCGAAAATCTTGCGGGGGATTTCCATGGCGTTGGCCCCCAGCCCGCCGGAGAGGGTCCGGCCGTAGCTTTCCGTTTCGGCATTGAAAGCCCGGGCCATGCGGGTCAGCGAATCGATGAAGACCACCGTATCCCGGCCGGTTTCCGCACATCGCATGGCGGTGTGTACTGCCAGGCGGGTCATACGCATGTGCTGACCGATGCTCTGATCGGCGGAAGAGTAGAGCACGTGGGCGTCTTTCAGTCCCCGCTTGAAGTCGGTCACCTCTTCCGGACGTTCGTTGATCAGCAGAATGAATACATCCATTTCGGGATCATTGGCGGTCACCGAATTGGCCATGTGCCGTAAAATCGTGGTTTTTCCCGATTTGGGAGGGGATATGATCAGGCCGCGCTGTCCGCGGCCGATGGGGACGATGATATCCAGGGCCTGGCCGGTTAAGTCTTTGGGGCCCTGGGTCATGCACAGGCGTTTTTCTGGATTGATGCTGGTCATGGTATGCATGGTTTCGGTCTGGGCATACCGGTCCAGAGGCAAGTGGTTGACCCGATTCACCCCCGCTAGTTTCAGGTTATGGTTGCCCGGATTGCCGGCCCCCCCCCGGCCTTCAATGAAGGATCCCTCCCGCAACCCGTATTTGGTGATCATGAAGGCCGGGACAAACGTGTCCAACTGTCCGGCCTGGTAATTGTTGTCCATCTCTCGGAGAAAACCGAAACCTTTGTCCAGTATCTCAAGATGCCCGTTTACCGGTTCCCCAAGCTGACCTGTCGAGTTTTTATTCATTAGCTTCCCTTATGGGCATGATTTCAACCAAGTACCCGTACGGGTCGGCGATGAAGTAAAGTCCCATCGACTGGTTTTCGTTGATGTTGTTGTGGGCAACGCTGAATTTCATTGACGCAATAATCCTTTCATAAGAATCGGAATACACAACAGGCGCGAATTCGTCAGATCGTCGGGACCGCAGCGACATGGCTTTGAACCGCGATAACCAGCGCATTCACCGTCGTTTGCGGTGGAAAAGCTCCGAAACCAATACCCTTGTGATAGTTGTCAAACCGGCGGGAATTTCGCAACACTGGCGCTGACGATGTACAAATGTACAGATGTACAGATGTTGAAAATGCCGACTGAATGCCCATAATGATAGAACAGTTGAACGGCGATGACAACCCTAATCCGCGGCCGGTGATCGATTGATTTTTCAGACGAAAGCTGATTTGAAATAACAGGGGGCCGGCAATACCCCATTGTCGGTGGCCCAAGCCTGGCGACAGGCCTCATGATGGCAGCATTCTTGCGGCCAAACAAGGAGCCCGACATGATCGAAATTGAACGCTTTGACCCCTTCAACAACCGGCTGTGCCGTAATGTTCGCAACGCGTTGTCGGAAAGTTTCAACAAGGTGTTGGAACAAAAAAAAATGCAGCCGCTACGGCGCGTCAGCGAATTTTATCTGAATGATCCGCTGCCGGCGTGTGTCAAGACATACATCGACCAGCGCCTGTCCGCATACGAACGGGTGCTGACGGATGTCCTTGAAAATCAGCTTGACGATCCGTTGAAAATTTCTGTTGCTATCTGGAACCGGCACCTCTTTTTTGAAACCCACGAGTATCTGGAACAACACTGGATGACGGCAGACGGGGACGAAAAAAAGCTGCTCCAAGCCATCATCCGGGCAGCCGGTGCGTATGTGCATCTGGAACAAGGGAACCTTGCCGGGGCCAGGCGCATCGCAGATAAGGCGGTGTGTGTGCTTGAGAAGCAACAGGATCGATTGGCCCCCTACACCAATCCTCTACGATTGCTGGTAAAACTCAGAAATCTGGATCCGGTTCCGCCGGTGCTCTGAACGTGAGACCCACTCATGGAACTGCTGACGCCCGAACCGATTGCCCTGATGAACCGGGATGACTGGATCGCGGTCAATCCATGACAATAGGGAGGTGATAATCACCACGGGCGCCTTACTTTCTGGTTTTGCCGACCAGGTGGTCGATGGAGACCCGTACCACCGCTGTCTTGGCCATCAGCTTGTCGATATAAACATCTCCGGCGGCGATGTGGTCCGGGGCGTATTTGGCCACCAGGGCACGAAGTGCTTTATTTCTCGACACCTCGTCTTCGATCACGTCGGCATCGCCTGACACCACCACACTTTCGTACCGCGTGGCAAATTTTTCGGGGATCAGTTCGGTCTTGCCCACCACGCAGAAGGAAACCCCTTTGTTGGAAGTGATATTTTCCAGCTTCCGACCCTCGGTGGCGCAGTGAAAAAATATCTGTTCGTCCATCACCACGTAGTTCACCGGTATGCCGTAAGGCCGATTGTTTCCGTCCAAGGTAGACAGGATACCGTACTCGCCTCGTTTCAGAAGGGCCAAGGCAGCGGCATCGTCAAGCCGCCGGTCCTCTCTTCGCATTGGTTTTGTCATGGGGTCATTCCCTTCCCAACACTTCGGTCGATTAGAATGTCATTGGATTGATTTTATCTTATATTCGAATACCTTGTTTGGGTACGGTTTGAAAACCAAACGGGTCGTTCTTGTTGCCCACCACCATGGTTCTCCATATCTATTGGCAATCGATTTGTCCCTCATCCTTCCAGATTCACTGTTTCCACCAGCACCCGGACCGTTCCCTGCTTGTAAAATCCCAGTTTTTTAGCCGCTCCTGCACTCAGGTCGATGATGCGGCCCTTTACGAACGGTCCACGGTCGTTGACCCGGACGACAATACTGCGCCGGTTGGCCAGGTTGGTTACCCGCACGAACATGGGCAGGGGCAAATGCTTGTGGGCGGCGCTTAGACCATCGGGATTGAAGGCTTCGCCGTTGGCCGTCATATGTCCGCCGTGCTGCCGGTAGGTTTCATTGCCATACCAGGAGGCGACCCCCTTTTCCCGATAAGTCTGCGCTTTTTCTACCGTCATGGGCACATAGTGTTTTCCCCGGACGACATAGGGTGACGCCTTGACGCGACCCTGGGCGATGGCTTCCTTGGGTGAAAGACCGTCGATGCTGTCGATCTCTTCGTGGGTCATCGGCCAGGAGAACGGGGCGGTGACCACGTCGAAGGTGAATCCGCCCACGGTGTAGACCGTGCTGCCGGCAAACCGGGTGACTTTGTAGGCCAAAACAACCGTACCCGTGGTCAGCCGGTAAGTGGTCCGGATGATCCCACAGGCTGACGGAAAAAGACCCATCATTACACACAGGACCAGGCAAAAGCGCGAGGGCGGACACATTCTCTTAGGATCCTAGGAAAAATTTCATAGCGCCTATGCTTCTCTTTTTCTCACCCATCGGGCTGCCGATGGAATAACCGGTGCCGAAGGAACCGATTACCCCCGTAATCGCCGGATTATTGTTCGTCCACCTTTTAGGGCCGCGGNNTGTCTTTTTGCTCGTGTTCTGCGTAACCTCAAAGGTAACAACCAACAAGGTTGCGCCCTCTGACGCGCCTTGAACACGAACAAAAATCCGGCGTCATCTCTGTGTATTTTATTCTTGCCGAAGCCCTTAGAACCCGGGAGACGAGCGTCCAAGTTCGTTTTCAAGCCTGATTATTGAAGCATTGCGCCAATGAAGGGATTTCTTAACTAATTCCTTGTAGTCTCGAAGAGCAAGCTGTTTGCTGCGAATGGCCATCTTTTCATAAGAAACCCCCTTATTGGTGCCTTTGTGCAGTAATGAAATGGAAACTTGGACCCTTGCCAGGTCTTCATATGCGCCACCTCTCCAACCATCTTCAATTTCTGCCTGTTCATATAACCTGATTGCTTTTTCAAAATATGATTCGGCTAATGCTGAATTCTCGGTATCCGTATGATATTTCACAGGTAATATGTAGGCTAAATTACCCAGTTCCCAATATGTTGCACCTCTAACCGCATCTTTTTTTTCCGCTTTTTCAAGTTTTTCAGTGGCTAATTTTAATACTTGTGAAATCCATCGTTTCTTGTTCTTATTATCAATCGTCTTATCTTCCCAGAATGTTTTTGCTAGATTCCTATACACATAACCGAAATCGTGGGACTGACGCCAGTCGAAATTAGCAATAATTTCATTGACTCTTTCCGACTCTTCCAATTTGACAATTTTAATTTTCTCATCAACCTTTGCGATGACTTTGGACTCTACCGTCACCCCAATGTAAATAAACAATGCCGTGCCAAATGTTGCAATGACGCCGGCAAGAAATACAAAGATTTTAACCGAGAGTTGATTTACAATTTCATGTTTGAATCTTTCTTCATATTCTGACCGGCTTCCATATGCCCATGAATTGTTGAATTCACGTTCAACAGTCGATATCTTTGATTCGGCTATACAAAGTCTTTCTTCAATCTCAGACATATCACCAACGCTCCTTTCCGGACGTCGCTAATCGGCCGGCGGCTTTTTGCGGTCGTTAGGCCACTTTTTCTCTTCTAATTTCTCTGTAAAAGATTCTTAAATATCTAACGCTTGACAATATTAGAGCCAAACCGATACCTATGTACAAGGTCGCTAAATTTTCTTTCGGAATTATTGAATGGCGCAGTACTGCTCCCATTGCAATCATAGCGACGATAATTAGATAACTCTTCCAAGGAATAAAGGAGAACAAGCATCTCGTCCCATTCATTTGAAGGAGTCGTTTCAAGTTTGTATCTACTATCTTCAAAAAGCCAAAATGGTGTACCAATAACCCTAACACTATTCCGGCACCCGCATACAGATAAATGTTTATATTAGAATCTGCCGTTAGCCATGAAAAGGCCAAAAACAAAAGCATTATTCCAACACATTCCCAAACAATCCCTGCAAGAAATAACAGCAGGGTCTTCGTGACGGCAGGTTTATATTTGTCTATATCTCTCATAATGAATTCCGTCTTCGTTCGGCCTATCATTTAGGTGGAGCACGTCATTTTCCGTGACCCGATTCGCCGGCCGTTTTCAGGATTCCTCGGGCTTTCTTGGTTTAACCCGGGCCGTGGGGGCGGCTCGCAAGGGGTCATCCGGCCAGGCGTGCTTGGGATACCGGCCTTTGAGATCTTTTTTCACTTCGGGGTAGCTGTTTTTCCAAAATCCGGCCAGGTTCCGGGTAATCTGGGCGGGGCGTCCGGCCGGTGAAAGCAGGTGCAGGAGGAGGGGCATCCGGCCGCCGGCGATTGCCGGCGAGGCGGTGGCACCGAACATCTCTTGTATGCGCACGGCCAGCACCGGAATGGGTCCCCCGTAATTGATGGGCAGACGGGAACCACTGGGTACCGTAATGTGGGTCGGCGCCAGTTCCTCAACCTGCCGTTGTTGGCGCCAGGTGAGAAGCCGCCGCAGCGCCTTGGAAAAAGTCTCGATTCCCAAATCATGCAATCGTGTCATGCCGAAGAGATAGGGGGCCAACCAATCCTCAAGAGTGTCTGACAGTGATGCATCGAGAATATCCGGCCAGGGGCCGCCCGCTGCATCGACCCGTCTCAGCAGCATGACCCGTGCCTGCCAGGCGCGCAAGGCCCGCGTCCAGGGGAGGATGCCGATCCCGTTTTGGCGAATGCCTTTGGTCATGGCTGCCAATACGGCTTCTGGAGCAGGGGTGCGCAGCCTTTCGGTTTCCAAGGTGAGTGCCCCTAAAACCAGCTTGCGAACAGCCGAT
Source organism: Desulfobacteraceae bacterium UBA2771 (assembly GCA_002352605.1). Taxonomy (GTDB): domain Bacteria; phylum Desulfobacterota; class Desulfobacteria; order Desulfobacterales; family Desulfosarcinaceae; genus Desulfosarcina. Next base: position 10,495 of record DEIP01000135.1, on the reverse strand, counting down.
ACGGCCTGCCGCCGGCCATCCCAGGATACCGATTCCTGCCATCGTACCCGGTGGGCGAACTGATCCAGCAGCCATTCCTTATCGAGGGCGGCCGCCATGAAGATACGCGCCTCCCGCCGCGCTCCGTTCATGTGGGCCGCCACCAGGCACTCACTGGCGCCCAGCGGTTCGGCCGGATCGAGAAAGGCACCCCGGCCGGTGGCCAGCAAAAAGCGGCCCGGACTGCCGGGTCGTCTCCAGGCGATACGGTCGGGGTAGGCCCATGCCAGCAGGCGACCCGGTTCAGCCGGTCCATTGGTGTTGCGGCGTGTGCCCAAACGACGTTGGAGTACGACCGAGACCTTTAAAATTTGATGCATGGCAGACGAATCGACGGTGCATCCATGGTGCCGAAACGGTTGCTTTGTCTCACAGGCCTGCATTGCGTCAAGCCTCAGTTGCAGGTCGGCATCCCGCTCCCGACCGGCAAATTGGAGGGGATCGCGTTCACTCAAAATAGCGGCGATTTGACAGGCGGCATGGCCCATATTTTCTTTTTGGCCTGCCAACATCATATGCGCCAAGCGGGGATGCAGCGGCAGGGCCGCCATGCGGCGGCCGTGAGCGCTGATTTTTCCATCATCGTCGAGGGCCCCCAGATCCAGGAGCAGCCGACGGGCCCGGTGGAATGCCGCGGCCGGGGGTGGATCCAGCCAGTCCAGGGCATCGGAGCTGTCAAGCCCCCAGGCGGATAATTCCAGGGCCAATCCGGTCAAATCGGAGTCGAGGATCTCCGGCCGGTTGCGGGGGGTAAGCAATTGGTGAGCCGCTTCATGCCAGATCCGGTAGCAGATGCCCGGCCCCAGGCGTCCGGCCCGTCCCCGTCGCTGGTCGGCGGATGCCCGGGAAACCGGCAGGGTCACCAGCCGGGTCATGCCGCTGACCGGATCGAATCGCGGCGCCCGCTGCAGACCGCTGTCAACCACAACGCCGATCTGTTCAATGGTCAGGCTGGTTTCGGCGATGGCGGTGGCCAACACGATCTTGTGTCGGCCCACCGGAGGGGGGGCGATAGCCCCATCCTGGCGATTTCGGGGAAGGTTGCCATAAAGGGGGGCAACAACCCATCTTTTCGGCAGATCCCCGTCTTCAAGGAACCGGGCTACCCGCCTGATCTCCGCTGCGCCGGGTAGAAAGACAAGCAGGTTGCCTTCGTCGGCGGCCACTGACTGCCGGATCACGCGGGCGACGGCCCGTTCCACGGACGGACCTGTCGGTGGGCCCAGATATCGGGTTTCCACGGGAAACCGTCGGCCATCACACCGGACCAGCGGAGCATCATCCAGCAGGGCGGCTACCGGTGCCGGATCCAAGGTGGCGGACATCACCAACAGCCGAAGACCTTCATTGAAAACCCCCTGGATATCCATACACAGCGCCAGTCCCAGGTCGGCATCCAGGCTGCGTTCGTGGAACTCATCGAAGATCACCAGGCCCACACCGGCCAGCGACGGATCGGTCTGAAGCATGCGGATAAGGATCCCCTCGGTAACCACTTCGATGCGCGTGTTCGGCCCCACCCGGCTTTCCATGCGAACCCGGTAACCCACGGTTTCACCTACCGGCTGGTCCAGAAGAGATGCCATGCGACTGGCGGCAGACCGTGCGGCCAGCCGTCGGGGCGCCAGGAGCAGGATACGCCTGCCGGTCAGCCACACCTCTTCCAGCAGCGCCAGTGGCACGGCTGTGGTTTTGCCGGCACCCGGCGGTGCCACCAGAACGGCCGAAGGGCGGTTTTGAAGGAAGGCCTTCAGGTTATCAACAACCGCGGCGACGGGCAGGTGCCCGGCAAACCCTTTTTCCAAAGGCTGATTCATGGCCTGTAACGATAACACATTGGCGTCATCATCACCATGATGGCGTCCTTAATCGCGGTGGTCTGCTTGATTTGAATCTGTTCAATAAATCATTTCCTTTAAAAATCGACCGGTATAGCCGGCATCGATTTCAGCCACGACCTCCGGCGGGCCCTGGGCCACCAATCTCCCGCCGCCGTTGCCTCCTTCGGGTCCCAGGTCGATAATCCAGTCGGCCGTTTTAATCACATCCAGGTTGTGTTCGATCACCACCACCGTGTTGCCGCCGTCCACCAACCGCTGGAGTACGGCCAGCAGCATTCTGATATCCTGGAAATGCAAGCCGGTGGTGGGCTCGTCAAGGATGTACAGGGTGCGGCCCGTGGCCCGCTTGGCCAGCTCCCGGGCCAACTTGATGCGCTGGGCTTCGCCGCCGGACAGGGTCGTGGCCGCCTGACCCAGTTTAATGTAGGAGAGCCCCACATCCATGAGGGTGTCCAGAATACGTCGGATGCGCGGGTGGTTTTTGAACAACTCCCGGGCCTGCACGACCGACAGGCCCAGCACGTCGGCGATGGAGTGATCCTTATACCTGATCTCCAGGGTGGCGTCGTTAAACCGCTTTCCCCGACAGGTTTCGCAGGGCACGTAGACGTCGGCCAGAAAGTGCATCTCCACCTTGATGTAGCCGTCTCCGTGGCAGGCCTCGCAACGGCCCCCCTTGACATTGAAGGAGTAGCGGCCTTTTAGGTACCCGCGCATGTTGGATTCGGGCAACCGGGCGAAAAAATCACGGATGTAGTCGAAAACCTTGGTGTAGGTCGCCGGATTGCTGCGGGGGGTGCGACCGATGGCCTTCTGGTCGATGTTGATCACCTTGTCCAGGTGTTTCAACCCGTGGATGGCTTTGTGCCGGCCGGGCTGCAGCATGGCGTTGTGCAGCTTGGCCGCCAGGGCCGGGTATAGAATCTGGTTGATCAGCGTGGACTTGCCCGCACCGGAAACGCCGGTTACCGCCACCAAAAGTCCCAGGGGGATCTCCACCGTGAGGTGGTCCAGGTTGTTTTCGGTGGCGTCGGCAATGCTGATCCGCCGTTTTCCGGCAGCCGCCGCTGGTCGCCGGTGCGCCGGGATCTCGATCTCCTCCCGGCCACTGAGGTAGCGGCCGGTGACAGAGGTTTTGCGGCGCATGATCTGCTTGGGCGTGCCCTGGGCCACGATTTCGCCGCCCAGATGCCCGGCGCCGGGGCCGAAGTCCACGATCCAGTCCGACGACGCCATGGTCTCCCGGTCGTGTTCGACCACGATAAGGGTGTTGCCGATGTCCCGCAGATGACACAGGGTGCCCAACAGCTTGATATTATCCCGTTGGTGCAGGCCGATGGAGGGCTCGTCTAGGATGTAAAGCACACCGGTCAGCTCCGACCCAACCTGGGAGGCCAGGCGGATGCGCTGTGATTCACCGCCGGACAGGGTGGGGCCCTTGCGGTTGAGCGACAGGTAGTCCAGCCCCACGTTGACCAGAAAACCCAACCGACCGCTGATCTCTTTGAGCAGTTCCTCGGCAATGATCTTGCGGTTGCCGGAGAGCTGCAAACCGGTGAGAAAATCCCGGGCCTCGCGGATGGTCATCTCGGTGACGTCGATGATGGAGCGGTCGCCAATCTTAACGGCCAGCACTTCTGGCTTAAGGCGTCGCCCACCGCAAGTGTCGCAGGGTCGCGTAGAGAGGAATCGGCCGTAGTACTTTTTGGCGTTTTCCGATTCGGTTTGTTTGTAGCGGCGCATGAGGGTGTTGAGCAACCCTTCGTAGGTGGTGGTGAAAGAACCCTTGATCTTTTCCGCGTTCCAACTCACCGTTAGTTCGCGTCCACGGGAGCCATAAAGAATCAGGCGCTTCTGCCGCTTGGGCAGCCGATTCCACGGGGTATCGAAATCCACCTTCCACTGCTGTTCCATGGCCCGCAATTGTTCGGCCGTCCAGGAGCCGTTCAGCTTGCCTTTGCCGGTAAAATGACCTTGCCAGGGGATGACCGCCCCCTGCCGGATCGATAGCTTGCCGTCGGCGATGACCTTGTCGGTGTCCATGGCCAGCTTGGCGCCGATGCCGTTGCAGTCCGGACACATACCCAGGGGCGAGTTGAAAGAGAACAGGGGTGGGTCCGGTTCGGGGTAGGCGATGCCGCAGCAGGAGCGGGCTTCGCTCATGGGGATGTCGCCGCCGTCCATGCGGTGGACGATGATGCGGCCCTCGCCCAGTTTCAGGGCGGTCTCTACCGAGTCGGTGAGCCGTTTTCTGAAGCCGCCGCCCTTGGCGACCTTCAGTCGATCCACCACCGCTTCGATGGTGTGTTTCTTATACCGCGCCAGGGCCTGGACGGTTTCGATCTCCTGTACGACCCCGTTGACCCGCACCCGGGCGTATCCCTGCCGTTGAAGCCGGGCGATCACTTCCCGGTGCTGCCCTTTGCGGTTATCGATTACCGGTGCCAGGATGAAGATTTTGCTGCCTTCGGGCATTTCCAGAATGCGGGTGACCATGCCCTGGGCGTCTCCCGTACCCACAAGGTTGTGACATTTAATGCAGGTTTGCCGGCCGATGCGGGCGTAGAGCACCCGCAGGTAGTCGTAGATCTCGGTGATGGTGCCCACCGTCGAGCGGGGGTTCTTTCCGGCCGACTTCTGTTCGATGGAGATGGTTGGCGACAGGCCCCGGATGGTGTCGTAGCGGGGTTTTTCCATCTGACCGATAAATTGGCGGGCATAGGCCGACAAAGATTCCACATAGCGGCGCTGGCCCTCGGCAAAAATGGTGTCGAAGGCCAGGCTGGACTTGCCCGAACCGGAGACACCGGTGAAGACGATCAGCTTCTTCTTGGGCAGGCTGAGATCAACCGATTTCAGATTGTGCTCCCGGGCGCCTTTGACCTCGATGGTATCCAGTTCAATGGACCTCTTTTTTCTGCGGGGTCGGTTAACGGCCACGGGGACGATTCCGTTGGGACGGTTCTTCATCTGTTCTTTCCGTTTTCAGTCTGATTTTGGCCCGTTTGATTGAATTGGCCGAAAATCCGGTTGCCAAAAAGTTCGCCGGCTGTCATAGGATTCGGGGAAAATAAGTATGGAATCCCCCCTTGTCCATACGGATGGCCATTCAGTGAAACAGCAGCAGCCTGAGGATGTGACGATGCGCCCAAATGCCGCCGGCTCGGTGTACGACAAAACCTACCACCATTACCTCGAGCAGTTGAAAACCATGCGGTTCGACGGCAAGGAAGATGTGCTGGGCATCAGGTTGGATGGCAAAGCGGTGGTGGTGCCATATTTCGGCCAATCCATCCGATACACGGTAGACGGGCTCAAGGATGAGGCGGGGCGCCGGCCGGATTTTTCCGACTGCGTGGTGGTATGCCGCTACCTGATCATGTGCCCGTCGTTTACGCCGCCGCAGAAGGACTGGGTGGCCTACCGCGATTTCCCCGACGCCGGCCCGCTGACGGTTTTCTGGGCCGACACCGTGGAGGGACCGCTGGTCAGGAATTTTTCAAAGGCTGTCGGCACCCTTGAAAAGGCCTGCGATGCCCTGTGTGCAGCCATTCCGGAAATGCAGATCGCCTGCGATCTATGCCGACGGTTCACCCCGCTGCCCAGGATACCCCTGCTGCTGGTCTTCAATGATGCCGATGACGAATTTCCGGCGTCGGCCTCCTTGCTGTTCGAAAATCGGGCATCCACCTACCTCGATGCCGAAAGCCAGGCCATTTTGGGTCATGGGCTATCCAATCGCCTACTCAATGCCCGGTAATGACTCGCCTATCATGCCCACCACCACCATCGACGATCACCAACGCATCACGCGGGTCATGCTGCATGTGGACCGGTTTGCCCATGCCAAGGTGCGCGGAAAAGCGTAAACATGGCGTAAAATCATCGGTTTCTCCTTTCATCGGGTTCGGGTGGCTTTTACCGCGGTTGCGCGATCATGTTCAACCGATTTTGCGCTTGATTCTTTTCTTGAGTCTGTTTAACATCCGGAAAATCGCTGTCAACCGACCTGTTTGAGGTGGCCTCGTTAACATGTTCCCGCTAATTCGGGGCACCTTTTCTCTCCATCGCTATTGGCCGTATATGTTTACGACGCGCCATTTTCCGGAACCCACGGCAGACAAGAAAGGGTTATCATGACGATCCGAACCAAAATTGTGGCCACTATCGGCCCGGCTTCGAATTCCCCCGAAATGCTCAAGAAGCTGGCTGTGGCCGGGATGAATGTAGCCCGGTTGAATTTTTCTCACGGCAATTACGAAACCCATTCCGAGGCGATCCGAAATATCCGGTCCGTCGCCCGCACACTCAACCGTCCGTTGGGCATTCTGCTGGACCTCCAGGGGCCAAAAATCCGTGTGGGCAAGCTGGAAAACGGTGAACCGGTGCGGTTGAAAAATGGTGCCGCTTTTGCCATCACGTCGACCCCCATTGCCGGCACGGCCCGGATGGTATCCACCACCTATCAGAAGTTGCCGTTAGATGTGCAGCCCGAAGACGTGATTTTGCTGGACGATGGCCTGATCCGGCTCCAGGTGGAATCCAAGACCCGCGACACCGTGAACTGTAAAGTGATCAACGGGGGCATTCTCAAGGAGAACAAGGGGATCAACCTACCGGGCGTCAAGGTTTCCGCCCCGTCACTGACAAGAAAGGATATCCGGGATGTGAATTTCGGCATCAAGAACGAGGTGGACTATTTCGCACTCTCCTTTGTGCGGACGGCAGCGGATCTGGTGACGATCAAATCCATGATGCAAAAGCAGGGGGTGGCCATCCCGGTAATTGCCAAGATTGAAAAGCCGGAGGCCGTTGAAAATCTGGAGGCCATTTTGGATATCGCAGACGGCATCATGGTGGCGCGGGGTGACTTGGGGGTGGAGATGCGACCCGAATTGGTGCCCATTATCCAAAAGCAGATCATCTTTTCGACCATGCGAAAAAACAAGCCGGTGATCACGGCCACCCAGATGCTGGAATCCATGACCGCCAATCCCATCCCCACCCGCGCCGAAGCGTCTGATGTGGCCAATGCCATCTTTGACGGCACCGATGCCGTGATGCTTTCCGGCGAAACCGCCTCCGGCAAATATCCGGTCGAGGCCGTTCAGATGATGGCTAAAATAGCCCGGGCGGCCGAGCGTTCCCCTTTCCTCAAGGTCAATGTGCTTCACAAAACGGATCAAGTGGCGCCGGTGGCTCACGCCGTGGCCCAGGGCGCCGTGAATATCCTCCAAGAGGTCAACGCCCGCTGCATTATTGCCTTTTCCGTTTCGGGAAGTACCTCCAAACAGATCTCCAAGCAGCGCCCGTCAAAACCCGTATACGCCTTCACCTCACGGAAGGATACCTACAACCGCCTGTCGCTGCTGTGGGGCATAACACCCATGTTAATCGGCAACATCGAGCATACGGCCCGCCTGGTGGAAGCCAGCGAGCGCCTGCTCATGGGAAAAAACTGCGTCCAGGAGGGGGAACTGGTGGTGTTGGTGATTGGCATGGGGCTCAAGGCCGGCTCGACCAATATCATCAAACTTCATCGTGTGGGTCATGAAGATTAATCGAAACCGGCACCTCGTTTGTATCTGATCACCGGCCTGGAGGCATGGGCAACAGGGCAGGGTCAGTCGGCACCCTGTTCGGATTCCGTTCCTTCACGATATCAGGCAACGTCCTGACCCATACCGCTTTACCAGTTGGTGACAAATAGTTCGAAGTAGTTTGAGGGGCGCACACAAGCCGGACATTTCTCCGGAGCGTGTTGCCCTTCGTGGATGTATCCGCAATTCATGCAGCGCCAGACCCTGTTGGATTCCCGACTGAAGGTTTGGCCTGCCGCCACGTTTCCGGCCAGTGTGCGAAATGTCTTCTCATGCTGTACTTCGGCTACGGAGATGGCGTCCCAGATATCGGCCGCGCGCTTGAATCCCTCTTCACGACCAACTTTCGCAAACCCGGAGTACAATTCACTGTGGACGTACTTTTCCAAATCCGCCGCGGCCACCAGGTTGTCCAAGGTGGTTTTGACCACGCCGGTGAGAAAGCTTGCAGTCACTTCCAGTTCGCCACCATTGAAAAATTTGAAAAAACGCAAGGCATGCTCGCACTCCTGATCGGCGGTTTCTTTGAATATGGAGGCAATTTGAATGTATCCGTCCCGCCTGGCCTGATCGGCGAAAAATATGTAGCGGGTGGTCGCCTGGGATTCGAACGCGTAAGAGATCAGAAGGTTTTTTGCGGTTTGGCTCTCTCTGAATGTAGCCACGAACGCACCTCCTACAGTTAGGGACCCTAAAAAAAGGGACCAAGATTAGTGGCCCCGGGAAAAATCAATTGCACATTATTGTTAATCGTTAAGGATTTCGATGGCGTCCGCGCCGCACTCACTGGCAGCTTGGCGGACTACGCCCTCGAACTTTTCAGGGATGACGTCGAATTTGATGATGGACTTCAGCTGATCTTCGTCATATTCGAAAACTTCGGGGCAAAGATTGTTGCAATTCCTATCTCCCATGCACTGGTCGGTAATTTTTACTTTCATGTGGTTTCCTCCTTGTTGAATTAGGGTTATGGTTTTTGCCGGCCGTGTTCCACCAGAAGTCATCTACAAAATCCGGTAATGCACCGCCTGCGGATCGTCTTCGGTGACCTTTTGCCCCAGGCCAATCAATCCCTCTCCCGCCATTTGGATGGTATCCCGGCGCAGAAATACGTGATCTCCGTCCTGTGGCTGAAGAACGGTTCCGTTGATGCTCTGATCAATGAACATGAAACGGTTTCGTTGCAACTCGATTCGGGCGTGTATACGGGAAACCAATGGGTCTTCGATGATCAGATGGTTGGCGACACCTCGGCCCATGGTCAGAATGGGGCATTCGCGATCTATCAAAATACGGTTTTGCCGGTGACGAATCTGAAGAGATTCTTCTTCAGCGGTTAATGATCCGATCATTTCTTCGGTAAAGGTATTTGACATGGTCATCTGTTCAGGCTTTCCCCAGATCAACTCATGAATCTCCATAATACCGTCTTTTCCCCGAACCCGCATTCGGTCCACGATTCTTGCGCTTCGTTTCGAGTGGCCTTTCAGTAGGTCGCATGTCTCTTTGTTGGTGATCGTCTGATCGATCTTCGCCAGAGCCACCATGCGTGCAGCCACATTTACCGCATCCCCAAATACATCCTGTGACTCACATAGCACCTCGCCGTGGTGAAATCCGATTCTCAAATGAATGTTGGCCTGAATCATCTTGGGATCAAAAGAGATCTCTTCATGCATTATCTTGGCGGTTTCGGCGGCATGATTGGGTGTTAAAAAGGTACATAATATTTCGTCGCCAATGGTTTTGATCACGGTTCCGCCGTTTTCCCGGGCCAGTCTTTTGAGGTGGAAAAGGCAGCCGGAAATCAATTCCCGTGCCTTGAAATCACCAAACGTTTCGTACAGGCGTGTGCTTCCGGAAATATCGGCAAAAAGAATCGTCAATTGATCGGCAAGAAGGTTGTTCATATCAGAAATCCACCCACAGGAAAAGGTGAATGGCCTTTCCTGCTATACGTTGGGGCCGCCGTCAGGTTCGGGATGTCGGCAACAAATAATTGCGCACAACTGCACCGGATATTGGTTCGTCTACGAGATGTTGGTTCTTGCCGTGAACACAACATTGTTGGATCATACACCAAGCATGCCGCCGTGTAAATGATTCATCCCGACACGATGTAGTCAGGGCCTTGCTGCGACA
>DEIP01000135.1:0-766 GCA_002352605.1 Desulfobacteraceae bacterium UBA2771 | reverse complement strand
AGGGACGCCCCTCACGGGGCGCCCCTCCCACACCACCGGACATACGGGTCCATATCCGGGCACTGGTTCAGTTTATCGGTTAAAAAAATGAAAAAAGGATTCCCACCCATAGCTGAGAAAACAGCGATTATCCTGATTTTGGGAACGATGCCTGGAGAGGAGTCGTTAAGGAAGAATGAATACTATGCAAACCCAAGAAATTCTTTCTGGAGAATTATGGCAAGTCTATTTGGATTCAGTCCTTCAGTAAATTACGTAGAAAAAACGAGGATCTTATTGGAAAACGGTATTGCACTATGGGATGTAATGAAATCTTGTGAAAGGGAAGGCAGTCTTGATTCACGAATTAAAAAAGATACAATCATCGAAAATGACTTTTTTTCTTTCTTCAGTAGGCACCCGGATATTATAAGTATTTTTTTTAATGGCCATAGGGCGGAACAAGAATACTGTAAAAGAGTTTTACCCAAGCTATCAGAAACAAAACATAAAATAATGCATGATCGGCTTCCATCAACAAGTCCAGCCATGGCTCGATTGTCGCTTGATGATAAAATTTTGGAATGGTCAAGGATTATAAGCGTATAATTCTGGGTTAAAAAGGTCATTAAGGGGAAAAGGTGTCACATCTTGCACTGTGAATAAGTGATTGACTTGTATTTTGTTTTCTCATCGTTTGTATTCATGGGCAGAGCATGGAGAATAGAATACGAAGGCGGGCTGTATCATGTGTTATCCCGTGGAAATGAACGAAAGGACATTTTTC
>DEIP01000170.1 GCA_002352605.1 Desulfobacteraceae bacterium UBA2771 | reverse complement strand
ACCAAAATGAATAGTTTAACCCATGCTGTGTGCTTGACAAGCACCCATCATTTCTGTACTAACGCGGATAGTCGGCGCCTCCTCCCTTCGGGGCCGGCCCGCCTGAAACCAATCAACAACATATTGATGCGGCCGACCACCGCACGAATCGAGAAAAAACGGCACACGACGATTGCTCGGGAATAGTGGCCTCCGGCCTGAATGCTTGACACCCGGCATCACGGTGCGATTGGTATTTTCAATGATCCTGTGGTAGTGAACGAGAAACAGAAAGGAGCATGTGTATGAACATCTTGTTTTTTGGCCCCAACGGAAGCGGCAAGGGTACGCAAGGCGCAATCCTGAAGGACAAGTACAACACCCCTCACATTGAGTCCGGGGCGATCTTTCGTGAGAACATCGGCAAAGGCACTGAACTGGGCGCCCAGGCAAAGGCCTACATCGACAAAGGCGACCTGGTTCCTGACGAAATCACCATCCCCATGATCCTCGACCGGCTGCAGCAGGATGACTGCAAAAACGGCTGGCTGCTGGATGGATTCCCCAGAAACAAAAACCAGGCCATCAAATTGGATGAAGCCCTTAAAAAAGCCGGCATGGCCCTGGACATCGTTGTCGAGATTCTGCTGGACCGCGAAATCGCCAAAAACCGCATCATGGGCCGTCGCCTGTGCGTCAATGACAACAACCACCCCAACAACATCTACATCGATGCTATCAAGCCCGACGGCGACAAGTGCCGGGTTTGCGGCGGTGACCTGAACACCAGAGACGACGATCAGGACGAATCGGCCATCAACAAACGCCACGCCATTTACTATGACGCCACCCAGGGAACCCTGGCATCGGCGTATTATTTCAAAGATCTGGCCGATGAAGGCACATCCATGAAATACATTACCCTGGACGGCGCCCCCAGCGTACCGGACGTGACCGCCGAGTTGGTCTCCAAGCTGGATTAGGATTATAGATACGACGGCAGGCTGACAAGAAACGGTGTGACCGTCCCCGATGGCGGTTTCACCGTTTTACCGTTTCGGTCCCGGGATTCCAGGCAGCCGGTCACTCCCCGGAGAGAAAATGGCCCGCCTCAATTTTCCACACCCGCAAAAGCAATCTTTTTTGTTGAAAAATTTTGTTTTTACTGATATCAGTCAAGATTACTAAAATATCGAAATAACCATCATGGTAGATAGTGTCGTTAATTTGTCGACGCGATGGTAAAAAGGGAGGTTGAGCCGGTTTGAAAGCAATTGAAGTCAAAGTCTTCGACAACGATCTCGAAAAGGCCATGCGCATTTTGAAGAAAAAGATTCAGAATGATGGTCTGTTCAAACGACTGAAGCTGAAGAAAAGCTACGAGAAACCAAGCGAGTTCCGTCGGCGCAAAGAACGTGAAGCTCTGCGCAGACAGCGCATTGCCGCCGCAAGAAGCAAAAGGTACCGTTAGCGACATCCGTTTGACCACATGACCCGGCAGGGAACGCTTCCCCGCCGGGTTTTTGTTTTATATAAGGAGTCGCCCCAATGTCAGCCAACGCATACAACGAATGCCTCGACAGCATGTACGGCATGAGGCGATTCGGTATTGTTCTCGGCCTGTCAACCATCAGCAACATCCTCGACGGGCTAGGCAATCCTCAGCAAACATTTTCCGCCATCCACATCGCCGGCACCAACGGTAAAGGATCGATCGCCTCCGCCCTGGCAACGATCCTGCGGATCGCCGGTTATCGTGTGGGGCTCTACACCTCACCGCATCTGGTCCGATTCAATGAGCGAATCTGCGTCAACGGCAGGCCGATTTCCGATGATGCGGTGGTGGCATCCTGGGAGGCAATCAAGTCCGTCCACCATGGTGACCGGGAGCCCACCTTCTTCGAGTTTTCAACAGCGATGGCCTTCTACACCTTCGCGCAAGAGAAGGTGGACTACGCCGTTATTGAAACCGGGATGGGCGGCCGGCTGGATGCCACCAACGTGGTTTCGCCGATACTCAGCATCATCACCAATATTTCGCTGGAACACAAAACTTATTTAGGCAGCACGATCGCTGCAATCAGCGCAGAAAAATCCGGAATCATCAAACCCGGCATACCGGTGGTCACCGGCGTAAGTCAGAAAAGCGCCAAGGCCGTCATCGAACAAACCGCATCCGGCTTTTCGGCGCCCATATTCATGAAAGGCCGGGATTTCCGCGTGCGACGCACAGGCCATAATTGCTTTTCCTATTTCGGCATCGACCACCACTGGAAAGGCATGCAAACCAGCCTCATGGGCGGGCATCAGACAGACAACACATCACTGACCCTGGCGGCCTGTGAAATAATCATGCACAACCAGGACCGGCTATCCAAGGACCATATCCAATCCGGCCTGATCGAGAACCGCTGGCCGGGCCGTCTGGAAGTGGTTTCCCAAAAGCCCTATGTGATTCTGGACGGGGCGCACAACCTCATGGCCGCCAGGCGGCTGAGCCGATTTTTAAAGGACACCCTTGCCGGCCGACGCATTACCATGGTGGCCGGCATCTTGGATGACAAGCCCTACGCGGCTATCCTCAAAGACCTTGTAGCCCCCTGCTCCCGCCTGATCATCACGCGGCCCAAAATCGACCGTTCACTTCCCCTCGAGACACTTGAAGCAGCGGCCATGCCTCTGATCGCCGACATTGAAATCGTTTCCGATGTGGGCGACGCCGTTCGCCATGCTCTGGCCACCTCCGGTCCCGATGATGCGGTCTGCATCGCCGGCTCCCTGTACGTGGTGGGTGAAGCCAAGTCGGCACTGGAGGCGTCGGGAGATTTGCCGTTTCAGGTTTAACGGATTCTTAAAACGTTCGATATCTGCGTTAGGATTGGGGACGAAATAAAG
>DEIP01000142.1 GCA_002352605.1 Desulfobacteraceae bacterium UBA2771 | reverse complement strand
CTTTTTTTCTACGCTACCAAAAAATTTGAACAATCGATCCTGCACGGTGTGACACTGGTGGATTTTGATGCACCGTGGTGCGGACCTTGCCGTGCTCAACAACCGATCATCGGCACATTGAAAAAGAACTACCGGGGAAAGGCAAGCATCAGGAAGATAAATATCGACAAAAACCGTGACATCGCATTGCATCTGGGGATTCAGAGCATTCCCACCATCATCCTATTTAAAGATGGCAGGGAGATGAACCGTTTTATCGGCATTCAAACGACGGAGACACTCAACAAAGCGATCCGTCGGTTGATCGATCGGCCATATCCCGCACAATGATGGCAACAGCCATCCTATCTCTTAAAAAAAACTGGCATTGACCAGCATCTCTGGTATATCTATGGAATTGTTATCGACCATCGTGGTCTATCTGGTCAACCTGGTTGACGGCATCATCTCGGCCGCCACCGCCGACCACAACCGCCAGGCCGATTGCGGAGACGATGTAATCAATCGCATCGTTTGTGCTGAAAAAACCGGTTTCTGCCCCACACGGATTTAAAAAGGAATCGCCCATGTCTTTGGTGGTTGCAAAAAACCTGGAAAAAACCTACCGGCTCGGCGACATTTTGGTAACGGCCATCCGCGACGTCAATTTTACCATCGAACCCGCCTCTTTTGTCTCATTCGTGGGACCTTCGGGCAGCGGCAAAAGCACCCTGCTCAATATGATCGGATGCCTCGATCCACCCACCATGGGATCGTTGCGGGTCGCCGGTCGGGACATTGTCCGCATGGATCGCCAACAGGCCGCTCGATTCAGGGGAGAGCACATCGGCTTCGTGTTTCAGGACTTCAACCTGATTCCGATACTGACCGTCTTCGAAAACGTGGAATACCCATTGCTCATGGTGCAGAACTGGCCTGCCCCGGCGCGCAAAAAGCGGGTCGGCGAACTGCTGGAAGCCGTTGGCATGGGGGACCAGGGGAATAAATACCCCCGCCAGATTTCAGGCGGCCAGAAGCAGCGGGTCGCCGTGGCAAGGGCCCTGGTCACCAATGCCGGACTGGTGCTGGCCGACGAGCCCACCGCCAACCTGGACGGAGAGACGGCCAACCGGATCATCCATTTGATGAAAAAGATGCGCGATGCGTTCAACACCACCTTCGTCTTTTCCACCCATGATCCCAAGATAATGCGCGACGCGGAGATCGTTTTCACCCTGGAAGACGGCAAGTTGCTGAAACGCCGGAACGACGAAGGTGGTGCCCATGGTTAATGTCATCAAAATCGCCGCCCGCAATCTTCGCCGGTATCAGCGCCGCACCCTGCTTACATCGGCCCTGATCGCCCTGGGGGTGGTGGCCGTCCTGCTTTTCATTTCCATCACCGGATCGTTCAAGCAGATGATGGTGGGCCAGATCACCGACGCCATGATCGGCCACCTTCAAGTCCACCGCAATGGCTACCTGGCCGCCATCGACAACCTGCCGCTCAACCGCAACCTAAACCGAAAACAGGTGGCCAAGGTGAAGCAGATCCTCGGCGAAACAGCGGAGATTGAATCCTTTTCCATGCGCATCAAGCTCGGAGCCATGTTCAGCAATTTTACCGAGACCACCAACATCCGTCTCAATACGGTGATCCCCGAGCAGGAGGTCAAGACCGTGCCACTGCTCATCGACCGCATTATTCAAGGGGAAAAGGAAGAATCCCTGCTGAAAAAGGGCCAGATCCTCATTCCGGAGTTGCTTGCCAAGGGCATGAAAGTAAACGTGGGAGACAGCATTGTGCTGGTGGCCAACAACAAGGACGGCTCGGTTAATGGACAGACCTTTACGGTCAGCGGCGTCCTGGAAGGCATCACCGGCCCCGGGGGCCGGGACGGGATGATTCACCTGGACGATGCCAGGCAGTTGCTGCGCATCAACGACGTTGAAGTCAGCGAAATCGCCATCCGACTGAAAAACATGGGTGATCTGCCCGGGGTGTTTTCCGGTCTCAAGGCCGCACTTGAATCCATCAGGGACAAAAACGACCGGCCGGTGTTCGAACTGCACACCTGGGAGAAACTGTCGCCGTTCTACAATATCGCTAAAATGATCGACCTGATGACCCTGTTCATCAAAATCATGCTGGTGGCCGTTGTGCTGGTGAGCATAACCAATGTGATGATCATGGCCGTGTACGAGCGGATCAATGAGATCGGGACCATTGCCGCCATCGGAACGCTGCCGCGCAGGATCATGGCCTTGTTCGTGGTCGAGGGCTTTCTGCTCGGCGTGGTGGGAACGGCGGTGGGAACGGTGATCAGCCTGATCAGCATTGCCGCCATCAACGCCGCCGGCCTCACCTTTGATTTCGGGCGGCAGTCCAACCTGGTGCTGGCGCCCACCATCGGCGCCGGGGATGTGATCACCATCGTGTTGATCGTCATCGGCATTGCCGTGGCCGCCAGTGTGCAGCCGGCCTTCAAGGCGGCCCGCATGGATCCCATCACCGCCCTTCGGCACGTATAGAGGAGATGTTACGCATGGCAAGGAACAAACCATCGTCGACGCTGAGAATACTTTCCCGTTGCGTTCTCTTAAACATGCTTGCCGGGTTGCTTATCGCTGCTCCGGCGGCGGCCCTGGACGGCAACGAAATCCTGCTTCGGGTGGACCGCAACCTGCAGCCCGAATCCTATGAAATGTACCGTAAGCTGATCAATATCGAACCCGACGGCAGTAAAAAAGAGTATGTGCTGTACACGGTGAAAAAGGGCCGGGAGAAGATGGTGGCGCTATTCCTGGCTCCGGCCAGCGAAAAGGGCCGCGCCACCTTGCGGCTGGGAGAAAACATGTGGCTGTACATTCCCAGTGTTGGAAGACCGATACGCATTACCAGCCTGCAGTCGGTGGTGGGAGGGGTGTTTAATAATTCAGACATCCTGCGCCTGGACTACAGCGCGGAGTATGAGGCCGCCGTTGACGATGAAACCGAAGAGAACTACATTCTCGCCTGCACGGCGAAGACCGCTTCGGTGGCCTATGATCGGCTCAAAATGACGGTGGAAAAAAAAGCGATGGTCCCTTTAACCATCGAATGCTATGCCGCCAGCGGGATGCTGATAAAAACACTGTATTATAAAAAGATAAAGGACTTCGGCGATAACCTCGTCCGCCCGTCAGTCCTGGAAACGGACAGCCCGCTTTACAAAGGGTATAAATCCGTCATGCTCTACGCCAAGGTCACCAGCAAAAAACTGGCTGATGAGGTGTTCACCCTTAATTATCTTCCCCGGGTGAATGAGCTGCGATGATCAAGGGGTTTTACCGGATATCCACCGTTACCCTTGCCGCGCTCTATCTACTGTTGTTTTCACTTAACCGTGGATCGCTTGCCGCGGAGGAGTTCAGTTTTGACGTAGAGGAGTTCGAATCGAAAGCCTTCGAGTGGGGAGGATACGCTGAGATCAAGCTTGAGCATATCGACCTCAATTCGGAGAGCACGTTCTATGCCCTCAATTTTTACAATGATCCCCGCGGCACCATCGATCGCTACTCAGGCACCCTTCAACTGGATGTCGGCTACAAAAAAGGCATTGGGGCGTTTAACGGGCTACTGCACGCCGAGGCGAGACACGACGATTCCGGCGGCTCAGACGCCGTCGATATTTATGAAGCAAATCTGAGTCTTAAACCACTACCGTTTTTCACCACCGATCTGGGAAAAAGAACATTCAGGTGGGGTACCGGATATGCCTGGAATCCAGTCGGTTTTATTGATCGCCCCAAGGACCCCGACAACCCCGAAGAGGCGCTGGAGGGATATATCGCCGCCGGTGTCGATCTGATAAAAAGTTTCAACCGCCCCTTACAGACGATTGCCCTCACAACCGTGGCCATACCGGTCTATGAGCATGTGAATGAGGATTTCGGTGAATCGGGATACATGAACGTCGCCGCGAAGCTTTACCTGCTTTATCGAGACACGGATATCGACCTCGTGCTATTTTCCGGCAACAGCCGATCCCTGAGATACGGTGTCGATTTTTCCAGGAACCTGACCACAAATTTTGAAATTCATGGTGAATACGCCTATTTGACGGACCTGAAACAAAAATACCTCGGGCCGTCCGGCGTGCTTGAAGGTCGGGATCCGTCTGTCGGCAAATATCTCTTCGGCCTCAGATATCTCACTGAAAATGATATCACCACCATCATCGAATATTACCACAATGGCGCCGGCTTCTCGCCGGAGGAATTGACCGCGTTCTATCAATTGGTCGAGGATGCCGATGCGCATTTGACCGACACCGGTTCAGACCACCTCATCCAAAACGCGAAGACCGTTTCCGGCAAGGGATATAACAGCCCCAACCTGGGCCGAAATTATCTTTACTCGAAAATCAATCAGAAAGACCCGTTTGACATTCTCTATCTCACACCGGGGCTGATCACCATTGTCAATCTGGACGACCGGAGTTACTCCATCTCCCCCGAGATTTTGTATACGGGCTTTACCAATTGGGAACTCCGGTTGCGATATACTTTTTTAAACGGCGGAACCTTCACCGAATTTGCGGAAAAACTAAACAAAAACAAGCTTGAACTGCGCTTGCGATACCATTTTTAGGGCCTCGGCAAACAATTCATTGAACCCAATAAATTTACTTTAATGATGATTTTTCACCCGTCAATTCAGGTTTGGCTATGCGCATCCCCAATCATTTCCATGAAGAATGATTTACTGGGAAAATTCCAGGGCCCTTAAATGTACATCAATCTTCCATAGCCTCTTTGGCGGCCTCCTTGCCTGCAATCCGACCGCTTGTGAGCGCATAAACCACGCTGGCACAATAGGCAGCATTTTCCCCCGCCACGCGTAAGCCGGCGATAGGGTTCCAATCCTTATTGAGCACCTGGAATTTGGCATTGGTTACCAGTCCGCCCCAGGTATTAAAAAGAGCGCCCCCGACCTGTTTAACAACATAAAAAGGAGGCGTTTTTAAAGGAATAAGATATTTAGCGGGTTTAAAAAATTCTGGATCTTCGCCTTTATCGCAATACCGGTTGTACTGATCCACGGTTTCCTGTAATATTATAGGATCTATTTCCATCAATCCTGCCAAATCTCTGATCGTATCCGCTTTCATGATGGCCCCGGCCTTCACCCTTCTCTCAAAGTCCCGATCGTACCACCGGCACGGGTATTTACAGGCCATTGCATCAAACTTATTGATGAGAAAGTCCTTTTTTACGGTCACTGAGTCATGGATGGTAAAGGAAGTATGGTCTTTTTGTCTGGCAGTCTGAAGCGCATTGGCTTTGAATGGGCCTATCTCGTGCCCATGCCCGTGCATCAAGTCTTCATCCATGAATCTTTTGCCAAGCTTGTTAACGGTAAGCGATTTTTGTCGGACCAATTGGGTGGCTGCATTGTAAAAAGCCATGGGACCGTCCCCTACCCCGGTTACACCGCCATCCCACATTTCAACATCATCCATACCTTCCACAATAGCATCGATTCCCTGGGCCATTCTAATGCCGTCGCCAGTAGAGCTTGGCAGGCCAATGTAATTGACGATGGCCGAAAACATGGAAGGCAAGATATATTTCTTCAACATTGCCTTATTGGCGCCAAATCCTCCCAAAGCCAGGACCACAACTTTGCCTTTTATGTGTAGCGTCTTCCCATCTTTAGTTTTAGCGGCTACGCCGATCACCGTACCTTTCCGAAAAACCAGGGCCGTAGCCGGTGTTTGTTTTAAAATCCGAACCCCCCGTTCACACGCGCGTTTTTCTAACACGCGAATAAAACCTTTGGCGTTGTATGGAAACCAAGAGTAATATCCATCATCAGGCGTTTCATGATTTACGGGGGTCAGAAACATGCCCGGGGGGGTTCCGGCGGCGGGACCGGTCTCATAGATTACTCCCAGTTCCTCAAGCCAGTCAGCCGTCTCAGAACCTTTTTCCAGTAGCAATCGTTCTACTTCACCGTTGTTCTTATTCGAGAAGCCTGCCGAAGCCATGGGAAAGACCCGGCTCAGCGGAATCGGCTCGATTCCCAGCCTGTTTTGCAATTTAGAATTTTGGGCTCTTAAAATCAGCGTCATGGCGGTTGCAGTATCGCCACCGCAGCCCGGATTCTTCTCCAGGACTATCACTTGAGCGCCCTTTTCACCCGCGGAAACCGCGGCCGCCATTCCGGCG
This sequence comes from Desulfobacteraceae bacterium UBA2771, assembly GCA_002352605.1. GTDB lineage: Bacteria > Desulfobacterota > Desulfobacteria > Desulfobacterales > Desulfosarcinaceae > Desulfosarcina. Next base: position 1,274 of record DEIP01000142.1, on the reverse strand, counting down.
CCGCCTCCTCCGACGACGATTACTTCTGTTTCGTGATCCCATGAGGCCGGAACCGCCGCTGGTGGCAACGGTTCAGCGCTGACGTCAACGGCAACCGGCCGGCTCCCGTCGGCGGACCGACTTGGCAATTCTTCAAGCATTTCACTTTTTCCATCAACGGCATTCAGTTCTCCCGCTTCAGTTTTTTCGTTCGACATTTTTATCTCCTCCTTTTATGGGTTCATGCCAGAGCTAAAAATAGAAAACAGGCGATATATTGATGGACCTCCTCTTCCCTCTCCTCCCTATTTTGGGGCATATTTTCGGCCCTGGTTCATTTGAATAGTTAAAAAGCGCCGATTTTCATATCTGCGCCTGTTAAAACTAATAGTTACATCAATTATATCGGTTTGCCATAAACCACTGCAACCTATCGTTTTGTGCCGGGAACGGCACGTATTCTAAAGGGTGCAATGAGCATACCCTTTTTTTTAAAGCTCATCAAGTCCCAAACCCAGCCGGATGGAGGCGAGAGTGAGCGTAGCGAGCGGCAACGGTATAGCGGTATGGCAACCGGATATCCGGCGACGGTGCCTGGAAAGGAGGCCGCCTTGCTACGGCAGGGTACCGCAAGCGCACGAGGCGATGAACAAGCGTGCCGACTGCACGAATGCCCAGCGCCTTTTTCACGTTCCTTATAAATTCCTCGCTTCCTACAGCAAGACTTCTGCCAAAGTGTTCCTGACGCTCCTGTCTGGTTTTTAATTGACTTTCAACCCACTACAGATAACCGCTCCATTTCCATTTAGAGGGGTTATCCACTACACCGGCCCTGACCTTGTTCAAGTCGACATACACAAGGCACTGCCAAAGATGTACGCCCGATTCAATCGCTGTGGCGTGATAGCACTCCTCCCAAAACGCGCCTTTACGACCTTTCCGTCGATTATACGCCTGGCCGGTTCTACCTGCTATTAATTGCATGGCTCTTGGTATGGATTCACTACCACCGTTGGCGAGAACAATTACGTGGTTGATTGGAGGTGACGATGAAATTCAAAATGGACAACTCGAAACGCTTTTTCGCTTCGAACAACAACTCTATCCAGCGAGCGCTGTCTTTGGAAAACTTCAGGAGAAACTCCCTCTTATGACATCGGTGGGTCAAGTGCCAGAGATACCCTGGAACGAAATGTCGGTTTGGGCGTGCCATTGACCAGTATTCCACTTAGGATGCAGGTTTTGACTCTAAAACTGAACGGCTAAGACCATTTTTTGGCATCCTTCATTTGAAT
>DEIP01000182.1:5627-6904 GCA_002352605.1 Desulfobacteraceae bacterium UBA2771 | reverse complement strand
TTAGATTCTGAAAAATCTGACTGCTGGATTTTCCTGGATTCCTGTTCCAGCTGAGTGAGAGCTCCTGAAATCTTGCGGGACACCAGCAGGGCAAAGGGCAACACGACCAGCAGCACCAGGCCGGAGAAAAGAAAAATTCGCTGCTGCATCCGCCGGATGTGGCCGGTGAAATCGGAAACCGGGGCGATGGAAGCCAGAATCTGGTCAAATTTGAGTTCTGTTTTTATGGCAGTCAATCGCACCAGGTAGTCTGACCCTGATATCTCCATCTCACGGGTGCGGTTCAACAGGCGGTTTGGGGCGGCATGGTAACCGGTGACGATGGCCCGGACCATCGGGTCGCCGGACTCCTCACCGGTGAGAAAACTCAGCGATTCCCCTGTGCCGGTTTTGATGGGGTTCTCTTTGGGATGGACAATGATCCGACCCGTGCGGTCGAAGAGAAACAGCATGCCGTTATCGGACACTTTCTGTCGTTGCAGGGAGACGGAAAATCGGTCCAGGGTGATGTCGGCGCCGAAGACCCCGCCGCCGTTCAACAGCTTTTCCGCACAGGTAATGCCGGGTAACTTCGTGGAACTGAAGATATACGGTTGGGTGTAAAACGCCGTCTCCTCTTTTTGGGCCCGGATGTACCAGGACCTTACGCGGGGGTCGTAGTCCGAATCCAGGTCGTCCCTTTCTCCAACGACCTGCCGGTCCCGGTTTAGAAAACGCCAGCGCTGTTTCAGCAGCCCTTTGGAATCTGCCGAGATGGTGCGCAGGACATAGGTGGTCTCCGCCGGTGCGCCGTACAAACTGCGAGATTCCGGGTCGCCCCGCACGGCAACGATCTGGATGAAGCTGCCGTCCTCATACCCGACATAGGTAGAGAAGAGATAATCATAAAAGGACAGGGCCTCGATCATCAGTTCCATGCCCGGGTGAGGCCTCCCGTCTCCCATGGGCGCTGTGGCCATTCCAGGCATGCGCACGGCCGTGCCGGTCAGCCCGGCCACCGACTCCAGCGTACTCTCGTAGCGTTCCAGGGTCTTCTCGTTGATTTCGGAAAACAGGCGATCGGCCATCTGGATGGCCGCCGTCTTGCTCTCCCGGTGGCTGATCCATAAAATCAGGCCGGTCAGCGTGATAACGATAGTCACCACCAGTGCGGTTATTCCGATGTAGAACGGATATCGTTTAATGTTAAATGGCATGCGCATTCCTTTTTACTTCAAGCGCCCAAGTAATGCCTGAAACGCATCGGATTCTTGAAGCACTTGCCTGTGTACCCGTCA
>DEIP01000182.1:0-5589 GCA_002352605.1 Desulfobacteraceae bacterium UBA2771 | reverse complement strand
AATCCAAAGCCAGCGCCTTCAGGTGGAATTATTTATTTCCAGGCCCATTAAACGCTAAAATCTTTTCGTCGTTTTCGTCCAGCCATGCCAAAAATAACGAGTACATAATGGCAAGCACAACAGAACCGACAAAGAGGCCGAGAATACCGGATAGCATCATTCCGCCTAATGACCCTATGAGAATGACCAGCATGGGAATATCGACCCCGCGGCCCATGAGCAGAGGTTTCAAGAATCCATCACTGGCGCTGATAATGAATACCCAGATTAGAAAAAGTACTGCTGGGGTGGTATTGGCAATAGAAAAGACATAAGCGGCAACAGGTCCGAGAACAAGAATCGGCGGTAACTGGCTGACTGCACAAACCAGTACCAGTACAGCCCAAAGACCGGCGGCGGGAACGCCAACCACAACCATGCCGACAGCGGAAAGGACTGCCTGGATCACTGCCACACCAACCACTCCTTGCATGACTCCACGGATTACGGCAGTGGCAAGCGTTGTAATCTCAACACCCTTTTCACCCGTGAAGCGAGTGACAATATTCCTGGCAATAGCAGCGCTTTCTTCAGCCTTTGCCAGGAAAACACCGGCGATACATGTTGCTATGATGATCATGAAAATCCCGGCGAGTCCTCCGCCCACAGAGCCGAGCAGTGTTTCGGCTAGTGTTTTAATCTGAGGTGCAAATTGTGCCAAGGCCTCCTCCAGATTTGTTGAAGCCAACTGCCAGATTTGATGTATTGAGTTTCCGACAAGTGGCCAGGCGGCAATTTTTGAAGGTGGCGGGGGAATAACAAGTGTTTTGTCCTGCATGTTCGCCGTCAGCGTATGAACCGTATCAATGGATGACATGACAAGGAATATTGTTGGAATAATCAGTAGGGTAATGATCACAAGAACAAAAAAAACTGCAGCCAGTGACCTCCGTCCACCAAGCATTTTGGCAACCCTGGCAATAAAAGGTTCCGTGGCAACCGCCAGAATTATTCCCCAGATAACCGGGGTCAGAAACGGCTTTACCAATTGAAACGTCCATATGACCATAATCCCGAGGATCGCTATTTTGATAGCAGCCTCAATGGCACTTTTCGTAAAAATTTTATTGCCGTCTATGCCTTCCACGATATCACCATCTCCTCTTGTGATAATAAATTGTCTACTTGTCCGTTATTGAAAATACCATCATAACACTTTCCACAATTCAGCAGATGGCACGTGAGCACCATCCGCCGAAACCGTTTGCAGGCTATGCTTTCTTCTTCACATCCTTCACTTCGAGGATGATTTTGTGGATCTTGCCGGAAAAGCGAGTCTCATCGCGGCCGATGCCGATGCCTTCGGCGACCGGCGTCTGGTTATCGAGACCAACGTCAGCCGTCTCGTCAGCAGAAAAAATCAAGGGTTGAGTCTTCTCGATCCGACCCTCGGCGACCTTCTTGCCGTTGACGGAGAGAGTAGCCATACCGCCCTTACCAAGCCCGCCGCCGTCGTAGACGAAATCCAGCACGACCGTAACGGCTCCCGCAGGAACCGCGCTGGTCGATGCGACGGTAAAGCGATCGAGTCCGAGGTAGTTGTAGGTGTAGATCGGTTTACCGTCCTTCATATAGAGCGACCAACCGCCGAAACGTCCACCCTGAGCAAGGATCACACCATTTGCTCCCCCCTTGGGAATATTGAGCGCGGCCGTGATCGTCTTCGAGCGGTTCTTCACATTCATGAAGGTGTTCTCCAACATGCCGTTCATCCCGTCATATAGCGTGAGCGACATGCGGTCACCGAGCAGGTCCGGTCGCCCAGCGATAGCGGGATTCACTCGCTCGACTGTCCGGTCATCGATTGGCAGCACGTGGTACTTTTCCGCCTCCTTCATGAACAGGGCTTGCAGCTCGCGCAGCTTCTCAGGTTGCTCTCCAGCCAGGTTCCTGGTGAGGCTGAAGTCTTCTATGACGTTGTAGAGGTCCCACGTGTCGGACTCGAGCGGCTTCTGCTTCCCCGTCTGCCAGGGAGCACGATGGAGCGTACGGGCGAGCCAGCCATCGTGATAGACGGCCCGGTTGCCGAACATCTCGAAATACTGTGTGGTATGCCGTTCCTTGGCCTTCGCATCGGCAAAGGTGTAAAGCAGACTGGTTCCCTCGATAGGTGTTTGCGGCGTCCCGTTGACGCGCTTTGGCTCCGGCAGCGTCGCGGCCTCCAGAACGGTTGGTGCGATGTCGATAACATGCGAGAACTGCGTGCGCAGTCCGCCCTTGTCTTTGATACCATTTGGCCAGTGGATGACCATCCCGTTACGCGTGCCGCCAAAGTCCGAGGCCACCTGTTTGGTCCACGAGAATGGTGCATCAAAGGCCACTGCCCAGCCTGCGGCCATGTGCGGGAACGTGTATGGACCGCCCCACTCGTCGATCAACGGGACGAGATCCTCCACCTTCTCCACCACTTGGTTGAAATAAGTCATCTCGTTGAACATGCCGACGAACCCTCCCTCGGCACTGGTACCGTTATCGCCGGCAATGTAGATGAACAGGGTGTTGTCCATCTCACCGATCTTCTCCAAAGCCTCGACGAAACGTCCGACCTCGTGGTCGGTCTGCTCCATGAAGCCCGCGAACACCTCCGCCTGCCGGGCAAAGAGACGACGGTGGTCAGCCGGCAGCGAATCCCAGTCCTTGATATCTTCCGGCTTCTCCGCCAGTTTGGTCCCAGCTGGAATGACGCCCATCTCCAGCTGGTGGGTGGTCGTTTCTTTCCGAATCTGGTCCCAGCCCTTGTCGAACTGACCCTTGTACTTGTCGGCCCACGCCTCAGGCACGTGGTGCGGCGCGTGGACGGCACCGGTTGCGTAGTACACGAAGAAGGGCTTGTCCGGCGTCATCGACTGCTGGGCCTTCACCCAGTTGATCGCCTGGTCGGTCATATCGACGGTGAAGTGGTAGCCCTCAGTGTGCGGTGGCGTGATCCGGGTGATGCCATCATAGATCAACGGGAACCACTGATCCGTCTCGCCTCCGATGAAGCCGTAGAACTTGTCGAACCCCTGATGGGTGGGCCAGCGATCGTAGGGGCCCGAGACGCTGGTCTCCCAGGCGGCAGTCTCGTGCCATTTTCCGAAGGCACCGGTGCTGTAGCCGTTGAGTCGAAGCATCTCTGCCAATGGCGCGACGCTGTTCGGAATCTGCCCGGTGTTGCCGGGGAAGGCCGTCGCGGTCTCCATGATCGAGCCCGTGTTGGTGGTGTGATGGTTGCGGCCGGTCTTGAGCGCATTGCGCGTGGGTGAGCAGAGTGCAGTGGTGTGGAAGTTGTTGTAGCGCAGACCCTCGGATGCAAGTCCGTCAAGGGTAGGCGTCCGGATCGGCCCGCCAAACGTGGTGGTTGCGCCGAAGCCGACGTCATCGATCAGCACGATCACGACATTTGGTGCCCTCTTGGGCGCCTTGACCTCGAAGCGCGGCGGCGGCTCGACGTTGCGTACGTCAAGCTCGCTATAGGTGGGTCGTTCCGGCTCTTGGATCGGCAGGACCGTGCGATCAAAATTTTCCTGTGCCGAAGCCGCCGTGACCAAGCCGGTCAAAAGCGCCACCGCCATACCGATCATTTTGAAGATTGCGTGTCTCATAGATTCTCCTTTCGTGTTTAGGACAATCCCTGCCTGGGGGTAAAACCGGGGTATTCAGCAAAGCAGAAAGATGGGCACTGGTTCAGTTGAATAGGTAAAAAAAAGCAGAATTGCGTATTACGACTGTTAAAACTAATAGTTACATAGATTATCTCGGTTTGCCATAAGCCACTGCAACCTATTGATATAATTGAATCACCTATTCAACTGAACCAGTGCCGAAAGATGAGCGGCTAATAAAAAACCCGCAGGTAAAGCTGTATGCCGATGTAGTTGAAGTCGAATTTGCCTTTGAAGTCGATTCCCGGCCAGTCTTCCCAATCCGCTTCCACATTGACCGATAGAGCGTCAAAACCCAACCCGATACCCACATGCTTCCATGGGTTGTACTCCACCGCCGCCCGGAACTCCATTACCGATCCTGTTAAGTTGTCGTATTCCAGACAGAAGACCTGAGCCCCGGTGCGAATGAACCACCGGGGGGTCAGGGCGATATCCATGCGCAGGCCCAGCACCGGCAGGGGGGCCGTGAAACTTTCAGATTCCTGTGTTAGGATACGAATATAGTAACGGTTTACCCCGCCCAAGTGACAAAATAATGTAACGGCTCAACATATACCCCGCTGCGATATCCCGCCTAAAAAAATAAAAATTTACACTGCATACTCCGCCGTACCCCCAGCGCTTTTGGTCGTTTTTACCGAAATTTTAAGGTACATTACAAAGCAGGCAATTAGATATCTGACATCTTCCAAGGCGGGAAGAAAGCCAGAAATCGACATTTCGGGCTTTCAAGATGAACTCCCAAACAAGGCCGGAAGTCCAAAACATACCAAGTCTACTCGAATTTCCGGATATTTTCAAGGCCGGATTTTGAAACTGATAAGTGTATTTTGTCGCTGGTGCAAGGCCGGCTTTTGTATATGCCTGCGTTGCTGGCGTGGGCAGTCTTATTGCTGTGATGCATGTCGGGTGTCCGGCTACCTGGCATCTCGCCGTAAAGCCCAACGGCCCTACCGCCAAACCCCAAAAGGCAAAAAGTCCCACCGTCTGGCCGAAAATCGTCGTCGTTATCGAAAAAAAACCTCCTTCAAAAAACATGGATGATGCGACTACAAGGAGCACCTTTGATTGGGGTATGGTGTCATCACGTAAGACAAATCCGGCAATTTTTACGCAGGATTTGCCAAGTTGCAGCCATTTTTGTGGCCGATCTGGTGACATCGTGGACCAGTTTCCTCGGCGTGGCTATGGTCAGTGTGTCTTGAAAGCATTTTCCACTCAGATATCCAAGGAGGAACACAATGAAACGATGATTTACAGGCAATGAATTGTTCAGGCTGCGCAATTTAATACCAGTTGACAGGCTGATAAAAGAACAGCTGAATATTCCATCTAAAGATAGCGAAGGCTATTTCAGGTTCCTGTGTCCGCTTTGTAATGAGTTTCAAACCGCAACCAACCTCTCGACAAACCTGGCCAGATGCTTTCGATGTGAAAAGAATTTCAATCCCATTGACCTGACAATGATGGTCAAAGGCATTTTTAAGAAAGTTCGACCTCCATTTTTGGGCATTAGCTCATATTTTCGGTAAGGATTCGATGTTCTGGTTCCGTATGGAACAGTCACTTGGGCGAAATAGTATCGTAGGGACAACGATCAGAAATCCTGAAGATATTCCTGAGCATCTTGCCGCCGATGAAAAGCATACTCGGATTTTAGGTGATAAAACTTATGTTGCCACAACTGTTGGCGATGGATGTGTTTTGGGTGCCGCTGTTGCAAAGGACACCGGAGAAAAATCTCTAACCGAGGCTTAGGGTTCGCGCAAAAATAACTTCGCAGAATTGGCGCTCAGATTTGGTTCAGGTTTGGCTGATCCGAGAGAGCAAAACCACAGGAATAGCGAGCTATTTCGTGGGATTTGAGAGTGAGGTATCAGCCAAAGATGGGCTGAAGCTGAGA
>DEIP01000184.1 GCA_002352605.1 Desulfobacteraceae bacterium UBA2771 | reverse complement strand
TCGATGTGTTGTGCCTATGTGTGCGATCAGGGTAAAAGCATGATTGTGGGGCGCTGTTTGACAAACGTCCGGGTTCCATATAGGCTTAGGACAATCGTTCGTCTCGCAGAACCATTTCCGGCCCTGTACATTGGTTGAGACGCTTTTTTTCAGAAACAGGGCCATGTCTCGATGTTACCGCGAAAATAGGAACGGATATATTTTGCGGTGCGACCCCTGGAGAAAGACAATGCGACAAAAATACCGCATTTGCCGGATGCAAAAGAAAAGAAAACTGAACATCAAAGAGTATGCCGTGGTTGAAAAAGATACCAAAAACGTAGATTCATCCATGCTTCGTGATGACCACTTTGACCTGATATGTGAACAAAACTATGACGAAGATGCCATCGTCAGGGCAGCTGGTGAGGGCTGTGATGAAATGATTGAAGCGTTGCGAACCACGAACCTGTTTCCGATTGCGCCATACGCCGCTAAAATTGCCGAATCGGTGATCGACATCTCCAAAGGGGCTGAAGACCGCTGCGTTGAGCTTTTTTTTGACGACAACGAATTGCTTGTTGTCGAAATACCCGTGGACTGATGAGTCGATGGCTTGGGCGTTAAGGGCCTTGTTATTTGATCAGAAGGAGAACTACATGACAGAAGAGTTTAAATTTGAAGTTGGTGAAAAATATGAAAATATGAAAGGGGTCTTTGAGGTCCTGACCATACGCAGAGAATCCATGGATATTCGATGGGAAGATGGCGAGGAAATAGTGACTCCCATCGATCTGCAGAAACGCATTCTCGAACGAATGCGCTTCGAAAAAGAACTCGAGGCGGCCCAGAAGGCCCAGAAAGCAAAAAGTTCTAAAGCATCCGCATCCAAGGGGGGGAAATACTTTGAAGGTCTTGAAGAGGCCGACTTCATCAACAGTGTGTCCAAAACGACTTGGCGCGGTCGCGGGCAACTCGGCGGCGCGGTTGCTCTGCGGCTAAAGAGCAAACAGTTCAAGTTCAACTCATGGGCGGTGTTGCGCAAGCCCGAAGTGGGCTGGCTGGATGTCAGTCGTCAGAAGCAGGATGATTTAAAGCTCCAGGCAAAATTCTATGCACGGGTGGAAAAAGCAAGCTTTTTCTATGGCGTTCACATTCCCACACCCGATCCATCCTCAGACGAAGCGTGCGACTGGAATTCGTTGGTGGCGTGGTTGGACAAGCCGGAAAATGATTCCTGGGTCGCCAAACAGTGCAGCTCCCACGCGCTTTGTTTTTGTGATTTGAGTAAGCAGGGGTTCACCGGTTCCCTGGAATATAAAAATGATCAGTGGGTGCATTGCGGTCTGGATGAAAAGGAGACCGTCGTTGCGTCGTTGCATGCCTTCTTAGCAGATGCGGGTAAGTCCGGCGCAATGGATCTGCGCATTGAAAAGCAGATTGGAAAAGACGCTGCCATCGAAAAAAAACAAAACATTGCCGGTGAAATGGCGGCTCTGTTTGAGACGCTCATACCCGTGTATGCGGCTGCGGCTGCCCGCAAGGCCTGACGGTCTGATAATAAGGGCCGCGGCAAGAATAAAATAAACAATCTTACTTGTCTTTTTGCTCGTGTTCTGCGTTACATCAACGGCCACATACAACCCGTATGCAACCGTTGATGTGCCTTGAATACGAACGGATATCCTTCGCAATTTTCGTTCACTTTATTTCGTCCCCAATCCTAAGCGGTGGACTGCCGCCAAAATTCGATCCAGAATGGTCTATCTTCCACATATTCGGGCAAGGCGCGTTCCCGTTGATGGAAGGGAATGGATCTGTATCCGTTCCATCAACTGAGGACCGTGAACTTAATTTCGTCCCCAATCCCAACAGAACGTGAGAATCATGCGAGAAATCGTTGAATGCGTGCCCAATTTTTCCGAAGGCCGCAACCGTGAAACCATCGACGCCATTGCCAAGGCCATCCGGGAAACCCCAGGCTGCACCCTGCTGGATGTGGATCCGGGAAGATCCACCAACCGGACCGTATACACCTTTGTCGGCGATCCGGACGCGGTGGTTCAGGGAGCCTTGGACAGCGCCAGGGTGGCCAGAGATAGAATTGACATGCAGTCGCACAAGGGGGAACACCCCCGCATGGGTGCCATGGACGTTTGTCCGTTCATCCCTGTGGCCAATGTCAGCATGGATGCGTGTGTGGAGATTTCCAAAACCTTTGGTCGGCTCGCAGCTGAAACGCTGGGGGTACCCTTTTTCCTGTATGGGGCGGCGTCGGTCGACGAATACCGTCGAAAACTGACCCAGGTCCGGGAAGGGGAGTACGAAGGTTTGGCCGGGCGCCTCAAGGAACCCAGATGGAAACCCGATTTCGGGCCGGCGGAATTCGTGCCGAAATGGGGTGCCACGGCCACCGGTGCCCGCTCTTTTCTCATCGCCTACAACGTCAATATCCTGGGGACCGCCAACCAAGCCCATCGCATCGCCCTGAACCTGCGTGAGTCCGGTCGGGGCCCGGATGCTCCCGGCCGCCTAAAAGCGGTCAAGGGCATGGGTTGGTTCGTGTACGAGTACAACCTGGCCCAGGTAACGGTGAACCTGACCGACTATGAGTTGACGCCCATGCATCTCTTATTCGAGGAGGTCAAAAGGGAAGCCGCTGCCTTGAACGTCGGCGTTGCCGGTTCGGAAGTGGTGGGGCTGCTTCCATTGGCATCGATTCTCATGGCCGCAGACCACTACATGGAGAAGGAAAACCTGTTTGTTCTTGATCAAGACCAGAAAGTCAGATTAGCGGTTCAGCGGCTGGGGCTTAACAGTGTGGCGCCATTCGATCCAAAAGAGAAAATCATCGAATACCGCGTGGCGGAAGAAAGAGACGAGCCGTTGGCCGGTATGAGCTTGAGAGCCTTTATCGAGGAAGTGGCTTCACGGTCTTCGGCCCCGGGTGGTGGATCGGTGTCGGCCGCATTGGTTGCCATGGGCGTTGGACTGGGGGCCATGGTGGGCAAACTGACCTACGGCGTGCGGAAGTTTGCCTCGGCAGACGCCCAGATGAGAAAAAACATCCCACCACTGCACGATGCCGTAGCCCGGCTGATTCCCATGATCGATGCGGACACGACGGCTTTTAACGACTTCATGGAGGCGTTGCGTCTGCCCCGGGGCACCGATGCCGAACGGGCCGAGCGGGCCGAGCGAATGCAGGCAGGGCTCAAGGAAGCCATTGACATCCCCCTGGCGACCATGAAATTGGGAGACGGGGCCTGGGATGCCCTCTGTGAAGTGGCCCGCTACGGCAACCCGGCATCGCGGTCCGATGTGGAAGTGGGGGCTATGGCCCTGAAGACCGGTATCTGGGGCGCCTTCAGGAATGTGATGATCAACATGGCGCAGATAACGGACGAGGCATTCAAAACACGAATTACCCAAGAGGCTGAAGCGATTGTGAGCCGTGCGGCCAAAAAGTGTGCCGACGCGCTCGACATCCTGAAAACACGCTGAACCTTATCATTATAAAAATAGCAGGGCAAATTGGGATCAGGGAGGTGAGTGTTGGCAGATGCATTGGGACTTTTGGCCCTGCTGATCGGGCTGGAATTGGTGTTGGGGGTGGACAATGTATTGGTAATTGCCATTTTTGTGGGACGATTGCCCGAAAACCAACAACAGAAGGCCCGCATCATCGGGCTGAGTCTGGCCATGGTGGCCCGAATTGTTCTGTTGGCGCTGGTTGTGCTGCTGGCCGGCCTGACCCGGCCCGTCGTGGCCACGCTTTCAATCCGGGATCTGGTCCTGTTGGCCGGAGGGCTCTTTTTACTCTATAAAGCCGTTCATGAGATCCACCACACGGTTGAATTCAGGGATGCGGAAGATGGGTCGGACAAGCAGACGGTCGGCGCCTTTTCATCCATTATTACCCAGATCGTCCTGCTGGACATTGTTTTTTCCATCGATTCGGTGATTACGGCGGTGGGCCTCACCCAGCAGATGTGGATCATCGTCTCGGCCGTGGTGCTTTCCTTCGTCGGCGTTCTCTTTTTCGCCCGTCCCATCGGTGAGTTCATCCTGCGCCATCCGGCCCTGAAGATACTGGCGCTCTCTTTTCTGATTACCATCGGTGTGACGATCTTCATGGAGGGGCTGCATAAACACGTGCCCAAGGCTTACATATACCTGCCCATGGGGTTCGCCCTGATGGTGGAGATACTCCAGATGCGATACGAGCAAAATCGTCAACGGAGAAATGGGCCGACACCCGATGCCTGAGAGCGTTTCTCTCGTCCTGTCGCCCCGGGAGGCGGCCTATCCGGAGGCGATCCAGCGGGCTTTGGAAAAGAAGCTGGGCCGTCAACTTGCCCCCGACCGGTTTGTGGTTAGCCGCCGCTCCATCGATTCCCGCAAGCGACGGATCCGGGTGAACCTGGGCATTCGTGTCTATGCCGACGACGAAGCCATGATGCCGTCGCTGCCGGGTTTTTGCTACCGTGATGTTCGCGCTGCAACGCCGGTGGTCATCGTGGGTGCCGGACCGGCAGGCATGTTTGCCGCCTTGCGGCTGGTGGAACTGGGACTTCGGCCCGTGGTGATCGAACGGGGCAAGCCCGTCAAGTACCGCCGGCGGGATGTGGCGGCCCTGAATCGGCGGGGAATCCTGAACCACGAATCCAACTATGCTTTTGGCGAGGGTGGTGCAGGCACTTTCTCCGACGGCAAACTAAACACCCGATCCAAGAAACGGGGGGATCATCGTCGCGTGCTCCATCGGTTTTATCAGCACGGCGCCGATGGATGCATCCTCACCGATGCCCACCCCCACATCGGCTCCAACCGTCTTCCGGAAATTGTCTCTGCCATGCGTGTTACCATCGAAGCCTACGGCGGTGAAATTCATTTTCAGCAGAAAGTCGTTGGGTTGTCGGTTACCGGCGGTCGTGCGATGGGGGTGCGCCTGGACGATGGGCACCGCATCGAGGGGCGTGCGGTGATCTTGGCAACCGGTCACAGCGCCCGAGATGTTTACGAAATGCTCGTGGATCAGAAGATCGCCCTTCAGGCCAAGCCCTTTGCCATGGGTGTCCGGGTTGAGCATCCCCAGGGACTCATCAACCGGATTCAGTATCATGGTCAGGGCCGGGGCGATTTCTTGCCGGCGGCCACCTACACGCTCGTCCGGCAGGTGGAGGGTCGTGGTGTTTACAGCTTTTGCATGTGTCCGGGCGGGTTTATCGTACCGGCGTCCACCCGGGACGGCGCCCTGGTGGTCAACGGCATGTCTTTTTCCAAACGCAATTCCCCCCATGCCAATGCCGGCATGGTGGTGGAAATTCGACTGGCTGACATTGCCGCCCGGGATACAGCAGGCCCTTTGGCCGGGCTGAACCATCAGCTGGCCATGGAGCAGACGGCGTTCGAGAACGGCGGCGGCGGGGTGGTTGCTCCGGCCCAGCGCCTGGCCGACTTCGTCGACAATCGTTCTTCCACCCGTTTGCCGACCTGCTCTTATCCGCCGGGCGTGGTGGTTTCCCCCATCCACCAGTGGCTCCCGGATGCCATTTGTCGGCGGCTGCAGGCGGCCTTTAAGGTTTTCGACAGCAAGATGAAAGGTTTTCTCACCAACGATGCGGTGGTGGTCGGGGTAGAGTCCCGGACCTCATCGCCGGTTAGAATTCCCAGAGATTCTGTGAGCCTGCAACATGTCTCGGTCCAGGGGCTGTTCCCCTGCGGTGAGGGGGCCGGTTATGCTGGTGGTATCGTCTCCTGTGCCGTGGATGGCGAGCGTGTTGCGGAAGCCGTTGCCCGGATGTTGGGCGGCTGATGGTTGCTGATTTTCCATTTTCTTTTTCCGGCGGATGCCGTAGTATTGAAGATCTGATCACACATGATGATGATGACCGGTCATGTTCCAGGTCATCGTGGTTTTGGTGATCGGTCGAATTGCCGACGGAGATCTCCATGACACGGACGACGTTATGCATCGCCCGGCGGATCATTCGAGGTGTGTTGGTTTCAATTTACGGCAGGCGCTGCGGGCTGTCCGGAAAAAGGCTGTGAAAAAAACATTGGGCGCGAATGGGCTCTTATCATCCGAGGAGGTGAACACCCATGGAAGAAAACGATAACGAACTGGATAGTGACGACCCGACTGAAGAGGAACTTGTCGAGTCAGAATCAGACGATGAAAATGACGCCATTTTGCATGAGAAAAAGGAGTTCTCATCACCCCGCGACAACATTTGATGATGCATCCACTTTCAATTCTCTTTCGGTACCTGTTTCTGGAGATGCTGCCCCCCTTTTTTCTCAACCTGGCATTCTTCTCCTTTATTTTCCTGATGAAACGGATCCTGGATATCACAGACATGATTGTCAATCATGGTGTCGGTGTCGGTGCGGTCTGTCTGCTGCTGGGATATACCATGCCTTATTTCCTTCAGTATATCATCCCCATGTCCATCATGATGGCGGTCCTGATGGCCTTATTGAGGATGTCCAGCGACAATGAAATTATGGCACTCAAGGCCGGTGGTGTGAGTGTATACCACTTGCTGACGCCGGTGCTGACCTTCAGCCTGCTGGGGACGTTGATTACCGGGTATATGACTATTTTTGGTGTGCCCTTGGGCGCCGAACGTTTCAAGACCTTGCTTTTTGATGTGGCCGCCTCCAATCTGAACGTCAGTTTGAAGGAGCGGACGTTTAACGACAATTTCAAACAGATCATGCTTTACGTCAATAAAATAGACCCGCACAGTGGTGAACTGCAAAATGTGTTAATTGAAGACAGCCGTACTTCAGGGGTCAACAATACGGTCGTGGCACGAAGAGGACGGCTTTTCGGTGAGCCCAAGGAGATGATTTATCATCTGAGGTTGTTTGAGGGGACCATCAACCAGATGGACATGAAAAAGCGATCTTCTAACACAATTACTTTTGAAACATACGACATTCGTTTGGATCTAAAAGCTGCTCTTTCTACTCCCGGCATATCCGTAAAAACTCCGGCTGAAATGACCCTGTCCAATCTCAGGGCCCATTTGAAACAGGTCAAGACCGACAAGGGCGCTTATTTCGGCGCATTGCTTCAATATTACAAGAAGTTTTCGATTCCTGTGGCCTGCTTGACCATGGGGCTGTTGGCCGTACCTTTGGGCATCCAGACCCGCGATTCCAAAAAAACAGTTGGGATCGGGCTCGCCCTTCTCTTTTTCCTGCTCTATTACATGCTTCTTTCCGTGGGGTCGGCTTTTGGAGAGGATGGGAGCTACCCGCCCGTGATCGGCATGTGGATGCCAAACGTGATTTTGGGGGGATGTGGCATTTATCTTCTGGTACGATCGGCCAAAGAAAAACCGATCCCCTTCAGATGGTTGAAACCGCTTAGGGAACGAATCATGAAATGGGTCCGGAAATAATGACGATTCTATTTCGCTATGTTGCCAGGGAGATACTCGTCTGTTTTCTTATTGTACTGGCGGCGGTGCTCAGTATTTATTTAGCCATTGATTTCATAGAAAAAATTGATAATTTTATGGAGTCGGGCGTTTCTGCAAACCGGTGTGTTGTCTATTTGATGTACAAACTTCCCTTTATTTTTGTTCAGATAGCACCGGTTGGCTTTCTGTTGTCCATACTGGTTGCCCTGGGGTTGATGAGCAAGAACAATGAGGTGATTGCCCTGAAAAGCTGCGGCATCGGCAAAGGCCGATTACTTAAGCCAACCCTGGTGCTCGGCGTGCTTTTTTGTGGAGGGATGTTTGTGATCGCCGAATTGGTCGTGCCGATTTTTATGGTCAAGTCCAACCAGATCTGGCTCCAGGAGGTCCGAAAAAAGAACATCTATGCCTCCAAAACCAATGATATCTGGATGCGGGCCGCTCGACAGATCATCCATGTCAAACAATATTCGTCCGAAGAGAAGCGCGTTGTGGGTATTACGATTTACACCTTTGACGATAACTTCCGGTTGATTGAACGGGTCGATGCCGAATCAGGCGTTTTTGAAAACGGCCGTTGGCGGCTTGACGATTCGGTGCAACAGCTGTTTGAAGAAGATACCGGCGTTCATCAACTGCGGCTACACGACACGATGGCGGTCGATATGGACCTGAATCCGGATGACCTGGCCCAGGCGGCCAAACGATCCGATGAAATGGGGTTGGCTGAACTGGGGCGATATATCGAAAAAGTGGAGCGGGAAGGCTATGGTGCCGTTCGCTATCGGGTCGACTATCACAGCAAAATTGCCACGCCGTTTGTCTGTATTTTTCTCAGCGTGCTTGGAACCGGAATCGCCCTTCGCGGAAAATTGCGCGGGGGGATGCCGGTGAGCATTACCCATGGGTTGGGGGTCGCCTTTCTTTACTGGATTTTCAACGGCTTTTGCATCTCCCTGGGTTACGCGGAAATGATGCCGCCTGTGGTCGCCGCATGGGTGGCCAACCTGGTGTTTTTCAGTGTCTCCGGCTTTTTTCTGCTCAATGCGAATTGATTAAATCGCAGGAAACCGACAATCTTGATATTTAGTATCTTAATCTCGAAATTCGTGTTTTTTATGTCAGAAAATAAAAGACGAATAGCAAATAAATCACAATGACTAAAAATCAAAATTCCAAACCTTATGATCTTAAAGAACAGTAATGATGCCCAAAGTTTGATGCAAGAGGCAATTGAATTGAAGAAGATCCTTTCATCAATATTGGAGAAATCAAAATGATAATCAACTGTTGATTTTGTTCTTATTTGAAATTTGGATATTGTGATTTGGAATTTATTTGAAATTTGGTGCTTGCGATTTGTTGTTTCCGGTTTATCCGGGTTAGGATTTCAATAAATCAATGAACTTCCAACAAAGCAAATCCCCTTTGGGGACAACCAAAGCCTGGTCCTTTGGATCCGTTTTCTTTATATATAATTTTTTAATGCTGGCAGTGATTTGTCTGTTGTGGCCGATCTGGGTCCCCCTGGTGTGGTTTCGAATCAAACACCGCCGTACATTTATTAAAAGATCGTTTATGGCGGCGCCTAACCGAAGGGACCTTGAATCGGCCGATACTCAAAAGCCCATCTGGATCCATGCCCTTTCCGTGGGAGAGGTGCTGTCGGCTGAACCCTTGGTAAACGCATTGGCCAAACATTATGGTGTTGCGTCGCTGGTTTTTACGGCTTCGACTTACACCGGTTTTGAAATGGCCATGCGGGTGATTTCTCCGCACGTGAGGGCCGTGAGGTATTTTCCCTATGACACCATTTTTTCGGTGAATCGGGCGTTGAATGTTATTCGACCACGACAGGTGGTGATCGTGGAAACCGATATCTGGCCGAACTTCCTCCACCGGCTAAATCAACGTCGGATACCCGTTTATCTGGTAAACGCCCGGCTTTCGGAACGGTCCTTTAGTGGGTACAAACGCATCGGTTTTCTCATCTCCCCGTTGCTGTCGGTTTTCAGCCGTATCTGTGTTCAAACGGATGCCGATCAGCTGCGGTTCCGCGCGCTTGGTGTTTCTGAGGATAAATTGAAGACGGTGGGGAACATTAAGTTCGATCAGGATCCGGTTCGTGTTTCCAGCGACGACCTGAAGCAGCTTTCGGATAAATTGGGCCTTTCCGCTGATGCGCCCATCTGGGTGGCCGGCAGTACCCACGAAGGGGAAGAGAAGCTGCTGTCGAATGCACTCCGGGTGATTTGTGCGTCCGGTATCGATCCGGTGCTGATTGTAGCACCGCGAGATCCGGGTCGGGCGATGGACGTGTGCAGAATTTTCAACCGTGCCGGTGTCGAATCTCGGACCCTGGATCAAATGGAAAGGAAAAAAGGATCGTTCAGGGTGGTGGTGATCGATCGGATCGGAATCCTTCGAATGCTGTATGCGTTGGCTGACGTCGCCTTTGTGGGCGGAAGCTTGGTAAAAGCGGGGGGTCACAACCCCTTGGAGCCCGCATCGGTGGCCAAGCCGATTCTTTTCGGGTCCCACACCGATGACTTTCGCTGGATCTGCCAAACCCTTGAAAATGCCGGTGGTGCGATCCGTGTCGAAGACCCGGATCAACTTGCTGAACAGGTCTTAGAACTGATCGTAAACAAGGAAAAGAATCGTTGTATGGGACGGCGGGCTTACGCCGTATTTGCTAAAAACAGGGGTGCTGTTGAGCGAACCATGGCATCTATTGGACCTTTAGGGCCTGCCCCACAAATTGATCGATTAAACCGATGACCCGGTTAAAAAACGTTATTGAACGATTCAGGTGCCGAATTGAATCGGCGGCCCGGGAAGCGGCTTCCGCGCCGCTTTTTTCCATTGAAACCGTTTTGCTCGTTCTTTCCGTACTATACGGCGGCGCGATGGGGTTGCGCGCCCGTCTGTATGAAAAAGGCCTGCTGTCATCCAAAACCCTTCCATGCCGCGTCGTCTCCATCGGTAATCTGATTGCCGGTGGAACGGGTAAAACACCCATGACGATTCTGATTGCTCAGATTATCAGGGACCTGGGATACCGTGTTGTGGTGATCAGCAGAGGTTACCACGGGCGTATGGAAGAGACGGGTGGTGTCGTCAGCGATGGCGAGACGATATTAAAAGGCCCCGAAGATGCCGGGGATGAACCCTACCTGATGGCCAGACTTTTAAAAGGGATTCCCGTGGTCGTGGGCAGACGGCGATACGAAATCGGCATGATGGCTGTCAATCGTTTTAATCCGGATGCCATTGTGCTCGATGACGCCTTTCAACATATTCGGCTGAATCGGGACCTTAACCTGGTGCTCCTGGACAGCCGGTCGCCCTTTGGCAATGGACGCCTGCTCCCGCGCGGCCTCTTGAGGGAACCGGTATCGGCGTTGCATCGGGCGCATGCAGTCATTCTTACCCGTGGCGACAAAGCCGTCAGGCCTTCCACCCTTGACGCCTTGGCGGTGGATCGGCCGGTTTTTTACACGGCCCACGTACCGCTGATCAGAAATAACAACCCGGTAAATAATTCTTTTTTAACGGAAACGCTGGACATTTCCAATTTGAAGGGGAAAAAAGCAGTCGCCTTCGCGGGACTGGCGGACAACGGTCAATTCTTCGATTCGTTGAAAGCGGTCGGCTGTATCCTTTTGCATCATTTCTCCTTTTCCGATCACTATCGTTACGGTCGCCAAGATTTTGACCGTATCGCCGAGACGGCCAAAAAAAAAGGCGCCGATGTGTTGGTCACCACCCATAAGGATTTCGTCAAAATTGAAGATGGTTATCGCCGATGGCCTGTGGCATTGACCGTCGTTGATGTGTCGATTCGATTGCTTGGTGACCCATCCCCTTTCCTATATCTCCTCTCTAATGCACTCGACACACCCGATTCTTAAATCCCCGGAAAAGACTTCGTCCTAAGGGCTCGCGCAAAAAT
>DEIP01000128.1:12559-13622 GCA_002352605.1 Desulfobacteraceae bacterium UBA2771 | reverse complement strand
CGCCTTCTCCGGATGCGGTGGAAAACCTCCTATGCGAAGGTGTCTCCCGGGACAAGATTAACAATGTCGGCAACATCATGATTGATTCCCTGGAAATGGTTCGGGAAAAAATAGAGCGCGCCGATGCATTTACCGAGTTTGGTCTAAACACGGGGCATTATGGCTTGATCACGCTCCATCGACCTTCCAATGTCGATTCACCCGAGAGCCTGTCAACCTTGTGCCGGATGTTGATCCGTGCTTCTCAAAAGACGCCCTTTGTTTTTCCGGTTCATCCCCGGACGAGGAAAAACCTTGCAACCTTCGGGCTGTTTGATACGCTTCTCGACGCTGAGAAAATCATTCTGGCAGAGCCAATGAATTATATCAACTTCATGAATCTCGTATTCAACTGTAAATTCGTGATTACGGATTCGGGGGGGGTACAGGAGGAAACCACCTATCTGGGTCTCCCCTGTTTAACCATGCGCCCCAATACGGAACGGCCGGTGACAGTGGACCAGGGCACCAATCAGCTGTGCACCATGGAAAACCTGCAGGGTCGTATTGAAAAAATCGTTTCGGGAGATATCAGGCCTCATTCGGTGCCGGAACTTTGGGATGGGCATACGGCAACGCGCATCGTAGATGCGATACATGCGTTCAATCAATAATATCCCCTTGGCCTTTCTTCCGGCCAATGCCCACCAGTCCCACCAATCCGGTGCCGAGTAAGAGCATGGTTGCGGTGACGGATTCGTTATTAATGTTCGGCACGGCTTCTTCAGCAATTTGTGAAGGTACGACCCAGGCATCGTTCTTTTTGGCCTGGGATTTCGCTTTCCACATGTCGTCATAGCCTGATTCATTAATTGCATAAACGTATGATGCGTCACTACAAATTGGTAATAGGTGGGATATAGTGTTTGCCTGCGAGGTACCGAACGTTAAACGTCCATTATTCGACAGTGGTAAGGCAAATACCATTGAAACAATGACCATTGTCGAGAAAATAAACAGAATTGTGAGTCTTTTCTTCATGTCTGCCACCCAAATAATACACCCGGAGCCTCGACGAGGCGAA
>DEIP01000128.1:0-12475 GCA_002352605.1 Desulfobacteraceae bacterium UBA2771 | reverse complement strand
TGAGAAAAAATTTGCCTTATTAATGAGAAAAAAATTGTATAATATTACATCGAGTTCATAATTCTATTTTTTTTATCCCTCGGTCGGCAGCGGTTTCAGTCCCCAGATGTTGTCGGCGTATTCCATAACCGACCGGTCGCTGGAAAATTTTCCCATGCGGGCGGTGTTGAGGATCGATTTTCCGGCCCAATCTTCTTTATCCAGAAAGAGTTTGTCCACGGCGGCCTGGGCGGTTACGTAAGCCCGGTAGTCGGCCAGCACCATGTAGTAATCCCCCTTGTGCAGTAACGACTCCACAAGGGGTGAAAAGAGGTACGGATCGTCCGGTGAAAAGTCACCCCGGCTGATGCTGTCCAGGGCCAGTCGCAGTTCGGCATCGCTGTCATAGTAGGTACGCGGGTTGTATCCGCCGCTGCGAAGGGAGGTTACCCGACCTGCCGTCAGCCCGAAGATGAAGATATTTTCCTCGCCCACTTCCTCCATGATCTCGACGTTGGCGCCGTCCAGGGTGCCGATGGTCAAGGCCCCGTTGAGCGACATCTTCATGTTGCCTGTCCCCGAAGCCTCCATGCCGGCTGTGGAAATCTGCTCGGACAGGTCCGCCGCCGGAATGATTTTCTCAGCCTGGGAGACACAGTAGTTGGGCAGGAAAAGCACCCGCAGTTTCTCTTGAACCTCCGGGTCGCTGTTGGTTTTCGCGGCCACGGCATTGATCAGCTTGATGATGCGTTTGGCCTGATGGTAGGCCGGGGCGGCTTTGCCGGCAAAGATGACCGTTCGCGGCACTGCCGATGCGTCGGGGTTGGCCTTGATGCGATGGTACAAGGTGATCACGTGGAGCACGTTGAGCAACTGGCGCTTGTACTCGTGAATGCGCTTGACCTGTACGGAGAACAGGGCGTCCGGATCGACGCCCAGACCGATTTTTCGCAGGATATAGTGTGCTAGCCGTTTTTTATTGTCCCGTTTGGTTTTGATCCAGCGTCGGCGAAACGCTGCATCCCCGGCCAGGGGCTCCAGTTCCCGCAAACGTTCCAGGTCGGTGATCCACTCGGGGCCGATGGTGTCGTTGATCAACCGGGCCAACAGCGGGTTGGCCTGGGCCAGCCACCGGCGGGGGGTGATGCCGTTGGTGACATTGGTCAGGCGGCCGGGAAAAACCGTATCGAAGTCCCTGAACAGATCTTCTTTGATAATTTTGCTGTGCAGTTCGGCCACGCCATTGACGCTGTGGCTGCCCACGATGGCCAGATGGGCCATGCGGATCCGCTGTTGATTACCTTCTGCGACCAGTGATACGCGCCCTAAAAGGCGACTGTCCATTTTATGGTGTGTGCGCACGTTGTCTAAAAAACGGCGGTTGATTTCGAAGATGATCTCCATGTGCCGGGGTAAAATACGGCGGATGAGATCCACGGGCCAGGTTTCCAGGGCTTCGGGCAACACCGTGTGATTGGTGTAGGCGAAGGTTTTTTCACAAACGGGCCAGGCCTTATCCCAGGCCAGCCCTTCCTCGTCCATGAGCAGGCGCATGAGTTCGGGAATGGCAATGGCCGGATGGGTGTCGTTGAGCTGGATGGCCACGAAGTCGGGCAGCTCTGAAAAATCCCGATTCATTTTATTAAATCGACGAAGAATATCGGCCAGGGTGGCCGCCACGAAAAAGTACTGCTGTTTCAGGCGCAGTTCACGGCCCTGTTCCATCTCGTCGCTGGGATATAGAACGCCGGAGATGTTTTCGCTGAGCACCTTGGCCTCGACGGCGCCGATGTAGTCCCCCTGATTGAATTCATCCAAATTGAGCTCCCGGCTGGACCGGGCCCGCCACAGCCGCATGTTGGTGACGAAATCGTCCCCATAGCCGGGGACGAGGATGTCGCAGGCCATGGCCATGACCACTTCGCCGTCCACCCAGCGGTAGCACCGGCGGCCGGCGGCATCGGTATAGGATTCGGTGCGGCCGTAAAAGCGCACCGGTATCAAATATTCTCCCCGTTGGATTTCCCAAGGCGTTCCCCTGCGTGCCCAGTTGTCACATTTTTCCCGCTGCCAGCCGTTTTCAATGGTCTGGTGGAAAATCCCGTAGTCGTAGCGGATACCGTAGCCGTAACCGGGAAGGTCCAGACAGGCCAAAGAATCCATGTAGCAGGAGGCCAGGCGTCCCAGCCCGCCGTTTCCAAGGCCTGCATCCCACTCCTCCTCTTCCAGCTCGTCCAGGTCGAAGCCTATCTCCGCCACCGTCTGGCGGGCCTCGTCCACCATCTTCAGACTGATCAGATAGTTCATCAGAAAGCGACCCGGCAGAAATTCCAGGGAGAGAAAGTAAACCCGTTTGGCCAGGGTGTCATACTGCGAGCGCTGGGTTCGAATCCAACGGCCCATGAGGCGATCACGAACGGTGTGTGCCAAGCCCATAAAACAGGCATGGCGGTTGGGCTTTTCCGGGTCCCTGCCCATGGTAAACCGCATGTGACGCTGGATGTCATCTTTCAGTGTGGGGGTAAATGTCGGGGGGCGATCACCGCCGATGCTGTTGTTGTGGCGTTTTGCAACCATATGCCAATTCTCCTGTGGAATGATTCTAACTTGATGGAATCGGAAATGTCAAAATACCAACCGGTTTTAGGGCCTTGGAAAAAATAAAATCCACCGGGATGACGCAAAATTTTTGTTCGCCTGTTTTTATAAGATCAGGCAAGGTGCGTCGATGGTTTCATACTGGTTGNNAAGACAAGTAAGATGGTGGATTTAATTTTTTCCGAGGCCCTTATTCTATCATCGAAAATTCTGCTGGTTTTGGTGCACCCGCCATCTCTTGAAGCGATCTTCAAAAAGGCCTCCAGCGGTGAATCGTTCCTGCCCGCACTACAGTGGATCTGGTAGCTGTTTAAATAGATGCCTACCGTTCCAATTGTACCTCGATCTGGTTGAGATCTTTCGGATCAAAATCCTCAATCCCCCGGGTTCGCTCCAGAAAGGTGGCGATGGCTTTTGCCGCACCGGCGTAAGTATCCATCACCGATGACAGTTTGGAGACGACCGGATCGTCTTCACCCAACTGGTCGATCATTTGGTCCAGCAGTTGCTTGCCTTTATCGAGATGCCGGAAGATGTCGGAAGATGCGGCTTTGCGCATTTCATACTTTTTCTGTTCATTGTCGATTACCGGCAGCAGCCGCCGCACCGAGAATTCCACCAGGGCATCACGCGGGGCATTGAACGCCCGTGAGATTTCGTCCAGCAGGAACAGGGATCTTCGGCTGATCACATAGGTCTTCTGAACTCGGTTCCCCGGTCGGACCCGGGCATTTTGTACCTCCTTGGCAATGGCGTTGAGCGAATCGCTGTCCTGAACCAGATGGTCGAATAGTGATTTCTGCTTGATGCCCAGCTGCGCGGCGACGATGCTGATGGCTTCGATACAGCCTGATGTGAGCTTGAAGGTGGCCCGCACCGATTGCCTGCCTCGAAGTCCCGAACTGGTAATGAACATTAACGAACCACTTTTATTTCTATTGCTTTTTCGATCCATATTCGATCTCCACGGTTAATGCTTTTTTTCATTACCTATATTTACAAAAATCAAATAATAATGCAATAAAAAATATTTCCGGAATATTGACAAGAACCAATCCATTCATATCTTTCGGGCGAAGCAGACGGGCGGTTAAGGCCGCTGTTGCGTTCGAGACAATTAAAAAAGGAGGTTCGGCAATGATCTACAGAACACTTTACGGTGCCCCCAGTCAGCGTTTCGGTTCTCACTTTTCAGACTTGGAGGGGATGCGGCGTCAGATGGAACACCTTTTTGAGTCTTTTGGTGACCGGCCTCTCGGTCGCATCGGAGCCGGTGTGTTTCCTGCTGTAAACATCACGGAGGACGCAGACGCCTATTACGTCAGTGCGGAACTGCCCGGGGTGAAGTCGGCGGATCTGGATCTCAACGTTACCGCCAACCAGTTGACCGTGGCCGGCGAACGCACGATCTCCGAAGAGGCGGCCGATGCCCGCTATCACCGCCGGGAGCGGGAAGCCGGACGCTTTTCACGGGCCGTTGCCCTGCCCGGCGATATCGACCCGGAACAAGTCAAGGCCAGACTGGTGGACGGCGTACTGAGCGTGACCATCGCCAAGGCGGAAAAAGCCAAACCCAGGCAGATTACCATTCAATAATTCGGACGATGAAAGGAGGCGCCGATCATGTCGGACAGCAAAGAACTGAAAATCAGAGAGAAACAGGCATTGGCCGCTCCGGCCGAGCAGACAAAGCCGGGCCCGGTGTTTGCGCCCAGTGTGGATATTTTCGAAACGGAAAAAGCCATCACGCTGTTGGTGGACATGCCCGGTGTGAAGGTGGATGATCTGGATGTGGATCTTCGCGACGATACCCTGACGCTGACGGGAGATGTGCATCGGGAGATGGCCACGCCCGGTGAGAAGGTATACGTGGAATATGAAACCGGGCGTTACTACCGCCAGTTCTCCCTTTCCGAGGTTGTCGCTCAGGAAAAAATCGATGCCAAGTTCGGCGACGGTGTGTTGCGACTCACCCTGCCCAAAGTGGAAAAAGCCACGCCGAGACGCATTGCGGTTCAGGCCGGGTAAATACGGATATGAGGGTGCAACGCAAGTTCATTCCGCTTGACCAAAACGATCGAAATAGGATAGATTTCGGCCATGGTTGAAATATACTTTATCCGACACGGGCAGGCTTCGTTCGGGAAGCCTGCCTACGATCGCCTGTCGCCTCTTGGTGAACGGCAGGCGGCGCTTTTGGGCAGGCATTTTCAAAACAATGGTACCGGGTTCGATGCCGTTTATTCCGGCGCATTGAGACGGCAGGTGCAGACGGCCACCATCACCATGGCGCAGATGAATGGCGACGGGGCACACGATATCGTCATAGACGCCGATTTTAACGAGTTCGACAGCTCTGACCAGATGATGAACCGCCTCCACGAAGTGATTCGGGACGACCCCACCCTGTCCGAGAAGATGAAGCAGATCCACACCAACCATGGTGCTATCGGAAGGATTTTCGATATTGCCGAAAAAACGGCAATGCCGCCGGCCGATAAAGCGGTGCGGGAGCGTCTGGCGATGCGATTCGGGGCTCGGATCGGCAGCGCCATCGACAACCTGGTGCGCAAGGTGGGGGCGCGTAAGAGGGTGGCGGTGTTCACCTCCGGCGGGCCGACGGCCGTGGCCTTGGGGCAGACCCTGGAGACCTCCAGAGAGCAGACCATCCGCTTGGGGTGGGAGCTGCGAAACACCTCCATAACCGTGCTGCGTTATGATCAGGAACGATTGTGGCTGGTCCTCTTCAATTGCGTGTCGCACCTGGAGGCCCAGAACGATTCCAATCTGATAACCTATATTTAGAAACGGGACCAAAGCCCGCCATCATTATTTTTGTCCATGGTTCCTGGTGATTATGGTGGCCTGTTACCGTGTCGATTTCACGAAACCCGCTGAATCCGCTGCTTACCGATTCTCGAACAGGTTCCGGAAACGGCCGTAACCTATTTTTTCAAGATCGCCGGCGGGAATGAACTTCAGGGATGCCGAGTTGATGCAGTAGCGCATTCCTGTGGGCTTGGGGCCGTCTTCAAAGAGGTGCCCCAAGTGGGAATCGGCGTGTTTGCTGCGCACCTCGGTACGCACCATGAAAAAGGTGTTGTCTTTTTTTTCCACCACGTTTTCCGCCTGCAGCGGACGGGTGAAGCTGGGCCATCCCGTTCCCGATTCGAATTTGTCCGTGGAACTGAACAAGGGCTCGCCGGACACCACGTCGACATAGATGCCCGCTTCGTGGTTGTCCCAATATTCATTACTGAAGGGCGGTTCGGTGCCATTTTCACGGGCCACGCGGTATTGCAAAGGGGTCAGCGTTTGCTTGAGCTGCTCATCCGTGGGGATTGTGAATGCCATCTCTTTTTTTTGGCTGTTTATCATTTTAGAATCCATCTTCATCGCCTCACCGGCCCAGGTCATCTTCAAAAACCGGTCCCTGCCCGATCCGGATCGGTACCACTTATAGTGTAGCGGGTTCCTTTTGTGATAGCCCTGGTGGTCGTCTTCGGCCTCATAAAAAGGCCCTATGGGGAGTATTTCGGTCACCACGGGCCGGTTAAAGCGAGCGGATGCGTTCAGCGCTTTTTTTGAGGCTTCGGCCATCTGCCGCTCCTCATCGCTGGCATAGAATATGGCACTGCGGTACTGATCGCCCCGATCGACGAACTGGCCACCGGCATCGGTGGGGTCCACGTGTCGCCAGAAGACGTTCAGAAGCCGGCGGTAAGAGATTTTTTCCGGGTTATAGATGACCTTGATGGCCTCCGTGTGGCCGGTGCCGCCGGCCGATACCTGCTTGTAGGTGGGGTTCTCGACCTTCCCGCCGGTGTAGCCCGACACGGCTCCGAGCACGCCGTCCACTTTTTCAAAATCCGATTCCGTACACCAGAAACAGCCGCCGGCAAAGACGGCCGATCGTGTCTGTTCAGTCATCGTATCCATGGGTTTCTCCATTTTATTGTCCATGCTTCCGACCTGCTGGTAGCCGAAAAAAACCACAACCGGAACCAGTGCTGCCATTATTGCCTTTTTCATCACACACCTCCGGTTTGTCTATCCGATTCAATGCGTTCGTGAACAGACAATAAAACACCCGGTTAACGGATGGGTAAGCGCAAGGTAAAGATTCTCGAGGGCAGGGGAGGGGATGTCGGTGATACCCCAATTTTTTTTAACGTCACCGCCAAGAAGAGTGAAACAGGGCCCCAAAACGCCTATGATTTAAAACGGCAGCTTCACTCCTTTCAACAGATCATCACCCAGATTCAACCGTTTGGATAACTCATCTTCGATACCGCTCAGGCCGGCCAGGCTGCCCTGGGTTTTCGCCACGGGCCCCTGCAGCCGGTAGGTGATCTGCTCCTTAAGGGCCGCTTGGAACTTGGCGGCTTCAGCATTTACCAGATTGCCGACGGATGACTTGAGCACCTTGTCAAGATCCGAGGTGACATCCAGCGTGTAGGCATCCAGTGTGCCGACAACCTCGGCATTCAGAGTAAAACGTTCGACCCCGGAAATGGCCGAACCGATGGCCTCGGCGATGGCGGTCTGCGGCTCGCCGGCATCTGCAAGAAACCGGACGGCGCCAAATTCCGCTTTGAGGCCGGCGTCTATAGCATTGCCCACTGTTTCCAGATTCAAAATAAGATCGCCGGTGGCCTTTTTGAGGGTCAGGGGAAAGGAATCTTCGCGGACTAGGGACAGGTCTTCCAGAACCAGGCCTTTGATGTTCAGTCGGGCGTTATTTTTAGGATCGCCCGGCTTCACATAGTTGGCGGTGCCGATTAAACTCAAGGAGGCGATCGGTTTCATCTGCTTGCCCAAAAAGGCATAGGTCATGGGGCTGCCCAGGATGTGCTGATCCAGGGTGATATTTTTGGCCTTGCCGGTCAGATTGCCCGCCGCCACCGCCGCGTTGACTTTAAGGTTACGGATGAGAAAATCGGGCATGGGGGGTGTTTCGGCAAAGCGGATGTTTTTCCCTTTTCCCCGTAGCGGCTCCTGTTCCTCCGGTGCGCCACCGGCGCCCCCGGGCACCTGCCCGATATAGGGCTCGACGTTGCGGTACCAGTCCGATGCGGTCTGAACCCAGCCGCACAGCTTTTCACCGAAGATCAGCTGGCTCAGGTTGGCCAGCCCCGTGGGGGAGAGGCTGTACTTGTCCATGAGCCGGTCGATCTCCTTGAGCGGGGCCTTGCTCAGATCGCGCACTTGCTGCTGATATGCCTTGAGGTCTGTGGTGAAGGTGGTTTGGGCCTGTTTCAACAGGTTCAGATCCTTCTGGATATCGGCCTGAAGCTGATGAACCTCCCCGGCGGCTCCCAGGATGGCACCGAATGAGCCGCCGGTACCCTTGAGCTTTTCCACCCGCGCCCGGTACTCGTTCAGGGTTTTTTCGTCTGCCAGGCGGACCAGCTCCTTTTCCCAACGCGTCTGTTCGGCCTTGATCCTTTCTTCCAGGTCGGTGGCCAATTGGATGGATTGCAACGGCTCTTCGGCCAGGATGGCTTTGATGTCCGGCTGGGACAGGGCGGGCATGGTGAATTTACCGCACACTTTTTCAGCCACTGCCTTGGAGACTTCGGCCACGTCGATTTTTTCCATTTCCGACTTTTTGGGGGCCAGCTCCGGCACTTCGCCGGAGTCTTTCCGTGGGGTGTTGAACCTGAGTTCCGCCACCACCATATCGTTGATGATCACCTTACGCTTGATCAGGTACCCCGGGTCCAGATCCATTTTCATGTGGCCGATTTCAACGGCGTTTTGCATGGGTGAATCCGGGTTGGTGACGGCCAGGCCGGTAAGCTCCAGGCCGGCCGGAAAAAGGGAGAGGTCCGCTTCGGCCAGATCCACCCGGGCACCGACGGCACGGGTGCCGACGGCTTCGATGGTTCGTCGTACCACCGCATCCACCACCAGCGCCCACACCACAACAGTAAGGACTGCCGCTGCGGCAAATGCGATGAGGCCTTTCCATCGGATCCATTTTTTCATACGGCACCTCCTCTCCAGCCCGATACGGATTGGTATATCTCGTAGAATTTGGTGGCTTCGAAGGCCCGCATCAGGCGCGTTCGTTTTACCCACGCCAGGATGTGCTCCCGGTAGCGTCGGATCAGCAGGTTGAAGAGAATCAGGCCGGGCACGAATAGGGCCAATGAGAAGAGCAGGCTGCCCATGACGGTGGTGTTGTTCAGCCGATCCAGGCGAAACCAGACGGTGTTGTAAAAACCGGTCCACAACGTTGTGAAGGCGGGAGCAGTCAGTATTGCCAGTCCGATACGGTGAAACAGGGGATCCAGCAAGTAGGCCAGAGCTGAAAAAAGGCCCCACCCCAGGCCGAAGGCGGAAAGGTTTACCCGCAGCACCAGCACCAGCAGAAGTACCAACAGGTTGTGGGGAGAGAGTACCGGCGTAAAACCGGCTATCATGGACAGACACAGGGCCAGGGAAATTTGGCCCGGCTCGGTCTCCGAATTGAGCGCCCTGAGCAGGTTGGCGACGGCTTCGATCATGGCATTTCTCCTTTCGTCATGGCTTTTATTCTTCCATGAAGATACATTCTAATCACAAATCACCGGCAGTTCAAACTGCTAATGTCATTTGAGTTTCAGATTGACAGGAATAGCGGCTTTTTCCTAAACTCGAAATGGAAAGTTCAGATCGGGCGCCTGTTCGATTGTATCCCGCCGCTATATTGCCCCTGTTGTGCAAGGAGAATTTCATCATGCCGCAGGCCATTCAATCCGTCGTCTGTATGGTCGATTTTTCCTCCTTCGGTTCGCTGGTGGTCGGCCACGGGGTGGCCCTGGCCCGGCGGGCCGGTGTCCGCCTTTACCTGATACATGTGGTGCACGATCCCCAGGACGGGCTGCACCCGACGGCGGTATTCGAGCGGGGTGGTGACCTGACCCACCTCACCGCTGCCGCCCGGCGGCGTATTGGTGCGCTGATGACCCATGCTCCGGTGGACTGGGAAGCGGTGGTGCGTTTCGGAGATACGGTGGAGCAGACTGTAGCTTTCGTCAATCGTCTGCCACCGAGTCCTGTGGTCTCCGCCAGTCACGGGGTGTCCGGTTTTCGGCGGCTCTTCATCGGCACCGTAGTGGAACGATTGACCCGTGTGCTGAACCGCCCCATGCTGGTGGTCAAGCCCACCGATGGTGAAGATGACCACCGTGCCAACGGTTTTCGTCGTGCCGTGATCGGCTGCGACAGGCACGGGTACTGGCGGCACCTGGCCCCGCTGCTGCCCCTGCTTCAGCCCGATCGTGCTTCACGGATCCATCTGGTTCATGCCATGGAAAGACCCATGGATATCGTCGTGCCGGATGCCGATGCAAAATCTTATGGTCAAGTTCAGCAGGCCCTGCAGGATCGCCTGGAAAACGGGCTGTGCAAACAGGCGCGGCGGCTGTTTCCCCACGTTGGGGCACCTGCCGTTTGGGTGGCTCCCGGCGTGCCTCAAGAGATGGTGATGCACGTTGCCCGGGAGCAGAACGCGGATATGATTGCGGTGGGTGTGCACCGTTCGGGCGGAATGGGTCGCTGGATATCCGGATCGACAACCGAGGCGCTGCTGCGTCGCTCACCCTGTTCGGTGTTGACGGTGCCCGAGCCCGCCGGGGGAAAATCGGAGGGAGGAGGAACGGGATGACGACCACCGGCGTGGTTTGGGACCCCGTCTACCTGGAGCATGTGACCGATGAGGGCCACCCGGATCATCCCCGCCGGCTCGAAACCCTTTATCGGTACCTCCAGGATCCGGCGATGAATCGCCGCTTCACAACCATCGATCCAACGGCAGCCACAGACGAAGAGATCCTTCTGGTTCACAGCTCGGCCTATCTGAAACAGGTCAAGGCTACCGCGACCCGCGAATCGTCGGCCCTCAGTGCCGACACCCTGACTTGTGGCCGGTCATACCCGGTGGCGGCTATGGCCGTCGGGGGCACCATCGAGGCGGTCAGGCAAGTGCTTGCCGGAAGGCTGTCCCATGCCCTGGTGCTGGCCCGCCCGCCCGGCCACCACGCCGAGCGAAGCCGGGCCATGGGGTACTGCATTTTCAACAATGTGGCCATCACCGGCATGGCGGCGCGCACGGCCATGGGGTTGGCTCGGGTGATGGTGGTGGACTGGGACCTTCATCACGGAAACGGCACCCAGCACGCGTTCGAGCGGGATCCGACGGTTTTTTTCTTTTCTTCCCACCAGTTTCCCCACTACCCCGGCACCGGCCACCTTAGCGAAACCGGGTTGGGGGCGGGAGAAGGGACCACCATGAACGTTCCCTTGAACCGGGGCTGCGGGGATGGAGAATTTACGGCTCTCTACCAGCGGCTCCTGACCCCTGTGGTCCGTGCATTCAAGCCCGAGTTGATCCTGGTTTCCGCCGGGTTCGATATCCATGCCGACGACCCGTTGGGAGGCATGATGGTGACCCCGATGGGATTTGCCGGCCTGACCCGGCTGATCCTTGACCTTGCCCGGCAGACCTGCGCCGGTCGGGTGGTGTTCTGCCTGGAGGGGGGATACAATGCCGAGGCCTTGGCCGACTCGGCCCTGGCAATGCTCAATGAACTCACCGGTCGGACATCGACCGATGTGGATGCGCTGGCGGCAAGTGCCGATCCGGCTCGACTGAACCCAATCATGGATCGATGCATCCGTACCCACCGGCGGTTCTGGTACCCACTGGACGGGGGGGGGGCAAAAAATGGGGGGGATGAACAAAATCAGCATCATGGAGGCATCCGTCCGCAAGTGGGAGCGGATTATTGCCGGCAAGGGCTCTGACGGCGGTGTTCTGGACTGCCCTCCCTGCCGAATCTTTTACGTGTTTGTCTGTCTGGGATGCCCCATCGCCCAATATACGGGAAAAAAATTTTGCAAAGGATCGCCCTACATCGAATGGTATTGGCATCAGAATGACGTCCACGGCAAGATGTTTCGAAAAATATACTGCCCGGAATGCGAACGGCTGGCCCGTAACATGCGGGACTATATGGTTGAAATTGTCGATCACCTGAAGGGTCGAAAAGCAGCGGCGGAAAGCGGGAAACTGGCGTGAGGCATCGGAGGCGGGCATTATCGCTCGACGGAACAAGGAGGCGCCGGTGATGGCCTGGGTGGCCCTGGGCCTGACCGCCGAGACGGCGGTTTTCATACTGGCGGGGGTGGCATGGCTCCTGTCCCGGGATTATACCCTTGCCGAATCCGGCGCCGGCGCCGTCTTGCTGGTGTTCATGGCCCTTTCCCTGATCCACCAGGTCGACTTTTTTATCGGCTCACCCTTGCCCGGGTTGATTGTGGAATCGGCGGCCCTGGCAGCCATTCTCTTCTTTGGAATCCGCCGGTTGCCCAACCTGATCCGGCGGCTGGCATCGACGATCGACCTGCTGCGCCGAGAGACATTTTCGGGGTCGATCATCGCGGTCGCATGGACGACGATGGCCGTCCTGGTTGCGGTGAGTTGGTTGTCGGCGGATTATCTGCCGGTCGCCTATCCATGGCGTGGACCGGCAACCGGCGGTTTATACCAGACGATGGGCTCCGACGCGATCTCCCCCCTCAATGCTTCGGCCCTGTTTTACCATACGACCCGTTTCGGCCTGGGAACCCATGCCTGCGGGTTCGGCCTGTTGGCCCATATGGCCGTGGGTTTGTCCACTTATGCCCTGGCTCGCCGGTATGCCTGGCAGCCCATGGCCCTGACCGTCACCTTGCTTGTGTTGAGCATGCCCCGGCTGGTTTTTTTGGGGCGCCGGCCCACGGCAGAGCTGGTTTCCACTACCGCGGTCGCCTTTTGCATGGTGCTGATCTATCGTCTGGTGGAACAGCACCGGTCCGGGGACCTGCGTTTTTTTATCCTTTGCCTCCTGTTTTCCATTTATGGAAATCC
>DEIP01000129.1 GCA_002352605.1 Desulfobacteraceae bacterium UBA2771 | reverse complement strand
CTTTTAGGGCAATTACCGACTCTCAAATATAGGCATGACCATTAACGATCGTGTGCTTGTATCCCCTCCTTTCTCGTGAAGCATTTTTGGTATATTCCAACAGGGTCGCTCACAACATGAGCTATCGTTTCGTTATGCGGCATATTTTATAGCTTCACTACGGCGTAATATCAGCCTTATAAACAAGCTTTTTATCAATATTATATGTCCAGGGAAGACCTTCGTTTTTCCAACCGCCAAGTTTGCGCTGACCACTATAAATACTGCTCTTGTTTTTAATTTTATCTCCCTCAAATCCGCCAAGCATATTGCATACATTGTTGGGATTCCATCCGGCCTTGATTGCTGCTTTACAAGCAAGGCAGCTTCTTTTTCCGCTACGACACATGAAGATTAATTTATCATCCGCAGGGTTGAATCTTTCGAGCAAATCTTTTTCATAATTTAAATTATCTGTCATTCCATACTTTTTTTCCCCTATTTCTCCGGTCCAAAAGTTTTTAGGAATGTTATATGCTCCCATGGGATGGCCGATTAATTGATATTCAGCTCTCGTCCTTGTATCAACTATAAATGTATGAACGGTATCCTTTTCTACCATTTCATAAGCTTGCGACGGTGTTACATTAGCACCGTCATGCGCAACTTTTATTTTGTATTCATATCCTCCAAAAGCCGAACCACCGAATAAAAATAAACAAGACAGTAACCCAAAAAACAATTTTTTCATTTTCCTTTCCTCCTTTTGATGTTGATTTTATGATTGGTCTTGCCACATAATCGCGGTTCCGATCGACGCCGGGGCAAGGAGTGGACGCGGTCGGCGCCGTGAACCATGACATTTAGGGCCTCGGAAATAATAAAACCCACAATCTTACTTGTCTTTTTGCCCGTGTTTTGCGTTGCGTCGGTAGTTCGAACATTAAAGAACAAGAGGTGAGCATATGTCAACAAAAAAACTGGGCCAAAACCAACCACCGTCGATTGAAACCCAGTCTACTGAATGAACGAACATTCCGAGTGGCAATGAGTAAGTTCCGCCCATCCTGTCTCTGGGGGATATTGAGGTGGACGAAGATTGCTTGCTTGATCGGAGATACGTCGACACAGTCGCTTTAAACGTAATGCAAACACCTGGAAAAACAGTCGGTTCTGGATGGGCACGATTGTGCAGCCCGGCAGTGATCCTGCTGGTTGCCGGCTTGGTAAACGGTGCCATTTTTGGGATCGTGCCGCGAGTCCGGGCTGCCGACCCGTTTGTCCAACGGATGCAGGCCGTTATCAAATCCCGGCTGACCGGTAACAAGGATGCTCATTCCCTTGTTTGCCGGGACGAAAGGCTCTGCGGGGTCCAGATGTTGCTCCTGGCCTACCGCAAAAATAACTATCAACCCATGTGGCTTGACGCGTCGCGGCGTCTGGAGAAAGTGAAGGCCCTGGCTGATGCCATCGAGCGCGCCGGGGACGATGGCCTCGTCCCGCTGGACTACCATCTGGACGTGATCTACGACCTGCTGGTCGGCGTGATGAAACAATCTTCAGCAAAAAACCCGAGGCCGTGGGCCCCTGATTTGTGGGCAGACCTGGAGTTGATTCTGACCGATGCCTTTCTTTTGTACGGTTCCCATCTGGCTGCCGGACGGGTAAACCCAGAAACCCTGCATACCGGCTGGAAAATCGATATGGGTACTGTTGACCTGTCGACATCCCTCAACAGGGCTGCCTCAACCGGTAATATCGACGCTGCGTTGGCAGCATTGCGGCCGGCACACAGGGGATACACGGCCCTTCGCGAGGCATTGGCCCGGCTACGTGGTCTGGCCGACACCGGTGGTTGGCCGGTTCTGGATGCCCGTAAAACACTCAAACCCGGCGACCGCGTTGCTGCTGTCGGTGATCTCCGTCATCGGCTGGTCGTGGGCGGTGATATCGATCCGGCCGAACCCGATGACGATCCGTTTTTTTTCGATCTCATGCTGACATCCGCAGTGAAGCGGTTTCAGCGGTCCAACGGGTTGAAAGCGGATGGCATCGTGGGGCACGACACCTATGGGTTATTAAACCTTCCCATCGAAGCGCGCATCCGGACGGTGGTGCTCAATCTTGAACGATGGCGATGGCTGCCGCGTGATTTGGGTCACCGGCACATCTTGGTCAATACAGCCGCCTTTAATCTCAAGGCAGTGGAAAATGGCCTGCCGGCATTACAGATGAGGGTGGTGGTCGGGCGGCCGGCCAGGCGTTCACCGGTGTTCAGCGCCGACATGACCTACCTGGTGATCAACCCATACTGGAATGTGCCCACCACCATCTCCGTAAGGGATATGCTTCCCGAGATTCAAAAAGATGTCGACTACTTGGCCCGAAAGGGAATCCGTGTATATCAAAATTGGGAAATGGACGCCCCGCAGATTGATCCGAACCGCGTTGCGTGGCAGACCTACCATGTCAACCATTTCCCTTTCAAGCTTCGCCAGGATCCCGGACCCGACAACGCCCTGGGTCGTATTAAATTCATGTTCCCCAACACCTTTGCCGTGTACCTGCATGATACCCCCAACCAGACGCTCTTCAATCGGCATCAGCGAGATTTCAGTTCCGGTTGCATCCGTGTGGAAGCACCCTTCATGCTTGCCAACTTTTTTCTGACGGGAGATGATCGGTGGACACCGGAGAGGATTGCTGAAGCCATTAAACAAGGAGAAACCCGGACCATAAAGCTTAAACAACCGGTACCCGTACACCTTGTCTACATGACGGCCTGGGCGGATGAAGTGCAAGGCGTCCAGTTTCGTAGCGACCTTTACAATCGGGATCTGGATTTATACCGGGCTTTGAACCAGTGAAGGCCCAGCAAATATAATGCATCCCCACCTGGATAAGCTCAAACTGGTTTTCTCTTTCTATCTTTTCACCTCTTACTGTCCAAAACCTCAGATCAACGCCATGGTCCGATCACCAGTCATCGTTTTTTAGGGCCTTGGAAATTATAAAATCCACAATTTTACTTGTCTTTTTGCCCGTGTTCTCCGTTGCGTCGATGGCCACATACAACCCGTATGCAACCGTCGACACGCCTTGCCTGATCTTAAATAAAATCGGCGAACAAAAATCCGGCGCCATCTCTGTGGGTTTTATTATTTTCAAGTCCCTTATTTCAAAAGGGACAAGCCATTATCAATCTTTTCTATATGCGGTTTATGTGATAACGAATTGCATAGACTTTTACCAAGCTGTTTGTCAAGAATGAAGACTTGACCCCGTTGTTTTACTGACTTGGGTTTTCATTTGCGGTACCGAAAAGGTCCGAGTCGCCATGGAAACCGAACTGCAACGGCGACAGGGCTTGCTAAATTGCCTTGACTTGATTGTCGGTTATGCGGTATCAGACTACACGAATCGGCGCCAAGAAGGTGCTGCACCATGCGACAAAATCGAACTTGTTCTCAGGCCACGAAGGCATCGCCGGGGTTGAACCCGCTGCCGGGTTCGTGGCTTTTTTTTATTGTGTGCTTTTTTTTATTGTGTGCATAGAGAAGGTCCCTGTGAGGAAACAAATTTGTGTAATTGACGGTCAGGGGGGCGGCATCGGCTCAACACTGATCAAATACCTGAAGGCCGCTCATGGTGAACAGATCGAACTGATCGCCCTGGGCACCAATGCCATCGCTGCATCCCAGATGCTGCGGGCCGGCGCCAACAAGTGTGCTTCCGGTGAAAACGCCATCTGCCACACGACGGCCAAGGCCCACTGCATCGTCGGACCGGTGACCATCACCTGGGCCAATGCCATGCTCGGAGAGGTGACGCCAAAAATGGCGGAAGCGGTGACTACCAGTCCTGCATTCAAGCTGCTGCTGCCCCTGTTTCAGGAAAATGCGGAAATCATCGGGGTGGCATCCGAACCCTTGCCCCACCTGGTTCAAATCCTGGTGGAAAAGCGTTTAAAGGAGGTACTCAATCGTGTGTGAAGCCAATGCCTATATGGTCAAAAACGGTGAGGAAACCCTGCTCATGGAATCGGTCGACCTGGTGGAACCCGAAGTGGACGGCACGTTCCGTCTGGTGGGGATCTTCGGCGACCAGATTACCATCAAGGGAAAGATCAAGCGGATGAATCTGGTAGATCATCGAATCCTGTTCGAAGCGTAGGTTTGACGAGGCCGATCGTTTAGGGCCTTGGAAAAAATAAAATCCACCTGGATGACGCAAAATTTTTGTTCGCCGATTTTATATAAGATCAGGCAAGGTGCGTCGATGGTTTCATACTGGTTGTATGTGGCCGTCGACGCAACGCCGAACACAGGCAAAAAGACTAGTAAGATGGTGGATTTAATTTTTTCCGAGGCCCTTACTTGATAGAGAGGGAAAGCGCGCAAAGCATCGCGTTTTCTCTGACCGCATTGCATGTCAGTGAACTGACGGACGGTTGTCAATCGCTTTTGCCGTTTTTTATTCTTGGGTAAGTGTGGGCTTTCGTGACACCAGCCGGGCTTTCCACCCGTAGAATAGGCTGAATAGGCCGAAGATGATGGAAACTCCCGCTACGATGCCTTCCCTGCGGGAAACGCCCGGGGCGGTCGTTCCCCGTGACGTGGCCGCTTCTATTTTTCCACCTTTTTCCATGTCTATTTGCCGACCCAGTACCAGGCGGTGGCCCATTTCATCGCTGATCGTGATGCGCCATTTTCCCGGTTGGTC
The DNA here is from genome assembly GCA_002352605.1 of Desulfobacteraceae bacterium UBA2771. Taxonomy (GTDB): domain Bacteria; phylum Desulfobacterota; class Desulfobacteria; order Desulfobacterales; family Desulfosarcinaceae; genus Desulfosarcina. The sequence goes on along the minus strand of DEIP01000129.1, from coordinate 3,683 downwards.
GGGGGCGAACATGAAGACACCGTTGCGGTCGGTCCGACCGGTCTGGAAAACCACACCGCCATCGGGAGAGATGACTTCCACGTTTCCGTAGCTCATGGGATCGCCGTCATCGTATTCGGCGACCACCCTGATGCCGATGCCCTCCTCAGCATCTCCCCGGGTGCCGTGAGCCCATGACAGGGACGCCGATAAAAACACAACAACGGTCGCAGTTATAATCAATGCGGCTTTCATGGTTGAATCTCCTTCTCACAACTTGGGTTTTTACATAAAAGCGGCTTCCGGCCGCGTTAGTTGTGTGCCGGCGGATGAGATATCACTGCGGCGGATTCAGTGATGGATCGGTTCGACACGGAACTTTCAAAATACCTGCCGGCGGGATAGGCTGTTGTGAGCATCTCTGCCGGCAGGCGGTTTTCATGGTCAGCGACTACTCCACGGCAAAGGTGAGGGTGCCCACGAACGATTCCAAATCGCATTCCGTCGAATCGGCATAGGGGACTTCGTGAGAGACCTTGATCAGCCAGACGCCGGGTCGAAGGATCCGGATCCGGGCATGGCCCTTCTTGTCCGTTCTGGTGGCATAGGCAAAGGTACTTTTGTCTGTTGAGAATCCTGAAAAGGTGGCGAAAACATCACCGCTGAAAGGCTTGCCGTCAGCAACTACCCGGATGGGCAGATAGTCTCCGGCCTTGAGGTTGGCCGGGTTTTCCAACGGGATGATTTCGATGGGGTGACCCACCACGGTGTCCGCACGCCCCCCCTTGCCCACATTGGCCACGGCTTTCATGCACTTGTGGGAATACGAGCAGCGGATCACGCCGTCCAATCCTTTCTTGCTCGTTCTTTTTGCGCCGTTGGAGGTCTTGGTGTAATAGCTGTCCTTTTTCTGGGCGGCCACGATATACACGCCTTCTTGACTCAGGGCTTCCTCGGACTGCAGTTCCAATTCGGAGGTGAACTTGATTGCCGGTGCCTCCTTGTCGGGACCGATCAGTGATATGGATTGTAGGGCATCCTTTTTCAGGAACCCGTCCAGCGGATAGTGATGGCCATAGCCGATGGTCAAGTTCAGGCCGGCACCCTGGTTTGGGGTATAATCTACCAGGTTGATCCAGGGAAAGTGTGCCTGGGCCGGGAAAGACATCAATAGTATGGCCGGAAACAGTATGCATAAAACCGGTTTCAGGGCAAAACGTGATCGCTTTTTCATCATTGTCTTTTTCCTCGTCATAGTATGTAAAGTTAAAAGTCTATATGCAGGTTCACTGCAAAACTGCGTCAGGCGTAGAGGGTGGTCTTGGTTGTCTCCGGTGCCTTCTAATCTAGTACTTCATCGTAAAAGTAACGAAGAAGCTCCGTGGATTGGCAGTTCTAAGGGAGGTTGCGGATTCCGTGCTGGGATAACGTTCATCAAAAGCATTTTTGATATCCAAAGCAAGTGAATACTTATCATATTGGTATCCGATTTGGGCATCGGCCACCCAGTAGTCGATGGTTGTTTTTCGGGTGCCGGCATAATCCGAGGGGTAATCTTTCAGATCACTTTCACCCACATAACGGTAGTCAACTCCGGCAAATACTCCCTCGGGGGGGGCCCACCTGGCACCCACGCTGAATAGCCAGTCCGGTACGCGCGAGATATCAGTTCCGGAATAATCGACACCCTTGTTGACGTAATCGTCGTAGGTTCCCTTGATGTAGGAAAGGTTGCCATATATCGACAGGTAGTTAACGGGTGCATAATTGATTTCCAGTTCCACGCCTTTGCGCCGGGTGCTGCCCTGATTCTCTTTGGTGTCGGCGGCGGCGTCGGTGACGATTTCGTCATCCACATCCAGAATGAAACCCGTCAGGGTACTTTCAAAACGGGCGAACCGGGTAATTTCCAACCCAAGTTCATACTGCCGATAGGTCTCTTCGGTAAGATCCGGATAGGTGAATTTGTCAAATCCGCTCGGCAGTCGGAACCCTTCACCGTAAGTGGAGAAAAACGTGTATCCCTCAATCGGTGTAAATTCCAAAGCACCTTTGGGACTGAAGATGGTAAATGTCTCCATGTCCGTGCTGGTGCCCGTCAATTGATCATCCAAATCGCCATCGACATAGTCGTAGCGGGCGCCTAAGGTAATGGCCCACATGGGGGAAGGAGAAAATCGGTCCTGGAAATAGGCCGAATAGGTATTGATGGTCGAATCCCCATCCACCGTAATGTTCTCGCGGGCGGAAGGGATGCGGCTGGGATTGCTGGCATTGATGGTGTGGGTGAGTTCGACCTGTCCGTCAACGCCCACCGTGAGGGTGTTTGGCATGCCCCCGAAATCAGCGGCCCAGACCTGGCTGGCGCTGCCGCCAACCATATCCCGGTCATGATACTCTTCGGCCACATAGGTATCTTTATCGCGATATCGGGTCAGGTTCATCGTGTAGCCGTAAAGCATTAAATTTGAGAAGGCGTTCTCGGAAGCGGTATAGGTCCAGTTGGTGCTGAGGCCGTAGCGATGCCGCTCTCCGCCCCCAAGAGGTTTTGCACTCCAGTAGTCCCCGGCATCCCACTGTTCACGGGTCAGATATTCGGGATGATCCCATTCCGTCGCATGCAGGTTGACGGTCAATCCGCCTCGCAGCGCATCATTGAAATCGTAAGTCAATTTACCGGTGGCGTTGCCCAGTAGCCACGCCGAATGGTCGGTCGCGCCTTCACTGCGGGACAGTTCCGCACCGAATACCGATTTGAGATTTCCATCCTCATGGCCGCCCGACGCGGCAAAGCGCTGCCGATCGAAATCACCGGCACCGTATTTGTAAAGGCCGAAATTGCCGCTCCTCTTGGTGATAATATTGACGACACCGGCCCTGGCAAACTGGCCGTAAAGTGCCGAGGAGGGGCCTTTGATGACTTCCATGTAGTCTATATCTTCGGGAATCACGGTATTGAAATCACCATAGCCGTCGCCGTGGGAGGTCGACTCATTCAAGGGCACACCGTCGACGAAGATCGCCACGCCGGTATTGTGCCCCAGACGCAGCCCTCGCATGCTGAACTGACTGGCCACGGCACCCTGACCATAGTCCTGAATCACGACACCGGGAACTTTCTGCAGCAGATACAATGTCTTTTCGAAATACTCGCCTTCTATATCCTCACTGCCAATGATCGTTGCTGAGGGAGCAGGGGCGGAGAAACGTTTTGACTTCTCCTGTACAGTGATGTCATCAAGCTTCAACACCTTGCTGGGTTCGCTGCTCCATCCATTGCCGCTTAACAGCATTGTACAGGCAAGCAAAACTGGCAACATGGTTCCCATAGTTTTCATCTTTTCAAGCATTCATTCCTCCCGTGCTGGTAATTGTTAAACCTGACCATCCCATTCAGCCCGGCAATCGCCGAACCGAAGGGAACGGAAAAATGGCATGCGCTGTTCTATTTGGATTGCCGAGCAATATGTGTTTGTCGTTGGTTATGGGCAAACTATTGAAAATACCCACAGGTAGCGGTCCGGCAAGCCCCTTGAAAATAAGAGGCGCTGATGGTAAGGGTTCGCGCAAAAATAACTTCGCAGAATTGGCGCTCAGATTTGGTTCAGGTTTGGCTGATCCGAGAGAGCAAAACCACAGGAATAGCGAGCTATTTCGTGGGATTTGAGAGTGAGGTATCAGCCAAAGATGGGCTGAAGCTGAGA
>DEIP01000013.1:4310-5300 GCA_002352605.1 Desulfobacteraceae bacterium UBA2771 | reverse complement strand
AACCCGGGCGTGTTATTTGTATCGACAACAGGCGCTGACAATCCCTTGCTCCCTTCCTCGGAACCGGTACGCACAAAAACCAGAATGAAGTCGGCAATATCTCCATTGGTTACGAAGATCTTGGTTCCATTGATAATATAATGGTCACCGTCCAATACGGCCTTTGTTTGAATGGCCGCAGATTCAGAGCCATAATCCGGCTCGGTCAAAGAAAACGCATTGACTTTGTCGCCGGTGGACATTTGCCCAAAAAACCGTTTCTTCTGTTCCTCGTTTCCCCATTGCTTCAAGATCTGGATAAGGGATTGGGTTACAAATAAAATCATTGCAGAGGAGGCATCAACCCGTGCCATCTCTTCAACCACCATGGCTATGGTAGTGTAGTTGGCATTGATCCCTCCGTATTCTTCCGGGAGTCCAATATTCAGCAAATCAATTTCACTGAGAAGGCTTATAATTTCCGGAGATGAGTGGCCTGACACATCGGCATCTTTGGATAAAGGCTCAATCTTGTCCTTCGCCAGTTTCCGAACTGCCTCTTTAATCATTCTTTGTTCTTTGGTGAAGTGAATCATTTTCAATACCCCTTTTTCAATTATTACTAATTGCTGTAGTCATAGACTCCTTTCTTTGCCTTCCTGCCCAAGTGACCTGCTTTGACAAGCTTCACAAGAAAGGGGCAGGGTCGGTACTTGTCCCCGAACTCTCTATGAAATGTCTTCATGCACGCAAGAAGGATGTCAAGGCCGAAAGCGTCGGCGGCGGCCAGGGGGCCTAAAGGAAAACCCAGCCCCCCTGTGCAGCTCCTGTCTATTTCCTCAGCGGTTGCAATTCCGTTTTGGAGTACAAAAAAGGCCTCATTAACCATGGGGAGATAGAGGCGGTTGATGACAAAGCCCGGAGAGTCAGAAACGGTTATGGTTTCCTTCCCGCATTTTCCAAGAAAATCGATCACCATATTGTGAGTCTCTTCAGAAGTTACAGGCCCGC
>DEIP01000013.1:0-4140 GCA_002352605.1 Desulfobacteraceae bacterium UBA2771 | reverse complement strand
TTTTTTACTTCCACATCCTCAAACACCGCTTCGATCACCAAGTCGGCATCTGAAACGCCATGACTCATATCTGTTTCCGCGGTGATATGGGATAGAATTTTTTCCTTGACCGAATGATCCATCTTCCCCTTCTTCTCCTGTCCATTTAAAAAGATCTCTACACGACGCATCCCCCTTTCCACTTTTTCGGTAACCACGTCCACCATTGTAGTTTCATATCCACCTTTAGCAGAGACAATTCCAATCTGACTGCCCATGGTTCCCATGCCAATGACAACAACCTTCTTGATCGCCATCTTTGCTTCCCTCCTTTTTTACGGATCCACAATTTAATATCGGCAGGTCGCCGGTCCGAATGGAGAATCAGCGGTTCGCCTTGCGAATGCCGAGCTCATCCATCGCGATGATCATCTTGCAGATATTCGCAGAGCCCTCGACGATGATATAGGTCGGAATGTCTCGGTAATAGCGGGCCACCGAGTACTCGGTAGAATATCCGTAAGCACCCATGATCCGCATGGCATAGTTGGCGCAGCGCATGGCAACCTCTCCGGCGAAGTATTTTGCCTGCGCCACATCCAGTCCATTGTTCGTATTGCCCTGGTCTTTTTGCCAGCCTCCTTGGTAAACCAATAGCCGGGCTGCGGCAATTTCTGTGGACATCTGCGCGATCATATCCTGGTTCATCTGGAACTGGCCGATCGGTTTGCCGAACTGCTTCCTCTCCTTACAATATTTTACGGCCTGGTCCAAGCAGGCCTGAGCACAACCCACGGCGCCGGCGGCTGCTGAAAGCCGTGTGTTGTTTAGGGAACTGAAGACGATCTTGGCTCCGTCGCCGGGTTTACCAAGAATGTTCTCTTTCGGAACCGGTGTGTTGTTCAGAAAAATTTCTCCCGTGGGCGACGAGAAAGAACCGAGCTTTTCCAGATCAGAGGTCTCGATACCGGGAAAGTTTTTCGGTTCGATGATAAAGGCCGAAAGCCCTTTGCTTCCTTTCGACTTGTCGGTATATGCATATAACACGAGCACATCCGCCACACTGGCATTGGAGATCCAGGTCTTGGATCCGTTCAGGACCCAGTGATCGCCGCCGTCTTCGGCTGTCGTTTCCATGGAAAGCACGTCGGATCCGGCATCCGGCTCCGTAATGGCAAATCCGCCTATGTACTCCGCGCTGCAGAGCTTCGGAACGTATTTTTTCTTTGCGGCCTCCGTGCCATACAGGCTGATCGGGTGGGCGCAACCGAGGCCCAGCAGATTGTACTGGACCCGGAGCGAACTCGAAACGCGGGCGATCTCCTCGGTAATGATGCAAGCGGCCAAAAACCCCATCTCCTCCCCACCGTATGCCTCTTTTATCGTGGTGCCGAAAAAACCGAGGGCCCCCATCGGCCGGATTACCTCCTCAATAGGAAGATAATGGTTCGCATCCCACTCTTCCACGTTGGGGGCAATGCGCTTTCTGGCGAACTCTCTGACGGCTTTCTGAAGCATCTGGTGCTCCTTTGAAAGCTTAAAGTCCATTATTTTTCTCCTTATACTTCTAATTAACAAGACAATCTTGATGCAGATAACCCTCACCGTGGCTGCAAAAGAACATGGTATCCGACGATATCGACGGACAGGCAGTCTCGTGTCCTGATCCGAGGCCCTTATTCGTATCGCCGGATTACGGCAGCGATCCCTTGACCGCCTCCTCCGCAAATGGTCTCCAGTCCGTATTTTTCTTCTCTCCTGCGCAATTCATGAATCAGCGTCACCATCCTCATGGTGCCGGTGGCCCCGATCGGGTGGCCCAAAGAGATTCCGGATCCGTTCACGTTCACTTTCCGTTCGAGGGCCTCCGGGCCGACCCCCATCAGTTTGGCATCCGCAAGCACCTGAACCGCAAAGGCCTCCTGGATTTCGATCAGGTCCATCTGTCCGATCGTCATTTCCGCCCGATCCAGGACCCGGTTCACCGCCGCGGGAACAGCCGGATAGGTCAGGGTCGGATCCGAAGCCGCCACGGCCGAGGAAACGAACTCGGCTAACGGTTTGATACCAAATTGACGGGCACGCGCCTCGCTCATGAGAAGCACGGCACCGGCACCATCGTTTTCCGTGGAGGAGTTTCCCGCCGTACAGACGCCGTCCGGGTAAACCGTCTTCAGCCGGGCCAGCCGTTCCAGGGAGGTATCCTTTCTCGGCGGTTCATCGGATTCAATCACCTCGTTCGCACCCTTTTTCCCGGGAACGGTGACCGCCAGGATCTCTTCAGTGAATTTTCCCGAAGCAATCGCCTTGCAGGCCTTTTTGTGGCTTCCCAAAGCCCAGGCATCGGCTGCCTCCCGGGTGATCCCTTCCCTGGAGGCAGCCGCCTCGGCCCAGGACATCATCGAATTGAGTTCGCCGAACCGCTCGATCGGCTGAGACATGACCCGGGCCCGCTGGACACGATCGAAAAGCGGGATTCCCCACATGGAGATGGCTCCATGCCCCCGGGGCATGAACCCCCATTTTCCGTCGACCCGGCCGCCGGCACCCCATTTCATGAATTCGCCGGGAATGTAGAACTCGGTCCGGCTCATACTCTCCACACCACCGGCCACCACCACCTCTGCGTTTTCCGCCCGGATCATCATGCTGCCCATGGCGACGGCGTCCAAGCCCGAGCAGCAGCGGCGGTCAAGGGTAATACCGGGGACCTCCACGGGCCACCCAGCGGCCAGCAACCCCATTCGTGCAATATTGACCGATTCTCCGTTCTGGTAAGACTGGCCCATGACCACCTCGTCGACCTGATCCGCATCGATTCCGCCACGGCGGATTGTCTCGTTGAGCACTTGGGCGCACAGGGTGTATGCCGGAATATCCCGGAACGCACCCATATAATTTCCGATGGGGGTTCTGACCGCTGCCGTAATCACCACTTTCTGCATCTTTTCTCCTCCATGCGGAGCGTTGAATATAGTAAACGTTCCGGCTGTTGATGGTCTCGGGCATGGACCGGTTTTTTATTCGAAAATCAGGTGGGTGTACGCCATCGTGCCCCCTATTTCTTCTCTCCGTATTCATAGACGCCCCGGCCGACCTTCCGGCCCAGGCGCCCGGCCTTGACATACTTGACCATGAGCGGGGCCGGCCGGTACTTCTCTCCCAGGGTCTGATGCAGGTACTCCAGGATCTTCAGGCGGGTGTCAAGACCGACCAGATCAACCATCTCGAATGGTCCCATTGGATGGTTCAGACCGAGTTTCAGGGCCCGATCGATGTCTTCGGGCGACCCGAGGCCCTCCTGAAGCATGGTAAAGGCCTCGTTTCCGATCATGGCGTTGATCCGCGTGGTCACGAATCCCGGAAATTCGTTGATCCGGACCGTTTCCTTTCCCATGCGCCGGCACGCTGCTTCGCAGGCGGCGAGGGTTTCAGGAGTGGTCTCAAGCCCGCTGATGATCTCCACCAGTTTCATGAGATGAACAGGATTGAAAAAATGGAGCCCGATGGTCCGGCCCGAATCGGATACGACGGCTCCGATTTCGGTAACACTCATGGACGAGGTATTGGTGGCCAGGATCGTATGGCGTGGACAACACGGCTCTATTTTCTTGAAGGTCTCCTGCTTGAGTGCAAGATCCTCCGGAATCGCTTCGATGACCAAGTCCGCATCTGCAACCGCCTCGGCAAGATTGGTGCTCAGGCCCAGTTTGGCTTCCACGGCGACTTTCTGATCCGGCGTTAATTTTTTCCGGTCGACCCCTTTCTGCATGTTCGTCGAAATAATAGCGGCCGAGTTCCGGAGAAATTCTTCGCTTACATCCTGCATTATTACATCGAAACCGCCAAGGGCACAGACATGGGCGATCCCACGGCCCATGATTCCCGCACCGATGACGGCAATCTTTTCGATATCACCCATTTCAGATGTCTCCTTTTCCAGTGGCCGGCAAATAGTATGCCTTTACGTATACAATAATCGTTCAGGAAAAGGGGGCCTTGGGCAACAGAGGCCCCGCCCCATCATCCCAAACCCGGTAAAAGCGATGGCTTCAAACCTGCTTATTTGTCATACATTATTGTATACAATGCAATCGATACGACGGCCGCTGGCCTGTCATCCCATAAATAGTGCCCATCCATAAATGGTTCTTTTGCCCG
>DEIP01000070.1:10203-24373 GCA_002352605.1 Desulfobacteraceae bacterium UBA2771 | reverse complement strand
GGGCGGTCGTCATACGCCGTTTTTTAACGGCTATCGTCCTCAGTTTTATTTCCGTACGACGGACGTGACCGGGATATTGAATCTTCCTGAAGGTGTGGAGATGGTGATGCCGGGTGACAACGTGGCCATTTCTGGCGAACTGATCACGCCGATCGCCATGGAGAAAGAACTACGGTTCGCCATTAGAGAAGGTGGTCGTACGGTGGGTGCCGGTGTTGTCAGCGAGATAATTGAATAATATCCCAAGGAGTGCCTTCAAGTGAGAATCATTGTAACACTGGGTTGTACCGAGTGTAAGCGGAAAAACTATACGACGACCAAAAATAAACGGACGACGCCCGATAAATTAACGTTCAGTAAATATTGTCGGTTTTGCAGAAAGCATACGCCGCACAAAGAGACCAAGTAAGCGCACGACCCGAAGTCGCGCGTTTTACAGGCCAGTAGCTCTAATTGGTAGAGCATCGGACTCCAAATCCGGGTGTTGGGGGTTCGAATCCCTCCTGGCCTGCCACATTTTCAAGTGTAATCTGCAATGGCGCCGACCGTTGACGTTAAACGGTTTTCGGCTGTTCGCCGTTGATTGGGATGGGGTGCGATGGGACGGTTACTTCGAAAAAAAGATCCAGGCAAAAAGGCTAAAAAAGTGCAATCTGCGGCTGAAGTCGGCCGGCAACTGAATCTCCCTGCGGCACAGGGACAAACACAGCCGGTGGTAAAAAAGACCTATACCCCAGTAAGCAAGGCCCCGGCGCCCAAAGAAAAAAACTTTATCGACAAGGGGATCCAGTTTCTCAGAGAAGTGAAGGTGGAGCTGAAAAAAGTGACTTGGCCGTCTCGGAAACAGACTATGGGGTCTACCGTCGTGGTGCTGGTCATCGTATCAATCATTTCACTTTTTCTCGGGGTTGTCGATGCAGGCCTTTCCGGTCTGATCCGGGCCGTATTGCAATAACGCAGGAGCGTTTATAGTGGCAAAAAAATGGTATATTGTTCATGTCTATTCTGGATTCGAGAATAAAGTTAAGGCTTCCCTCGAAGAAAAGATAGCCTCTTCGCCCAACCCGGACAAGTTCGACGAGGTCCTTGTACCGACGGAGGAGGTCGTCGAACTGGTTAAGGGCAAACGCCGAACCTCATCGAGAAAATTTTATCCCGGATATCTGCTGGTCAAAATGGATCTCGATGATGAAACTTGGCACATCGTGAACAATACGCCTAAGGTTACCGGTTTCCTTGGCGGAAGGGAAAAGCCGACACCAATTCCACAGGAGGAAGCGGACACCATTCTGAACCGGATGGAGGCAGGAAAAAACCAACCGCAACCCAAATACTTTTTTGAAACCGGTGACGAAATTCGCGTCATCGACGGACCGTTTACCAATTTCAACGGTACCGTGGAAGATGTCAATCCTGAAAAGGGGAAGATCAAGGTGTTGGTTAGCATTTTTGGCCGTTCGACACCGGTGGAACTGGATTTTGTCCAGGTATCGAGACTATAACCGCCGGAATGGTGGTTTAACCTCGCTTTATTCATTATTTAACCGAACTTCAAGGGAATCGATCGAAAAATGGCTAAAAAGGTAATGGCTCAGATCAAGCTTCAAGTCGAAGCAGGCAAGGCAAATCCCTCTCCTCCCATTGGTCCGGCGCTTGGGCAACATGGTGTCAATATCATGGATTTTTGCAAGGCGTTTAATGCACGGACCGCTAACGATGCCGGTATGATTATTCCAGTGGTAATTACGGTGTTCCAGGATCGCTCATTTACCTTCATTACCAAAACACCGCCCGCAGCCGTGCTGCTGAAAAAGGCCGCTAAAATTGCCAAGGGCGCCGGTGATCCCAAGCGTGACCGGGTGGGTAAGGTAACCATGGCTCAGGTTGAAGATATCGCCAAAATAAAAATGGAAGATCTAAACGCCAACGATCTGGCCGCCGCCTGCAAAATTATCAGCGGTACCGCCAGGAGCATGGGGATTGAAGTCAATTAGCCATCCGGGTTATGCCTGTTTTTCGATCCCGAAAAAGCGGGATCTCAGCAAGACGAGGGCGCGGAGCTATAAATACCAAGGAGTATAAATTAAAATGCCAAAGCATGGTAAAAAATATAACGAATCATCAGGCAAGATCGAGTCTGGCAAACGTTACGAGTTCAATGAAGCGATTGATGCCGCCATCTCCTCCTCTTACACGAAATTCGATGAAACCATTGATCTGGCTGTGCGCCTCGGGGTTGATCCCAGACATGCCGACCAGATGGTTCGTGGAACCGTTATCCTGCCCAATGGCCTTGGAAAAGAGGTCAAAGTGCTCGTGTTTGCAAAGGGTGAAAAAGAGATGGAGGCCAAGACGGCGGGCGCTGAATTCGTCGGGAATGAAGAGTTGGTCGACAAAATCAAAGCAGGCTGGTTCGGATTCGACAAGGCCGTCTCCACACCCGATATGATGGGCACGGTCGGCAAAATCGGGCGGCTCCTTGGCCCCAGGGGATTAATGCCCAACGCGAAAACCGGGACGGTGACCTTTGACGTGGCCAAAACCGTCCAGGAACTCAAGGCAGGAAAGATTGAATTTCGGGTCGAGAAAACGGGCATCATCCATGCCCCCATGGGGAAAGTTTCATTTGGATCACAAAAGATTGTAGAGAACATCTCCGCATTTCTTGAAACGATTTTGAAGTTGAAGCCATCTTCCAGTAAGGGGACCTACCTGAAAGGGATTGCCGTGTCCACGACCATGGGCCCCGGAATCAAGATCGATACTACCTTGGTGAAAGAATTAGTGACATAGGAGCGCCGTCGGCCTCCTCTCGTACATAGGCAAATGATAATTATTTAAAGCAGGTTGATATCGGCCTGCCAAATCACACTGTCAAAGACTGCAGGTTCACAACGGCCGTTTAGGAATAGGGCCGGCGTGTGTAATCGGTTCTTGCCGGCCTGCCGAGACGGAGTTGAATCGTTTCATGGGGCCTTCCGATAACACCATCGTTTTCAACCCGACTGTTTTAGATGGACCTCGAGGAAATCAACGCCATCATGTGTCCTCCGGTTTTGGCAGATTAAGGAAGGGGGTGTAATCAAACATTGGATATTAATGAGAAGAAGAAGATCACTGCAGAGCTTAAAGAGCGCTTTAAAAAGTCAACCCTCGTTATTCTGACGGATTATAAAGGGCTAAACGTCCAATCGATGAACGCGTTGAGGCGAAAGCTCAGAGACGCCAGTGCCGAATATCGGGTGGCAAAAAACTCACTCTTCGCGCGTGCTTCCGAAGGAAATGACGTCACGCTGATCAAGGATCGATTTACCGGGCCCAGTGCTGTCGCCTTAAGTTACGACGACCCCGTTGCGCCGGCAAAGGTACTCACCGATTTCATAAAGGAAAATAAAAAATTTGAAATTAAGGTGGGCGTGCTTAACGGTAAAGTCGTTGATGTGGCCGGCATCAAAGCGCTGTCTTTGCTACCGTCCCGGGAAGTTATGCTGGCGCAGGTACTCTCCGCGATGAATGCCGTGCCGACCTCACTCGTAACGGCCCTGAGCGACGTGCCCAGACGAATGGTTAATGTGCTTCAGGCCATCAAAGACCAGAAAGAGGCACAAGACTGCTAGGCCGGACGTTATCAACCGAAATTTGAAGACTGAAAAATTATCTAATCTGGAGGAATAATTACCAATGGCTGATATTACAAAAGCAGATGTTATTGAATTTATAGCTAATATGTCCGTTCTCGAGCTCTCCGAGATGGTTAAGGAGATGGAAGAAAAATTCGGCGTTTCCGCTGCTGCCCCCGTTGCTATGATGGCTGCCGGTCCAGCTGGTGATGATGCCGCTGTCGCCGAAGAGAAGAGCGAATTCGACGTTGTTCTGCTGGCTGCCGGTGACAAAAAGATTGCCGTGATCAAAGAGGTCCGTTCAATTACCGGTCTGGGCCTGAAGGAAGCCAAGGCGCTGGTTGACGACGCACCGAAACCAGTCAAAGAAGGCGTGCCGATGGAAGAAGCCGAAAAGGTCAAAGCGCAGCTTGAAGAAGCGGGGGCCCAGGTGGAACTCAAGTAAGGCAACTGTGGCCGCGAACGCCACAAGGACGCATAACATTCTTTTTTACAATATAAAGCATCGAATGTGAAAATGGGGTACAAAGGCGGATAATCCTTTGATCCCATTTTCATATTCCTCAATCTATCTAATCGGAGTTGCCATGTCGAAAAGACCAACGGCGAACAAGAGAACTCGAAAAAGCTTTGGCAAAATAAAGAAAATTGTAGAAATCCCCGATTTGATCGGCATGCAGCGCGACTCGTATCAGCGATTTCTTCAAATGAACGTTGCTCCTGAAAAACGGGAAGACATCGGTTTGCAGGCAGTTTTCAAGTCCGTATTTCCCATCAAAGATTTTACGGGAAGTGCTTCTCTGGAGTTTGTGTCTTATCGATTTGCTGAAATCAAGCATAGTGAAGAGGAGTGTGTCCACCGTGGCATGACCTATGAACTGCCGGTGCGGATAACGGCCCGATTGGTGGTTTATGATACCGACAAAGATACCGGCGTATCAAACATCAGAGATATCAAGGAACAAGAGATCTATTTTAGTACCATTCCGTTGATGACGACAAAGGGAACCTTTATCATTAACGGGACGGAGCGTGTCGTGGTTAGCCAGCTGCATCGTTCATCGGGCGTTTTCTTTGACCATGACAAAGGCAAAAGCCACTCCAGCGGTAAAATCATTTACAGCTCCCGAATCATTCCGGTTCGTGGATCCTGGATCGATCTGGAAATCGATCCCAAGGATATCGTTTACATCCGCATCGACCGCCGCCGGAAAATTCCCGTTACCGTATTGTTCAAGGCCTTCGGCTACTCCACCGAGGATCTGTTGAGCTATTTTTACGGCAACGAAAAGATCATCTTCGAAGACAATGAATATTACCGGGAGCTATCCCCGGAAAATTTAAAAGGAACGCGCGCCGGTAAAGATGTGTTGAATCCGGCGACCGGAGATGTTTTTGTTAAAAAAGGGCGGATGTTTACCCAACGTGCCCTCAAGCAGATGGTTGCCGCTGATCTTACACGGGTTCCCATTGAACGGGACGATTTACTTGATAAGGCCATTGCCTTTTCCGTTTCCGATCCTGAAACCGGGGCGGTGATCGCCCAGGCCAATGACGTGGTGGATGAAACCATGTTAAAGCAGTTCGAAGATTCCGGCATCAGCGAATTCGAATTGCTGTTTATCGACGGCGCCTCCAGCAGTGACTCCATCAGAAAAACCCTGTTACTGGATAAAGTGGCTACCAAGGAGGAGGCGCTGATCGAAATATACCGGCTGCTTCGTCCCGGAAATCCGGCAACGCCCGAAGTGGCCCAGGATTTCGTCGACCATCTTTTCTTTAAGGCTGCTTACTATGACCTTTCCGGTGTCGGGCGGCTAAAGATCAATCTTCGCCTGGGAATCGATACGCCGGTTAAGGTCAGAACCCTTCGCAAAGAGGATATTCTGCTTACTGCGAAGACACTGGTCGAGCTCCGGGATACCCAAGGGGTCGTGGATGATATCGATCATTTGGGGAACCGACGGGTGCGGGCAGTCGGTGAACTGCTTGAAAACCAATACCGTATTGGACTGGTCCGCATGGAACGGGCCATCAAGGAACGGATGAGCCTGCAAGAGGTCGATGCCTTGATGCCACACGACCTGGTAAATCCGAAACCCGTTTCGGCGGTTGTCAAAGAGTTTTTCGGCACCAGCCAGCTCAGTCAATTCATGGACAAAACCAACCCCTTATCCGAAACAACCCACAAGCGTCGACTCAGCGCATTGGGGCCGGGAGGCTTGACGCGTGAGCGGGCTGGTTTCGAAGTCCGTGACGTCCATCCGTCACATTACGGACGCATCTGTCCCATTGAGACCCCAGAAGGTCCTAACATCGGTCTCATCGTCTCATTGAGCACCTACGCCAAGGTAAACGATTTCGGATTTATCGAGACGCCCTATCGGGTGGTTGAAAACAGCAAGATTTCCAAGGATGTAAAATTTTTGAGCGCCTTCGAAGAGAAGGATCATCCCATCGCCCAGGCCAACGCGCCTGTCAACGAGGAATCCCGGTATATTAACCCGACGGTAACCTCGCGTGTCGCCGGAGAGTTTATGATGGTTGAGCGAGAAAAAATCGAGCTGATGGACATTTCGCCCAATCAGCTGGTTAGCGTATCTGCTTCGCTCATTCCTTTCCTCGAAAATGACGATGCCAACCGCGCCTTGATGGGCTCCAACATGCAGCGCCAGGCGGTTCCGCTAGTAGAAGCGGAGGCGCCGCTGGTGGGGACCGGCATCGAAGGTGTGGTGGCCAAGGACTCCGGCGTCAGCATCGTGGCCGGCCGGGACGGCGAGGTGGTCGATGTGGATGCGTCGCGGATTGTTTTGAAGCATGACGTCTCCGACAATGGTGCCGACAAGCATGTGACGATTCATAATCTGCAAAAATTTGTCCGTTCCAATCAGAACACCTGCTTCAACCAGCGTCCTATCGTAAGAAAAGGCCAATTCGTTAGTGCCGGGGAGATTATCGCCGACGGGCCTGCCACCGAGCAGGGGGAACTTGCCCTGGGGAAAAACGTCACAGTGGCCTTCATGCCCTGGGGGGGATACAACTTTGAGGACTCTATCCTGGTCAGCGAACGCTTGGTGAGAGACGGCGTCTACACCTCTGTGCATATTGAAGAGTTTGAAGTCGTGGCCAGGGATACGAAACTCGGCAAGGAAGAGGTGACGCGCGATATCCCCAATGTGGGCGAAGATGCCTTGAGGAATCTCGATGACAGCGGGATTATCCGGCTGGGTGCCGAGGTTAAACAGAGTGATATCCTCGTCGGCAAGATTACGCCCAAAGGGGAGACGCAGTTGTCACCCGAGGAGAAGTTGCTTCGGGCCATATTCGGCGAGAAGGCCGGTGATGTCAAAGACACATCCCTGCGGGTGCCGCCGGGTGTGGAAGGCATTGTCATCGATGCGAAAATTTTCTCCCGCCGCGGTGTTGAAAAAGATGAACGCACCCTGGCCATTGAGGCTGCCGAAGTGGCCGCTATGGAGAAGAACAAAGACGATGAAATTAAAATTATCGGCGAGAGCATCCGAATTCAGTTGGAGACGTTTCTGGATGGTCAGAAATGCTCGGCGCCACTGAAAAAAAGAAAAATGGTTTATCTCGAAAAAGATGCCTCTATTTCGGCTGGCAGCCTGGCGCAGATTCCGGTTGCCGATTTGGAAGGACTGCTTTTCGATGACCCGGTGCTCACCGAAAAAGTCCACCGGGTATTGGACATTTATCGTGAACAGGTGGCCCGCTGCCAGGAGCTGTTTGAGGGTCGCCTGGGGCGTTATGAAAAGGGCGACGAACTGCCGCCGGGTGTCATTAAAATGGTCAAAGTATACGTGGCCATGAAACGCAAGCTTTCCGTCGGTGACAAGATGGCCGGGCGCCACGGAAATAAGGGTGTGGTTTCCCGAATCTTGCCCATTGAAGACATGCCCTACTTCGCAGACGGAAAGCCCGTCGACATGGTGCTCAATCCGCTTGGTGTCCCCTCACGCATGAACGTGGGTCAGATTCTAGAAATTCACCTGGGTCGTGCGGCCAAGGGGCTTGGTGATCAGCTCAATGACCTCTATGAAAAAAACAATGTCCAGGCGCTTCGCGACAAGCTGAGCAATATCTTCAGTGATGCTGCCGGCAACCTGGAATCGATGAGCGATGATGAGGTGAAAAGCCTCGCCGGCTTTTATCGCAATGGTGTACACATGGCGACGCCGGTATTCGACGGCGCCAAAGAGGATGAACTCAAACAATTGCTGGTTGAGGCCGATTTGAGTCCCACCGGACAGACGACCCTTTATGACGGCCATACCGGAGCGGCGTTCAAGGAGAAGATCACCGTCGGAACCATGTATATGCTCAAACTCCACCATCTGGTCGATGACAAGATTCACGCCAGATCAATCGGGCCCTATTCGCTGGTCACTCAGCAGCCCCTTGGCGGAAAGGCCCAGTTCGGTGGTCAGCGACTGGGCGAGATGGAAGTTTGGGCCATGGAAGCCTATGGTGCCGCCCATGCGCTGCAGGAGTTTTTGACGGTCAAATCAGACGATATGGCCGGTCGTACCCGAATGTACGAAAAAATCGTCAAAGGCCAGAATGTCTTGGAACCCGGTATCCCCGAATCATTTAGGGTGCTCACCAAAGAGCTCCAGAGCCTGGGTCTGGATGTGACCCTGTTGGAGTAGTAATCGGGTGACGCCGGCGTGTGACCCCTTTGAAAACTCCCTAACGCCTCCAAAGGAAATAGTTATGGAAACACTATATGATTTTTTCTCTAAACCGACAGATCCCAGGCGTTATACCGGCGTCAAGGTTTCCTTGGCCTCCCCGGACCAGATCAGACAATGGTCCCATGGTGAGATAAAAAAGCCGGAAACCATCAACTACCGGACCTTCAAGCCGGAGCGTGACGGACTGTTCTGTGCTAAAATTTTCGGGCCGACCAAGGATTACGAATGTAACTGTGGTAAATACAAGCGTATGAAGCACCGGGGGGTGATCTGCGAGAAGTGTGGCGTAGAGGTGATCCAGTCCAAGGTGCGTCGGGAGCGCATGGGGCATATTGAATTGGCAACCCCGGTCTCCCACATCTGGTTTCTCAAGAGCCTGCCCAGCAAGATCGGTAACCTTCTCGATATCACGCTAAAGAATATGGAGAAGGTGCTCTATTTTGATTCCTATATTGTTGTCGACCCCAAGGATACGGCCATGAGTCGTGGCCAATTGCTGTCGGATGACAAATATCAGGAGGCCATCGACACCTATGGCGCCGGAAAATTTGAGGCGGGAATTGGTGCGGAGGCGGTAAAGGCCATGCTGGACAACATCGAGCTGGACGAACTCTATCAGGAACTGAGAAAAGATATCAGGGCCACCAATTCTGTGGCCAAGCGGCAGAAACTGTCCAAACGACTGAAAATAGTGGATGCGTTTATGCGCTCGGGCCTGGATCCCGTGTGGATGATCATGGACGTTATCCCCGTGCTGCCTCCCGATCTTAGACCCCTCGTGCCGCTTGAGGGCGGACGGTTCGCGACTTCCGACCTGAACGATCTATACCGTCGGGTCATCAACCGCAATAACCGCCTCA
This sequence comes from Desulfobacteraceae bacterium UBA2771, assembly GCA_002352605.1. GTDB lineage: Bacteria > Desulfobacterota > Desulfobacteria > Desulfobacterales > Desulfosarcinaceae > Desulfosarcina. Next base: position 15,178 of record DEIP01000070.1, on the reverse strand, counting down.
AACGCCTCATGGACCTGAAGGCGCCGGAGATCATTGTGCGCAATGAAAAGCGTATGCTTCAGGAATCGGTGGATGTGCTATTTGACAACGGCCGTCACGGCCGGGTGATCACCGGAACCAACAAGCGTCCACTCAAATCCTTGAGCGACACACTGAAAGGCAAACAGGGCCGGTTCCGCCAAAACCTTTTGGGAAAACGGGTGGACTACTCCGGTCGCACGGTGATCACCGTGGGCCCGAACCTGCGCCTTCATCAGTGTGGACTGCCGAAAAAGATGGCGCTTGAATTATTCAAACCCTTTGTTTATTACCGGTTGGAGAAAAAAGGCCTGGTCTCTACCGTGAAAAGCGCCAAGAAGATGGTCGAGCGGGAGGTTCCGGAAGTGTGGGATACCCTGGACGAAGTCGTCAAGGAGTATCCGGTGATGCTCAACCGTGCGCCGACGCTGCACCGTTTGGGTATTCAGGCCTTTGAGCCGACCTTGATCGAAGGTAAGGCCATTCAGCTTCATCCGTTGGTCTGTACGGCCTTCAACGCCGATTTCGACGGCGACCAGATGGCCGTTCATGTTCCTCTGTCCGTGGAGTCCCAGATTGAAGCCAGGGTGCTGATGCTCTCCAGCAATAATATTCTCTCTCCGGCCAACGGCAGTCCCATCATTGTTCCCAGCCAGGACATCGTTCTGGGCTTGTATTATATGACCCGGGGAAAAGATGGTTGCAAAGGGGAAGGTAAAATATTTTCCAATCCGAAAGAAGTGCGGGCCGCCTATGACGGCCGGGCCGTCGAACTGCATGCCAATATCACGGTTCGTATTGCTGGTAACCGGGTTGAAACCACCGTGGGCCGGCTTCTCTTGTGGGAAATTATGCCAAAAGCGGAGGTGGTTGGATTGCGTCACATCATGGTTAAGGATGGGAAAACCATGACCAAGGTAGCCAAAAAAGCGGTGGCCGGCGAGGTGTTCTCCGATCTCGTTGATACTTATTCCGAAAGTCCGGATAAAGAAAAAAACGGTGAAATCGGACTTTTGCAGAGAGAAGAGGTCGTACGGCTATTCGGCGCGACGATCGCCGAGGCCGACGCCTTGTTCGCTCTACCGCCGAACGACATCTCTTCCATCATCTCCACCCAATCGGGCTCACACCTGTTCCAGGTGGTGGAACGACGCCCGGAAATTCCATTTGATATCATCAACAAGGTAATGGACAAGGGGGCCCTGCGCGGGTTGGTTGATTACGTGTACCGGAATCTGGGCGCCAAGGCTACGGTGATCCTGGCGGACCGGCTCAAGGATATCGGGTACAAATATTCAACCAAGGGTGGGCTTTCAATCTCCATCGACGCCATGATCATCCCCGAGAAGAAGGAGGCGATCCTCAATCGGGCGGATACGCAGGTGATTGAAATCGGCCGCCAATACACCGAGGGTCTAATCACCCAGGGTGAGAAATACAACAAGGTGGTGGACATCTGGGCCAAGGCGACCGACGATGTGGCCAATGAGATGATGGATGCCATGAAGGTTGAAACCATTTGTGACAGCGAGGGCAACCCAAAGTTGGATCCGTCTGGTCAGCCACTGCAGACGGAAAGTTTCAACCCCATATATATGATGGCCGATTCCGGCGCCCGGGGCAGTAAGGACCAGATGCGTCAACTGGCTGGTATGCGTGGGTTGATGGCCAAACCTTCCGGTGAAATTATCGAAACGCCCATTCAGGCCAACTTCCGGGAGGGGCTTTCCGTTCTCCAATATTTCATATCCACCCATGGTGCCCGCAAAGGGCTTGCGGATACGGCTTTAAAGACCGCTAACTCGGGATACCTGACCCGCCGTTTGGCAGACGTGGCCCAGGATTGTGCGGTGGTGGAGGACGACTGCGGCACCATGCTTGGTGTCAAGGTGGAACCGCTGCTCGAAGGTGGTGAGGTGATTCAACGCCTCGGCGAACGTATTCTGGGACGGACCACCGTCACCGATGTGTTGGACCCATTTACCGATGAGGTGGTTGTTCGTTCGGGAAAGGAACTCGATGAAAACGATGCTCAGAAAATTGAAAATGCCGGTGTTACCACGGTTTTGATACGCTCCGTATTGACTTGCCGGACCAAATATGGTGTCTGCGCCAAGTGCTATGGTCGTGATCTGGCCCATGGAAGAACGGTTGAAAGGGGACAGGCGGTGGGTATCCTTGCCGCCCAGTCCATCGGTGAACCGGGCACGCAGCTAACCATGAGGACATTCCATATCGGTGGTACGGCCAGCCGGCGGGTGGAACAGGCGGACGTTCGTTCACGGACGGCCGGTAAAATTAAATTCGTCGACCTCAATGTCGTCGAAAATGACGAAAATGAGCTGGTGGTCATGAACCGCCGTGGCGGTGAATTTTCCATCGTTGGGGATGGCGGCCGTGAACGCGAGCGGTGCATGGTCATCTATGGTGCCCACCTCGTGGTCCGGGAAGGCCAGTCCGTAATCCCGGGTGACCTGCTGGCCCTCTGGGATCCCTTTACCACACCGATTCTCACCGAGCTCGACGGCATCGTTAAATTTGGCGATCTGGTCCCGGGGAAAACCATCCAGGAAAAAGTGGACCCGGTTACCGGAAAGTCCAGCCGGACGGTAATCGAATCCAAAACCGCCGAAGAGCGTCCCCGCATCTCCATCAAGGGTGAGGACGGCAAAACCGCTAAAATACCCACAGGATCTGGGCTGGCGAGATACATGCTGCCGGTGGATGCCATCGTCATGGTGGAAGAGGGGACGCCGGTAAAGGCCGGTGACATTATAGCCAAGCTTCCCCGGGCAACCACCAAGACCAAGGATATCACCGGTGGTCTTCCCCGGGTCGCTGAATTGTTTGAGGTGAGAAAACCGAAAGAAGTTGCCGTGTTGAGTGAAATCGATGGTTATGTTTCCATCTCCAAGGCCACCAAAAAAGGAAAACAGCGGGTGACGATCACCCCGGTGGATGTGGGCGACAAAAAAGAGTATCTGATTCCGCGGGGCAAACATATCAACGTTTACGAAGGCGATTACATTCGGGCCGGTGAACATCTGATCGGCGGCTCCGCCAACCCTCAGGATATTCTTAAAATCAAAGGGGAGGTGGCCCTGGCCAAGTACCTGGTGGACGAAGTCCAGGAAGTGTATCGGCTCCAGGGGGTCCGTATTAATGACAAGCACATCGAAGTGATCGTTCGCCAGATGATGCGCCGGGTCAAAATTGTGGATGTCGGCGACACGGATTTCATCCTTGAAGAGCAGGTGGACAAAATCACCTTCGAAGAGGCCAACGAGGCGATCATCGCCGAAGGCGGTAAACCCGCCATCGGTGAACCGCTGATCCTCGGGATTACCAAAGCGTCGCTGAGTACGGACAGCTTCATTTCTGCGGCATCCTTCCAGGAGACGACCAAGGTATTGACCGATGCCAGTATTGCCAGCGCCGAAGACGAGCTACGAGGCCTCAAGGAAAACGTCATCATGGGCCGAATCGTCCCCGCCGGAACGGGCATCACCAAATATCGTGACCTTGCCGTTTCAGCCAGCGGTGCGGAATGATGGGGACGTTGAGTGGAATGATTGAGAAAATTCTTGACAAGAGATGGCTTAAACTATACATAGCCAGTTTCTGTGTGCGAAGAAAACCAATCGTAAAAAAATAGTTTAAGGAATCGATATGCCGACAATAAACCAGCTGATTCGAAAAGGCCGGAAGCGGGTCTTAAAGAAGAAGACCACCCCGGCGCTTAAAGGGGCACCCCAAAAAAGAGGCGTGTGCACTCGAGTTTATACTTCGACACCCAAAAAGCCCAACTCGGCGTTACGTAAGGTTGCCAGGGTTCGTCTGACGACCGGTATTGAAGTGACGGCGTATATTCCTGGAATCGGGCACAACCTCCAGGAGCACTCGGTTGTGCTGGTCCGGGGTGGGCGTGTCAAGGATCTACCCGGTGTTCGGTATCATATCGTTCGTGGAACGCTGGATACCTTGGGTGTGGATGGCCGACGGCAGGGGCGCTCAAAATATGGCGCCCGACGACCAAAATAGTCTGTGATATTCGATATTTAATCAGAATGGTGTGAGTTATGCCGAGAAGACGAGAAGTTCCTGAACGGGTGATCATCCCGGATGCAAAGTACAAGAACAAGCTGGTTTCCAAGTTTATTGCTTCTATTATGCGCGATGGAAAAAAAAGCACTGCCGAATCGCTGTTGTACGGGGCCTTCGACATTATCAGCGAAAAAACAAATGAAGACCCGTTGAAGACTTTTGAAAAGGCCCTGGAGAACGTGAAACCGGTTATCGAGGTCAAGTCCAGGCGTGTTGGTGGGTCTACGTATCAAGTGCCTACAGAGGTCCGTCCTTCCCGGCGAACGGCCCTGGGTATTCGCTGGGTCATTAGTTATGCGCGGGGTCGAGGTGAAAAAGGGTTCGGCGCAAAGCTGGCCGGGGAGTTGATGGATGCAGCTAACGGGCGCGGCGCTTCCGTGAAAAAGCGAGAGGATACGCACAAAATGGCGGATGCCAATAAGGCGTTTGCCCACTTCCGTTGGTAACGATCCACATCCGTTATTTATTATCTGCATTAGGTTTTGAGCGCCGACCAGGCTTGCCGACTGCCTGACGATCAAAGCCTTTTGCCTTGTTGGGGTAACGATACCCGTTAACAGGAGGACCGGGAGATGGCGAAAGAAAAATTTAAGAGGACGAAGCCGCACGTAAACGTTGGGACCATTGGGCATATTGACCATGGCAAGACGACCCTGACGGCTGCGATTACGAAATTGAGCGGGATGAAGGGGTTGGCCGATTTTGTTCCTTTTGATCAGATCGACAAGGCGCCGGAAGAAAAAGAGCGTGGGATCACCATCGCCACGGCCCATGTCGAGTATGAGACGGCCAACCGCCATTATGCGCATGTGGATTGCCCGGGCCATGCGGACTATATTAAGAACATGATCAC
>DEIP01000070.1:0-10087 GCA_002352605.1 Desulfobacteraceae bacterium UBA2771 | reverse complement strand
TGGACAAATACGAGTTTCCCGGCGACGACACCCCGATCATCCGCGGCAGCGCCTTAAAGGCCCTGGAGTGCGACGATGCCGACGATGACCCCGCCAAGTGTATCTTCGAGCTTTTGGATGCCATCGACAGCTATATTCCCGAGCCTGAGCGCGATATAGACAAGCCTTTTTTGATGCCCATCGAGGACGTATTCAGTATTTCCGGCCGTGGCACCGTGGTAACGGGGCGTGTTGAGCGTGGCATCGTTCATGTGAGCGACACGGTTGAGATTGTGGGTATCCGAGAGACAACGAAGACGGTTTGTACGGGCGTGGAGATGTTCCGCAAGCTGCTTGACGAAGGTCAGGCGGGTGACAATATCGGTGTCTTGCTTCGGGGGACCAAGCGCGACGAAGTGGAGCGCGGCCAGGTGGTCGCGGCCCCGGGTTCGATCACCCCGCACACGAAGTTCAAGGCCGAGGCGTACATTCTGAGCAAGGAAGAGGGCGGTCGTCATACGCCGTTTTTCAACGGCTATCGTCCCCAGTTTTATTTCCGTACGACGGACGTGACCGGGATATTGAATCTTCCTGAAGGCGTGGAGATGGTGATGCCGGGTGACAACGTGGCCATTTCTGGCGAACTGATCACGCCGATCGCCATGGAGAAAGAACTACGGTTCGCCATTAGAGAAGGCGGTCGTACGGTGGGTGCCGGTGTCGTCAGCGAGATAATTGAATAATAAGAGAGTCAATAACGATGATAATGAACTCCAAGATCAGGATACGGCTAAAGGCCTACGATCATAAGCTTCTCGACCAGTCGGCCAGTGACATTTTCGACACCGCCAGAAAAACGGGCGCCAAGGTGGTGGGCCCCATTCCTCTGCCGACGAAAATCAACAAGTACTGCGTCCTTCGATCGCCCCACGTGGACAAGAAGTCCCGGGAGCAATTCGAGATGCGGACCCACAAGCGGTTGCTTGACATTCTCGAACCGACTCAGCAGACTGTAGATGCGCTCATGAAGCTTGATCTGTCTCCCGGCGTTGATGTGGAAATCAAACTTTAGCACAGGATATGAGAGATGTGTAAAGGACTGGTAGCAAAAAAACTGGGCATGAGCTCTATGTATGGCCCGGATGGAAAATATATTCCCGTCACCGTTTTGCGGGTGGGACCCTGTGTGGTCACCCAGATCAAGAAGGTTGAGACCGACGGATACAAGGCGCTTCAGTTGGGGTTCGGCGCCAAAAAGGAAAAAAAGACCACCAAGCCACTCAAAGGGCATTTCAGGAAAAGCGGCGATGCCTTTTTTTCCACACTGAAGGAAATGGCGGTGGATAAACCGGAGGACTACGCCCTGGGACAGGCCATCGGACCCGAGATTTTCGAAATCGGCGAAAAGGTCAATGTCACTGGAACTTCTAAAGGGCGCGGATTTTCAGGTGTCGTCAAACGTTATGGATTCGGTGGCGGGCGTGCGACGCACGGCTGTAAGAGTCTCAGGGTGCCCGGTTCCATCGGATGCAGTGCCTGGCCGGCAAAGGTCACCAGAGGAAAACGGATGCCCGGACAGTATGGCAGAGATACCAAGACGGTCAGAAACCTGGAAGTCGTTGACATCCGCCCCGAAGAGAATCTCATTCTTTTGAATGGACCCATCCCCGGGTGCCGTTCAGGAATCGTTACGATTAATAAGGTCCTGTTTAAATAATAAAAAGGACTTCAGGCCACCTACGACGCGACGTTTTAATTTATGGAAACGTCGCGGTTGCGGGCGGCATAGTGGACGAGGAACATTATGTCTGTTGTCGACGTAGTAAATATTGCCGGAGATGTGGTCTCACAGACCGAATTGAACAATTCAATTTTTAATGTTCCGGTTAAAAAGAGTGTCCTTCACCAAGTCGTCGTTGCCCAATTGGCCGGTAAGCGAGCGGGTTCGGCGTCTGTCAAACGGCGCTCCGACGTGAAGGGCAGCCGCCACAAGCTGTACCGGCAGAAAGGAACGGGGCGGGCGCGAAAAGGTGACATCAAGTCTCCGATTCTTCGGGGTGGCGGCGTGGTTTTCGGACCGGATCCACGGGATTTTTCAAAGAAGATTCTGAAAAAGGTCCGAAAGCTGGCCCTTAAGATGGCCTTGACCAGCAAGCTTCAGGATCAACAGTTGGTCGTTGTGGACAAGATTGATCTCGAGGAGAGCAAGACCAAGGTGTTTGCCGGTATTGTTAAAGGACTCAATGCTGAAAAGGCGCTTATAATTACCGGGGGAAAAAACGAACGGCTGGAATTGTCCTCCCGCAATCTACCGGGTGTTAAGATTCTTCAGACGCAGGGGATGAATGTTTATGACATCCTTAAATACCCAAAGCTGGTTCTTGTTGAGCAGGCCATCGAAGGGATAGAGGGGAGGTTGGGTTGATGAATCTGTACGACATTATTAAAAGACCGGTGATCACCGAAAAGACCAATATCCAGAAAGAGGAGAATAACCAGATCTCTTTCGAAGTCCAAAAGCGCGCTAACCGCGTTGAAATCACCCGAGCCATTGAGAAGATATTCGGCGTTAAAGTGGCTAAGACACGGACAGTTAATGTGACGGGCAAAATAAAACGGCGGGGACGGATTATAGGGAAACGCAAGGACTGGAAAAAGGCCATTGTAACCTTGATGCCCGGTGAACGGATTGATTTTTTTGAAGGGGTATAGACGCTAGGAGTAAAATGATGGCAATAAAAAAAGTTAAACCGACCAGCCCTGGGCGCCGTTTTCAAAGCTACACCGGTTTTGAGGAGATCACCAAGACCTCCCCCGAGAAGCGCCTGGTCAGGATTCTGAAAAAGACAGGCGGCAGGAATGCAAACGGTCGTATTACCAGCAGAAGGCGTGGTGGTGGACACAAGCGATTCTACCGTATTATCGACTTCAAACGGGACAAAGAGGGCATCCCGGCGACGGTTGCCACGATTGAATATGATCCCAACCGTTCGGCCCGAATCGCATTGCTGAATTATTCCGACGGTGAAAAACGATATATTATCGCTCCGCTGAAACTATCCGTCGGCGATACGGTCATGTCGAGTCCCGATGCGGATATACGGCCGGGAAATGCCTTGCCCCTGAACAATATCCCACTAGGCACGCACATTCATAATATCGAACTGCGCATCGGCAAAGGTGGACAGATTGTTCGAAGTGCCGGAACGTTTGCTCAGCTGATGGCCAAAGAAGACCGTTACGCGCTGGTGAAACTGCCCTCCGGCGAGGTTCGTATGGTACTGCTTCGCTGCAAGGCCACCGTGGGCCAACTGGGTAATGTTACCCACGAGAACATTTCCCTTGGCAAAGCGGGCCGGAACCGATGGAAAGGGCGTCGACCAAAAGTTCGGGGCGTGGCCATGAACCCGGTGGATCATCCGATGGGTGGCGGAGAAGGGCGTTCTTCTGGAGGCAGGCACCCTTGTTCTCCTTGGGGGCAGCCTTCCAAGGGCTTCCGGACCCGGAAGAACAAGCGCACGGATCGCTACATCGTTAAACGGCGCACAAAATAGCCAGAGAGTTTCTGAGCAAGCTGCCACAAAGGGCGTAAGTTCAGATCTGAATTGATTACCAGCAGGAGACATCATGCCACGTTCTTTAAAAAAAGGTCCTTTTATAGACCCGAAATTATTAAAAAAGGTGACCGAGGCGCAGGGCTCCAGGAGCAATCAGGTTTTAAAAACCTGGTCGCGAAGATCGACCATACTGCCCGAAATGGTCGGTATTACGCTTGCCGTGCACAACGGCAGAAAATTTATTCCGGTGTTCGTCACCGAGAATATGGTTGGCCATAAACTGGGTGAGTTTTCTCCGACGAGGACCTATTACGGCCATGCGTCGGCCAGGAAGTCCAAAGTAAAAAGATAAAAAAGGAAGGCCCCAAATGGAGGTCAGAGCGAAACAACGGTATGTACGGATTTCCCCTCAGAAAGTGAGGATGATCGTCGATGCCATCAAGGGAAAACCGGCTGAGGCAGCAATTAACGCACTTAAATTCATGCCCCAGAAATCTGCCGGAATTGTTGAAAAAATTGTTCGATCCGCTGTTGCCAACGCCGATCAGAACACGAGCATCGATGTAGACGAGTTGGTTGTCAGGAATCTGATTGTCGATCAGGGGCCGTCCCTGAAACGGTTTCGGGCGAGGGCTAGAGGCAGAGGGGCGCGCATTCTTAAACGAACCGCTCACATTACCGTTGTGTTAGCTGAAGGTACGGTACAGTAAGGAGGAAAATAGCTTGGGCCAGAAAGTCAACCCTATTTCATTAAGGCTGGGAATCGTTAAAACCTGGGAATCCCGGTGGTTTGCCGGCAAGAAATATGCCGATTACATCTTTGAGGACTACCAGATTCGAAAGTTCATCAAAGAGAAACTCCACCATGCCGGCGTTGCTAAAATCGAAATCGAAAGATCTACCCGGCGGGTTCGGCTGCGAATCTTTACGGCTCGACCCGGAATCGTGATTGGTAAAAAAGGCTCGGAGATCGAAAAGCTCAAGAAGGCACTCGAAGGCCGAGTGAGCCAGGAAGTGCTGATTGATATTCAGGAAATCAGAAAGCCTGAGGTGAACGCCCAGTTGGTTGCTGAAAATGTGGCCATGCAGATCGAACGACGTGTTGCTTTCAGACGCGCCATGAAGCGTGGGGTATCCTCTGCCATGCGGTTTGGCGCCCAAGGCGTCAAAATAATCTGCTCCGGTCGGCTTGGTGGTGCCGAGATGGCCCGTACGGAATGGTACCGTGAAGGTCGGGTGCCACTGCACACCCTACGCGCCGATATCGACTACGGTGTCACAGAAGCCCGCACCACTTATGGAATTGTCGGAATTAAGGTGTTTTTGTTCCATGGCGAAATTCTCAAAAAGGATAAAGCCGAAATCAGTGGTTAGGCTTGTGGGAGATAGGAAATGCTGAGCCCTAAGAAGGTCAAATATCGTAAAAGTCAAAAGGGAAGAATGAGGGGTGCCGCATACCGTGGCAGTGATCTGAGTTTCGGAGAATTTGGATTGCAGGCCATCGGTTGTGGAACGATATCCTCTAAGCAGATCGAGGCGGCGCGTATTGCCATGACCCGTTACGTGAAAAGGGGGGGGAAAATCTGGATTCGTATGTTTCCGGACAAGCCCTACACGAAAAAACCCGCCGAGGTCCGTATGGGTAAAGGCAAGGGCGCTCCTGAGGGATGGGTGGCCGTTATTCGGCCGGGGCGTGTGATTTATGAGATGACCGGTGTAAGCCGGGAGATGGCAATGGAAGCATTTCGGCTTGCCGCCCACAAACTTCCCCTAAAAACCCGGTTTGTGGAGAGGAGCGAGCAATAATGAAAGCGACCGAAATCAGAGACATGAATGGCGACGAGATTCAGCACAAAGTCGCCGATCTGAAGGAAGCCCTGTTCAATCTTCGGTTTCAGCATGAAATCGGGCAACTGGAAAATCCCAAGAAGATCGGGGAAACCAGAAAAGATGTTGCTCGGTTGAAAACCATATTGAACTATAAATCCAACCCTATAGAAAAAGACTAAGATGCGGTCATGAAAAATCGTGGAATCAAAAGACAACTTATCGGTACTGTGGTTAGCGACAAGATGGATAAAACGGCCGTTGTACAAGTCGAGCGGTTGGTCAAACATCCCATGTACAAGAAATATATCAGAAGACGTAATAAATTCGCCGCCCACGATAAAGACAACAGCTGTAACATCGGGGACAAGGTGTTGATTACCGAATCTCGTCCCATCAGCAAGCTTAAACGGTGGCGCGTTACAGACGTTATCGAAAAAGCCGTATAGCGATAAAGGACGATAAACATGATTCAGGCCGAAACAAAACTGACGGTGGCGGACAACTCGGGCGCACGTGCAGTGTACTGCATCAAAGTCTTGGGGGGATCCAAAAGACGGTACGCGGGTATCGGTGATATTATCGTGGTTACGGTAAAAGAAGCCATTCCCAACGCAAAGGTAAAAAAAGGCGATGTCCTTAGGGCCGTAGTGGTCAGAACCAAAAAAGAGATTCGCCGGACCGATGGGTCGTACATCCGTTTCGATGATAACTCCGCCGTGTTGATCAACAGCCAGCGTGAACCACTGGGCACCCGTATCTTCGGGCCGGTTGCCAGGGAACTTCGCGCCAAACGATTTATGAAAATCGTATCACTTGCACCCGAGGTGCTGTAACGGAGGGTCCCGCGTCGTGGAGAAAACGAAATGATCAGAGACACAATAAATATAAAGAAAGACGACAAAGTCAAGGTCATCGCCGGCAAGGATAAAGGTAAGGTAGGCAAAGTCCTTAAGGTCATCGGGAAAAAGAACCGTCTCCTCGTCGAGAACATCAACATCATGAAGCGGCACACGAAGCCTAATGCGGAGAACAGACAGGGCGGAATCCTAGAGCGTGAAGCAACGATCCACTGGTCCAATGTCATGCTGATGTGCAACAAGTGCATTGAACCCGTGAGGGTAAAAACAAAAACCCTGGACGATGGCAAGAAGGTCCGCATCTGCAGAAAATGCAGTGAAATTATAGATGCATAGGGCCGACAAAATAGGGAGGCTCTCGGAGGAATAACATGTCACAGCTCAAATCCTATTACAATGAGACGGTGGTGCCGGAACTGAAGGATAAGTTTAATTACACCAACCCCATGCAGATACCCAGAATTAATAAAGTTGTGCTGAATATGGGGCTGGGTGAGGCAATTCACAATATCAAAATAATTGATTCGGCCATCGATGAGCTCAGGCAGATTGCCGGGCAACAGCCGGTTATCACTCGGGCCAAGAAATCAATAGCCGCTTTTAAGTTGCGTGAAGGCGTGCCCATCGGCTGCATGGTCACCCTGCGCAGGAACCGGATGTATGATTTCCTCAACAAGCTGATCAATGTGGCGCTGCCACGTGTCAGGGATTTCAGGGGCATCTCCGGCAAAGCCTTCGACGGTTTAGGAAATTATTCCTTAGGTGTAAAAGAGCAACTGATATTTCCTGAAATAGACTATGACAAGATAGATAAAATAAAAGGCCTGAATATCAGTATCGTGACGACGGCCAAAAGTAATGAAGAGGGCAAAGAACTCCTCAAATTGATGGGGATGCCTTTCAAGAATTAATAAAGTCTGGTGGTTACAAGGAGAAAGCTGTGGCGAAGACATCACTCAGAGAGAAGGTTAAAAGGAAACCGAAGTTCAGCGTAAGGGCCTACAACCGGTGCCCTATATGCGGAAGACCGCGAGCGTTTATCAGAAAATTTGGCATCTGCCGTATCTGCTTCCGTAACCTGGCTTCCCAAGGCCGGCTTCCGGGTGTCGTAAAGTCCAGTTGGTAAACACCCATTTTGGGTTGAATAACTTTTAAATTTATAGAGTAGGAAATAGTGATGAGCGATCCGATTGCCGATATGTTAACCCGCATCAGGAACGCCGGGAAGGCGAAACACAACAGTGTTGACATTCCCGGATCAAAAATAAAAATAGAGATCGCCAAGGTTCTCAAAGAATCGGGATATGTCCGTAATTACAAGTTCATTAATGATGGTAAGCAGGGCACCCTCCGTGTCTATCTCAAGTACACAGGCGCTCAGAAACATACCATCATAAATGTCGAACGGATTAGTAAGCCCAGTCGGCGGACCTATCTCAATGCCCGGTCCGTAAAGCCTGTTTATAGCGGATTGGGAATCGCAATTATGTCCACCTCTAAGGGGGTCATGACGGACAAAGTTGCCAGGGAGAAGAATATCGGCGGAGAAGTGCTTTGCACGCTCTGGTAAATTGCCATAATAAAAAGGCGGAATGTCTCCAGATCCTGAACTGACTCCGGTTATTGACAGGAAGTAAAAACGAGGTGCGTTAAATGTCTCGAGTAGGAAAGAAGGCTATAGTAATTCCCGCGAAGACCAGTATCGACTATGAAAACCACGAACTGGTGGTCAAGGGAGAGAAGGGTACTTTGACCCGAATCATTCACCCTGCGGTGGATCTTTCGATTAAGGACAACAAAATCTCGGTGATGATCGAACGGGAAGATCGTAAAACCCGTGCGCTTCAGGGGCTGACCCGCAGCTTGATTTCAAATATGGTTGATGGCGTTAGCAAGGGATACGAGAGAATCTTGGAGATTAACGGCATCGGGTACCGGGCGGAAATGAAGGGGAAAACGATCGTTTTAAACCTGGGGTATTCGCATGCTATTGATTTCGTGTTGCCGGAAGGCATTGATGCAAAGGTCGACAAAGCCAACGTCATCAAATTAAGCGGTATTGACAAGGAAAAGGTCGGCCAGACCGCTGCGTCGATTCGGAAGCTGAGAAAGCCCGAGCCATACAAGGGCAAGGGCGTTAAATACGCCGAAGAGTACATCCAGCGAAAAGCTGGAAAAACCGGCACCAAATAAACTCAGTTGCCCTTGCGTTACCCTACGGGACCTGTCGATGCAAAGCGGCCATTAAAGGAATTTAAAATGGGTTCAACAAACGAAAAAAAGAAAACCTGGCTGAAACGAAAAAAAAGAGTCGGCAAAAAAATAAACAGCACGGTGGAAAGACCCAGGCTTACCGTGTATAGAAGTGCCAAACACATTTACAGCCAAATTGTTGATGACACTACCGGTACCACGCTTGTGGCTGCTTGCAGCAACGAAAAAGCGGTGAAGGATCAACCGACGTTTGAGAGCAAAGTCGCCAAGGCGGTTTTCACCGGAAAACTGCTTGCGCAGCGGGCCATGGATAAAGGAGTTAAGAAAGTTGTTTTCGATCGTAACGGCTTCCTCTATCATGGACGCATCAAAGCCTTATCCGACGGAGCCCGGGAAGCCGGGTTGGACTTTTAGTACACACCAGTTAAGGAGGCAGACACTTGTTTAAGCAAGCTACTGAAGAAAACCAACTGATCGACAAGGTCGTTCATATCAACCGGGTGGCCAAAGTGGTCAAAGGCGGTCGTCGCTTCAGCTTCAGCGCCATCGTGGTTGTTGGAGACGGTGATGGAAGTGTCGGGTACGGTCTCGGGAAAGCAGGTGAAGTACCTGAAGCCATACGGAAAGGCGTTGAAAAGGCCAAAAAGACAATGGTCAAGGTGCCCCTCACCGAAGGGACGCTTCCCTTCAAGGTCATCGGTAAATATGGGGCGGGCCGCGTCATGTTGAAACCTGCTTCAGAAGGTACCGGCGTTATTGCCGGAGGCGCTGTTCGTGCCGTCCTTGAGGCTGTGGGCGTCCAGAATATCCTGACCAAATGCATGGGGACCAACAACCCGCATAATGTCGTCAAGGCCACTGTTGATGGCCTGAAACAGCTGGAAAGCATTGAATCGGTTGCCGCCAGACGTGGACTCAAAGTCCAGGATTTAAAATGAGGATAACGAACGATGAGTGGAATGCTGAAAGTAACGTTGGTAAAAAGCATGATCGGGCGGCCCGAAAAACACCGCAAGGTTCTTCGGGGAATGGGCCTCAACAAGGTTAATCGTACCGTTGAACTACAAAATACCCCTTCCGTGAGAGGAATGGTAGAAAAGGTATCCCACCTGGTGGTTGCCGAGGAGAGATAATCGATGAGACTCAACGATTTGGCGCCCGAAAAGGGTCAGCGAAAAGTAAAAAAACGCGTTGGAAGGGGGGTGGCCTCGGGTTCCGGAAAAACGGCCGGTCGGGGAAACAAAGGACAGAACTGCCGTTCCGGTGGCGGCGTGCGACCCGGTTACGAGGGCGGGCAGATGCCGATCCATCGTCGATTGCCGAAACGCGGTTTTAAAAACCACTTTAAAAAAACATTTGCCATCGTCAACGTACAGGATCTGAACCGGTTTGATGCTCAGTCGGTCGTCGACGAGGTGGCGCTCATCCAAATCGGCCTCGTGAAAGGCGATCGGGACGGCATTAAAATTTTGGGCAAAGGCGTTGTTGGGGTGCCCGTTACCGTCCGGATCAACAAGATCAGTGAGAGTGCCAGGCAAAAAATCGAGGCCGCCGGCGGAAAGATAGAGGTCATCTGATCATGGTCGGCAGCGGATTCGGAAACATCTTCAAGATCCCCGAACTGAAAAAACGCATTCTTTATACGTTGGC
>DEIP01000078.1 GCA_002352605.1 Desulfobacteraceae bacterium UBA2771 | reverse complement strand
GGATCCGACCACCAGTGCTCAGATCCCGATTCTGGCCCAGTTTTACAATTTGACGGCCATGCTGCTATTTTTTGCCATCAACGCCCACCATATGTTCTTTCGGGCGATTGTTGACAGCTATAAGGTTATTCCGCTGCTGTCCATGCACATCAGTCCCCAATTGGTGGAGATGATGATGCGGTTGGCCGCCAACATGTTTGTCGTGGCCATTAAAGTGGGTGCCCCCCTGATCGCCGTCATGTTGGTTGTCAGTGTGGGCCTCGGCCTGGTGGCCAGAACCGTTCCCCAGATGCATATTTTCATCGTTGCCATGCCATTGAAAATCGTGATCGGTCTGATTTTTATGATCATCGTTGCTCCCTATCTGACGGCTTTTTTGATCGATCTGTTTTCATCTTATCAGGTGACCGTGTTCGACCTGATAAGAATCATGGGGTCGGGGTGACCCATGGCCGGTGGCTCGAGTCAGGACAAAACCGAACAACCGACCGGAAAGAAACTCGCCGATGCCCGCCGAAAGGGCAATGTGGCGCAAAGCCGGGAGATTCCTTCGGTATTAATTCTCTCCGGTGGTGTTGCCGTTCTTTTTTTTGCCGGGTCCTGGATGCTCGGTCGGCTGACCGACACCATGCGTGCCATGTATCAACGGGCCGGAACCATGACCATGGCGACCGAAACGGTGCACACCTTGTTGTGGGATGTTTTTCTCAATTGTATTATCGTCCTGATTCCCCTGATGCTGGTGGTCATGACCGGTGGTGTCCTCGGCAATGTTGCGCAATTTGGTTTCCTGATAACCGGAGAGAAATTAAGCCCCAATCTGGCCAAACTCAATCCCATCAGCGGGTTAAAAAAGTTAGTTTCCCTCAAATCACTAGTGGAACTGATAAAATCCATTATCAAGCTGACCATCATCAGTGGGGTCGCTTTCATCGTCCTCAATCGCTATCTGGATCAGATTCCCGGCCTGATGCAGTTGAGTGTCGGCAATATCCTGAAGTTTGTCGGTCAGGTGTCATTTCAGATGTGTCTGTATACCTGCATGGTTCTCTTTCTCATGGCCGTTCTCGATTTCGCCTACACCAAATGGCAGCATCAGCAGGATTTGAAGATGACCAAACAGGAAGTCAAGGACGAAAACAAGCAAAGTGAAGGTGATCCGGCAGTAAAGGCCAGAATTCGGTCCGTCCAGCGCGAAATGGCCAGAAAACGGATGATGGAGGCGGTCCCCGAAGCCACCGTTGTGATCACCAACCCCACCCATCTGGCCATTGCCATCAAATATGAAGAGGGGATGCAGGCACCCACCGTGGTGGCAAAGGGCGCCGGCTTTCTCGCTCAGAAGATCAAGTCCATCGCCATCGAAAATGATATCCCCTTGGTCGAGAACAAACCGCTGGCCAGAGCCATGTTCAAAACAACGGAAATAGGCGATTTTATACCGGCCGACCTGTACCGTGCCGTCGCTGAAATTCTTGCCTATGTTTATCGTCTTAAAGGTCTGGTCAACACCTGACGGTCTCCTAAAAGGTCCAACCTTTGCCTCCGGCAACATGTCGCGTCGCCATCTTTCTCGAACCCGTGACGATATGAAAACCATTACTCCCAAATATCGAATCTCGACCTCGCCCCGACGTTATCCATTTTCAGACGTCCGGCCGGCATGCGGACAAAAAATTGACGCTCCTCCTTTGGGTCTGCCTGATTCGATCGCTTAATTGAATCGATACTTTATTCCTAAAAAACCAATAAGAAAAATATTGTGAATATAGTCAAGCTGTTCAATCCGGGTTCGTTGTTGTGTTATGCGGAAAGCAACGATAGGCATGGAATATGCTGTTTCCAGGTGTAACGTTACCGCAATCAAGGAGCTGCAATACGCATCATGGAACTTGCCGAACGCAAACAATACCTCGATCGGTTCGCCTTTGTAACCAACAATACCGATGTTTTAATGGGATTGGCCGCCATGGCCATTCTGATGGTCATGGTCATTCCCATTCCGTCCATGCTGTTGGACCTGTTCCTGACTTTCAATATCACCCTCGCCCTGATCATCCTTTTGGTAGGCATGTACATCCTCAAACCACTCGATCTCTCCTCTTTCCCATCGCTGTTGTTGCTCTCCACGCTGTTCCGACTTTCCTTGAACGTGGCATCCACCAGGATGATCCTTCTTCATGGAAACGAGGGCACCCAGGCCGCCGGCAAGGTGATTATGGCCTTCGGCGATTTTGTGGTCGGCGGGAATTACATCGTCGGATTTATCGTTTTTGTTATCCTCGTGGTGATCAACTTCATGGTGATTACCAAGGGCGCCGGCAGAATCGCCGAAGTGGCCGCCCGGTTTACCCTGGACGCCATGCCCGGCAAGCAGATGAGTATCGATGCCGATCTGAACGCCGGCCTCATCGATGAGACCGAAGCCAGGGAGCGACGGCGACAGATCAGTCGCGAGGCCGAATACTACGGGGCCATGGATGGTGCCAATAAGTTTGTGCGCGGTGATGCCATTGCCGGCATCATCATTACCTTCGTCAATATCCTGGCCGGTCTGGCCATCGGTGTATTTCAAAAAAAGATGAACTTTGCCGACGCCGCCCAGACCTATACCTTGCTGACCGTGGGCGATGGTTTGGTCAGCCAGATCCCCGCACTGATAATTTCCACGGCTGCCGGTATCGTCGTTACCCGAGCCGGTGCTGAAAAAAGTCTGGGGTTGGAAATCGGGAGCCAGTTGCTGGTGCAGCCCCGGGCCTTCGTGGTGGCAGCCACTATGCTTTTCGGTTTCGGACTGGTTCCCGGATTGCCGACCATTCCTTTTTTCATATTATCCGGTACGGTCGGGTTCGTGGCCTATCTGGTATTTCAAACCGAACGGGCAAAAGTGGCGGAGTCTCGCGAAATCACCCTGCAGCAAGAGAAAATGACCGAAGAGAAGCCACCGGAAACATTCAAACCACTGCCCCCCATAGACGTGCTGGCCCTTGAGGTCGGTTATGGGCTGATTCCGCTGGTGGATGTGGAGCAGGATGGCGAATTGCTTGAACGGATAAAATCCATCCGAAGGCAGATTGCCCGGGAGATTGGCATTGTGGTGCCGTCCATCCACATCCAGGACAACATGAAACTCAAACCGGGTGCCTATTCCATTTTATTAAAAGGGATCGAAGTGGCCGCCGGCGACCTGATGATCAACCATCTCATGGCCATGAATCCGGGATCTGCCGATGCGAAAATCAGCGGAATTGCCACGCGGGAGCCCACATATGGACTGGAGGCCTTCTGGATCAAACCCGCGGCCCGAGAGGATGCCAACGCAAAAGGGTACACCGTGGTGGATCTGGCGACCATTATGACCACCCATCTTTCGGATGTGATTCGCCGCCATGCCCACGAACTGGTAGGCCGACAGGAAGTCCAGAAAATGCTCGATACGTTGAAAGCCAGCCATCCCAAAGTGGTCGAGGAGCTGGTCCCCAATCTGGTCACTTTGGGCGGGGTGGTCCGGGTGACTCAGAATCTTCTGCTGGAACAGGTGCCGGTTCGGGACCTGCTAACCATTATGGAGACCCTGGCAGACTGGGCGCCGACCACCAAAAAACTGGATATCTTGACCGAACACGTGCGTCAGGCCTTGGCCCGTACCATCTCCAGTTTTTATCAGACGCAAGACGGAAAGCTGCATGTCCTCACGCTCGACCAGCGGGTAGAGAAGAAAATTGCCGAATCTATGCAACAGACCGATCAAGGAACCTTTCTGGCCGTCGACCCGGCCTATGCCAAGTCCATCATGGATGACCTGAGCGTTAAGATGGAGGATTATAAATCCTTGGGTGTTCAGCCGTTGCTCGTCTGTTCCGCCCAGATCCGTTGCCAATTTAAAAAGCTGACCGACCGTTTCATTCCCGGCTTGGCAGTACTCTCCTATGATGAGATTGTCAGCAGTGCCAAGATACAAATAGTTGGAACCGTGGAGGCCTCAGATGCAGATTAAGCGCTTTGAAGCAACCGATATGACCGATGCCCTTCGCCTGGTTAAAAGTGAGTTTGGCGGCGATGCCGTGATTCTGTCGGCCAAAGAGATCAGACCCGATGGGTTTTTCAGTGCCTTGAGAAAAAAGAGTGTCGAAATCACTGCCGCCACCGACTACCCGGAGGAAGAGACCGATGGTGACAATGATTTTTCCGGCATGTTATCGAAACATCTGGATGCCGAATCTCAGACCGATCGTGTTTCCCTCTCGTCGATACCGCAAACCAATAAGCTGTTAGATCCGAAAATCAAATCATCTTCGAACCCGGCGCCGGCATTGGATCTTACCCGCGTTCGCGACGATCGAAACAACACCATGCAGGCGCCCGGGGCGATTTCAACCGAAGCCGAACCCGATTTGCAAACCGAGATCGGTTGTGACGCCAGCGAGGTGTCAATTGTTCAACTGAACCCAAATGAGGCCGGCCATAATCGGGTTGCCGAACCATTTTATCGCGATCTCGCCAAACGGAAAATTATTGCCCTGGTTGGGCCGTCCGGTGTGGGAAAAAGTACTACGGTGGCCAAACTGGCCCGGCATTGCCGGTTCATTGAGAAAAAAGAGACCGCCCTGATCAGCCTCGATCGTTTTGGTGTCGGAGCAAATAGCATGCTGGTAAGTGTTGGGCGCATCATGAACCTGTCCCTGACGATCGTCCATGATGCCGAGCACCTGCAAAAGGTGTTGAATGATCTGGCGAACGTAGATGTGGTCTTGATCGATACGCCGGGAGTGAGCAAGCGGGACGCATCCATGATGGACGATGTTGGCGCACTGCTCCGGTTGGCCAATCCGGATGAAACCCATCTGGTGGCCAATGCAACCGTCCGGGAAGAGGTCTTGGCGGCCACCGTAAGCGCCTTCTTGCCTTTTGGTGTGAATCGTCTGCTTTTCACCCATATGGATGAGCAGATCGGGGAGGGCCCCGTTTTTCGGCTGCTGAAGAAAGTGCGGCTTTCGTCCTCGTTTTGCGGTGACGGCGTTGATCTGTTCGATGACCTGCAAGAGATAACCGCCGACAGGCTGGCGGGGTTTTTCCCGACGAATACGCCCGTCGCCGGGCAGGTGACCGATTTTTCCAGTCATATCAGGCAGATTGAAACCGATTCAAAGATCAGTGGTGATAGTAGCGATTCAATCCAATATGTGGCCAACCGGAATTCCGAACTATTTCATCGTCCAAACTGCAAGTCGATAATGCGGATCAACGCGGAGATGATTACCGCGTTCAACAGCATGGAACAAGCCATGGCCGGGGGCTTCAAGCCTTGCCAGGCATGCTGCAACGGCAGCATGATCAAGAATCATGTAACTGGGGCCATCGGTTATCAATGCTCGAACGCCATTTAACCTGGGAGAACAGACGGCAATGCCAAATTTTGATAATACCGGACGGATCATCAGTCTGAACCAGAAAAGAAGACAGAAGCATTTCATGATTAAAACGGGTGAAATGCGGCAACCGCAGGCCAGGGTAATCTCCATTACCAGCGGTAAGGGCGGTGTGGGAAAGACCAATATTGTGGCTAACGTGGGGTATGCCTTGTGCAAGGCGGGACAGCGGGTGCTCATCTTCGATGCGGACCTGGGTCTGGGGAACCTGGATGTGTTGTTGGGGTTGACACCCCGGTACAATCTTTCTCACGTGATTGCGGGTAAGAAAAAATTGTCGGAGATCATTGTCAGCGGACCGGGGCATTTGAAGATCCTGCCGGCCTCGTCGGGGATTCAGGAACTGACCCGACTGACACCTACCCAGAAAATGGAAATCTTCAACAAACTCAATGTACTCTTGTCTGACTACGACATTGTGTTGATTGACACGGCCGCCGGGATATCCTCCAATGTACTTTATTTCAATGCTTCGGCCGGCGAGATTATGGTGGTGGTTACGCCCGAGCCGACCTCTATTACCGATGCCTACGCATTGATGAAGATCCTCTCGGTCAAATACCGGGAAAAACATTTCCGGCTGCTCGTCAATATGGCAAAAAATACCAAAGAGGCCGATGACGTCAGCCGGCAGCTCTGTCTGGTGGCCGATCGTTTTCTCGATGTGTCCATCGAATATTTCGGAAGCGTGCTGGTTGACGGCAATGTGAAAACCGGTGTCCGCCAACAGAAGGTCGTCAGTGAAATGGCTCCCATGAGTCAGGCGAGTCGAAATTTCGCCGAACTGGCCCATAAACTGGCCCGTTCTCAGCCCATGATTTGCCGATCGGAACACCGGCCTTTGATCTGGCAGGATATCGTTTGAGCCATGGAAAAGCAGCAGACCGTCGCTCCTTTAATCGCGAACTTTTTATCATGGAACAGGCCGGAACCGCCTGACGCTAATCCAGCTTTTCCCGTCATGGAAAGGTGGATGTTCCAAAAGCATAACGGAAGAATTCCAAAATCGTGGAGAGAAACATGGATCTAGCGCAATCGAGGGAAGAAAACTTCGGAAAAGAGAGCCATTTACTGCGAAATCAGATTATCAACGAATACCTTCCCTATGTGAAGCGTATCGTGAACCGCATTGCGGTTCATCTGCCGGCCACCATCGAGGTGGATGACCTGATCAATGTGGGGATTATCGGATTAATTCAGGCCATCGAACGATACGATCCCACCCGTGACAATAAATTTATCACATATGCCGTATTTCGTATCAAGGGGGCCGTATTGAGTGAACTGCGATCCCGTGATTTTCTGGGCCGCACAACCCGCAAAAAAATCCGGGATCTGGAAAAAGCCTATTTGAACCTGGAACAGAAGCTGGGCCGGGAAGTCGCCGATGAAGAGGTGGCCGATGAGATGAATATGGACCTGGAACAATTTTATAAGGTAAAACGGATGTCCAGCATCTCTTTCGTCAGCTTTGAAGAGATCGGCTATGCCTCTCGAAACGATACGGCGACCCTTTCCCGTTCCATGGCCAATGGCAATGCCGATGACGCCCTGTCCTTGACCACGATGAAAGAGATCAAATCCACCATTGCCAAGAATATCGACTTGTTGCCGGAAAAGGAAAAACTCGTCGTATCCCTTTATTATTCCGACGAATTGACCATGAAGGAGATTGGCGAGGTCATGAATGTTACCGAATCTCGTGTTTCGCAGATCCATGCCCAGGCCATTATTCATTTGAGAGGCAAACTGCGCCGGGACGGATTGTTGGAAGCGTAAGTGATCGTGTCGGTAAATAGAAAAAGGAGAGGTGAACATGTTGCACGCCAGCTATGAACTTTGGCGCGGTATTGCCGGATTGCTGAACGAATTCTGGACGATCACACGCACTATTTTGAAAAGCGATCCTCAGCGAGGGTGCACATCGCACGATTCGAAAAGCAATGCCTCATGTCGGGATCACGATATCGAACACCGGGCACTCATTTTCCTCATGAGCCGGAAAACCGATTCCATGCTGGCTGCGTTGGCCCAAACCATCGAGCAGGAACGCCAAAAACTGGGCGTGGTCGTCAGAAAACCGTCGATGGGCCACAGCCTCGACGCGTTTCCGACCGCGGCGATGGAAGTATCCGACGATTGCCGGTCGTCTTATGAGCAAATTTCGCCCATGGTCCGCGAGGGGATAAGCATGCCGAAAATCGCCCGTCAGTTGGAATTGCCCGAGGCGGAAGTCTCCATGGTCATGCGGTTGAATGCCCTTTGATGCCGCCATTCCTCCTTTTTCATGTCGATGGGAAAAAAAGACCGGTAAGGCATTTGTTGCCTACCGGTTTTTTGTTTTCAATCGGGGGGGGGCATGTCCGGTTATCGTTGCCAAACAGAGGCGCCCGGGAGGATCCTTGTTGTGGCACACAGGTTGCAAAAAATAGACAAGATATGAACACACCAAACAAAAACCCACAGGAGTCCAAGCCATGAGTGGTGGAATGTACCTTGCCGCAGCCGGGGCGCTGGTTCAACAGTTGCGATTGGAAGTCCTCTCCAACAATGTGGCCAACATCGATACCATCGGCTATAAAGGAGATCGATCCATATTTCAGATTCCGGAAGAGAGCGAATCCCAGGTATTCGAAACGCCCATTGATGGGATTCAAGCGTTGTCACCCTATGCCCCGCCCTTTTCCACCATTGTCGATTTCAGTCAGGGCGCCCTTCGCCGGACCGGCAACCCGTTGGATGTGGCCATCAACGGCGACGGTTTTTTCTCCATTCAAACCCCTGATGGTGTCCAGTATACCCGCCAGGGAAACTTTACCTTGGATACCGAAGGGGTGCTGGTTACACCGGATGGCCATTCGGTATTGGGTGAAGGTGGTGAAATTACCCTGGAGGAAGGAACGGTTGAGATCGACATGCAGGGGAACGTGTATGTCGATGGCGACGAAGTGGGCCGGCTGCAGATCACCGATTTTATCAACCGTGACACCCTGAAAAAGGCCGGCAACGGCCGATTTGTTACCACGGATGCGCAAAGTGCCGGAGAGCGGCCGGAAAACACCACCTTGAGCCAGGGATCTTTGGAAACCGCCAACATCAATCCGATACAGGCCATGACCGAGATGATTGAAACATCCCGGGCCTTTGACGCCTATCAGAAAGTGATCAAAAGCGCTGACGAAGCGACATCCAAAAGCATCAATAGTGTGGGCAAAACCACATAAAAAGAGCGACCTGACGCCCGTGGTCAGTCAAATTCGATTCACAGGCCCAACCCCTTGCCGTTCACTTACAGGAGGACCCCATGATCAGAAGCCTATGGTCCGCGGCCACTGGAATGCAGGCCCAGACATTGAACATCGATGTAATTTCAAACAACCTGGCCAACGTCGGCACCTCCGGATTCAAGAAAAGTCGGGCGGATTTTCAGGATCTGCTTTACCAGACCATCCGGTCACCGGGGGTGTCGTCCTCGGCAGACACACAGGTGCCCACCGGTATTCAGGTGGGGCATGGTGTCCGTCCCGCCGCTACCCAGAAGATGTTCACCCAGGGGGAATTTAACCACACCCAGAATGACCTGGATATGGCCATCGAAGGCGGCGGTTTTTTTCAGGTGATCCAGCCCAACGGGGAAATCGGTTACTCCCGGGCGGGTACATTCAAGCTGGACAGCGACGGCCGGGTGGTGACGTCGGACGGGTTCCCCATGGAACCGGAAATTACTATTCCCGCCGATACCATGGCTATTTCAATCGGGACTGACGGTACGGTGTCGGTGCTGCTGGCAGGAGAAAACCAGCCGTCCGAGATCGGCAATATTGAACTGGCCCAGTTCATCAACCCGGCCGGCTTGAAAAGCATCGGCAGGAATCTTTTCATCCCCTCGGCCGCTTCGGGAGATGCCACCACCGGGACGCCGGGGGAGGTCGGCTACGGCACCCTTGCCCAAGGGTATTTGGAAATGTCCAACGTGAGCGTGGTTGATGAAATGGTTAACATGATCGTGGCTCAACGGGCCTATGAAACCAACAGCAAGACCATCCAGGCCGCCGACGATATGCTTCAGACGGCAACCAACTTGAGACGGTAGTACCAATGATGACTCATGACATTCAACGATACGAAAGCTCGATCAGGCCGGGTGCATGCCTGATTTTAATCCTCATGCTGTTTGTGTTTACACCGGCGGCATTTCCTGCTGAAGGCACCTGTCTCACGCTTAAAGCCTCGGTCGTGGTCGATCAGGATGCCGTTCGTTTATCCGATATCGGTTCTTTACGCGGTCCTTCAAAATCGCAGCTGCAATCATTGGGCGCCACTGTTGTGGCCAAATCCCCCCAGCCCGGGCAGACCCGGTTGGTGAGTATCGACTATGTTCGCATCCGTCTCAGGCAGGCTGGTGTTGACACCGGTGCACTCATTTACAAAGGCCCCCAGGATGTGCGCATTGCCCGCCGGGCGGCCACCTTGCCTGTCCGGCGCATCCAGCGGGCAGTCGAAACGGCGATCCGCACCCGGATGCCATGGAAAAATGAAGATGTCGGCATCAGCCGCATTACCTTCGATGAGACCATTGCGCTCTCCACGGGAAAACTGTCCTATCGAATCGTGCCTAACCGCAATGAAGATTATTTGGGCCGCACCATGCTGGCCCTGCATCTCTTTGTGGACGGCGAACCGGCGCGCAAGCTGTGGGTGAATGCAACCATTTCCGTTATGGCGGATGTGGTCACGGTCAACCGCCCCCTTGGCAAGCATCAGCATATCGAACTGTCCCATCTGTCGGTGGAACGGCGCGACCTGGCGAGGATGCCATCGGATACCGTCAGTCGCATCGAAGACGCTTTGGGAAATCGGACCACACGGATGATCTATCCCAATACCGTGCTTCAATCGAGCATGATTGCCTTACCGCCTCTGGTCAAGCGGGGGGATATCGTCAAGATCGTCGCCAATTCCGGCCCCATGACTATTTCCGTTACCGGCATGGTCAAACAGCAGGGTCGTAAAGGGGAGATGGTGCGGGTGGTGAATACGGACTCCAAACGCATCGTAACCGCCCGGGTAATCGGGCCGGGTTCCGTTGTCGTTGATTTTTAGAGAGGTGAATGATGACCCATCAATTCAAAACAAGTGTTGCGCACAGGTTCGGACGACTGGCGATTATTTTTTTATGGGGCATCGGACTGACCGGTTGTGCCGGTGGTTTCTTTGGAATGGGTGGACCCGTTCAATCCAAGGCACCGCAGTATGAACCGGCCGAACAGGCAGCCAATCCGCTAACGCCGGTGGCCATCCCCGAAGCCGGCTTGGCCCCGGATGGCGCCTTGTGGCAGGATGATGCACCCTTGATCTTCCTGTTCACCGACCAGAAGGCCCGAACCGTAGGAGACATCATCACGATCAAAATCACCGAATCCTCGGCGGCGACCAACAGGGCCAGTACGGCGACGGATCGCAGTTCCTCCCTGAGCGCCAGTGTGGATGCTTTTTTTAATGCAGAAAAGCGGTACCCGATCGATCAACCGTTCTTCAATCCGTTTTCCAAAGTGGCCGGCGGTGTGGAGAGTGAATTCGAAGGCACCGGAACCACCAAGCGCAGTGGAGACCTGAATGCTTATATCACGGCGCTGGTGACCCAGGTGCTGCCCAACGGTAATCTGGTGGTTACCGGATCGCGAGAGGTGTTGATCAACAACGAGAATCAGATCATCGAACTGACCGGTGTGGTGCGTCCCCGCGACATAGGAGCGAACAACCTGGTGCTCTCTACCTATGTTGCCGATGCCAGGATTGCGTACAGCGGCACGGGTGTGGTCAATGACCGGCAAAAACCGGGTTGGCTGACGAATATCGTCATGACGGTGTGGCCCTTTTAAACTCCAGGAAATGGCGGTTTTATGAAGATGAAACGAATCGTGTCGGTTGCCCTGATGGTTGTTATCGGGATGGGATTTCACAGTGCCGCCGATGCCGTCAGGCTTAAGGATATTGCCGAAATTAACGGTGTTCGCGAGAACCAACTGGTGGGGTACGGCCTCGTGGTAGGGTTGGACGGATCCGGTGACGGGAAAAAAGCCACATTTACCGTACAATCGATGGCTTCCATGCTGGAAAAGATGGGCGTCACCGTCAACCAGAAGGATATTCAGGTGAAAAACGTTGCCGCCGTCATGGTGACTGCCATGCTGCCGCCCTTTGCCAAGAGAGGGAACCGGATTGATGTGCTGGTCAGTTCCATCGGAGACGCCAAAAACCTTCAAGGGGGGACGCTCATGCTGACGCCGCTCAAAGGCATCGACGGCAAGGTATACGCGGTGGGACAGGGCCCGGTGAACACCGGTGGCTTCGGCGCCGGCGGAATGGCATCGACGGTGGTCAAGAACTTTCCCACCGTGGGGCGGGTGCTGTCCGGGGCCACCATCGAACGGGAGGTTCCCAATAATTTTTGCGATAGCGACAGCCTGATGTTCAGCCTGCACAACCCTGATTTCAACACGGCAGCGCGGGTTGTCGATGTGATCAATGCCAAATTGGCCGAGCCGGTTGCCCGTGCTAAGGATGCCGGCACGATCGAGATCAGGATCCCGGATCGCTACATGGGAAACACGGTTCCCCTGTTGGCTTCACTGAGCATTCTCGAGGTGGACCCGGACAATGAGGCCAAGGTGGTGATCAATGAACGCACCGGCACCGTGGTCATGGGAGAGCAGGTGCGCATTTCAACCATCGCTATCGCCCACGGGAACCTGAGCATCATCGTCAAGGAAAACGTTAATGTTTCCCAACCGTTACCCTTTTCCGATGGGCGGACGACGGTCACGCCGAGCACCCAGATCAATGTTCAGGAAGATGCCAATCAACTGGTGGTGGTTCCCAAAGGGGTGAGCATCGGCCAGGTGGTCAATGCCCTTAATGCCTTGGGCGTCACCCCCAGGGACCTGATCGCCATTTTCCAGGCCATCAAGGCCGCCGGTGCCCTGCAGGCGGATCTGGAGGTGATATGATGGCCGATGGTAACCCGCTGGGAACGGATGGCGCAATCTTTCAGTTGCAACATTTCCGTTCCGACCAAACCCTTTCAACCGCCAAGTCGGCTGTCCGGCGCGACAAGGATTCAGATGACGACCTCCTGAAGGCCAGCGAGCAGTTCGAATCCCTTTTGCTCAATTTCATGATTCGGGAAATGCGGGCAACGGTTCCGGAATCCACCTTGTTTCCCCAATCCATGGCCGAGGAGATCTTTACCGGCATGCGGGATGAAAAAATCGCCGGCGAGATGGCGAAAAACGGCGGTATCGGCATTTCACGCATGATTTTCAACCAGCTTAAAGGAGAAAAATAAGCCTTGCAACCGGGCCGATGGTCGGGTCGACGGTTAGGGAAATTAAAGTCATTGCCGCAAAGTGCCGATAATACGGGGAGCCGAACCATGATCGATGATCGTGAGAAAAAAAGATCAATGGTAAACAGGAGATCTCATCGGATTGCCGTGAACATGATCGACGAGACCCTGGAAAACAATCACGTACTACCAAAATACCTCAATCTCAAAGGATCACCTCAACCCACAGGACAAGCCCATGCAACCAATGATATTGAAACTGTTGACCACCCTGGATGAAGAGGCGACCGGCTACCAGGATATGGAAAAGGTCTTGACCGAAGAGGAAGCATCGATCTCTTTCTCGAGAAGAGAACGCTTCGACCAGGTCCAACTGGAAAAGGAGGCGTTGGTGATCAAGCTCCAACAGTTTGAAGGAAAAAGAAAACCGCTGGTTGATCAATTGTCGGATGCATATGCAAAAGGCGGCAAGCCCTTGACGGTGAGCCAACTGGCGCAATTTGCCAAACCGCCAAACGATGATAAACTGATGGCCTGTGCCGATCTCCTGCGATCGACGATCGGCCGGGTTCAAGAAAAAAACAGGCGCAACCAGCTGCTGATCAATCAATATCTGGATCTGATTAAGGGCTCGTTAAGATTGCTGACCAATCTCATGGACGATAACCCGGTCTATCAAAAAACCGGAACCACGCGACCCGCAGTTGGTTACCATAGCGGCGGGGGGCGGTTCATCTGTGGCAACGTTTGAACATCAATAGTCAATAGCAGGGGCACAAACCATGGCTACCATGATATACGGCATGTTAAATACCGCCAAGAGTGCGTTGGTCACCCAGCAACGGGCACTGACGGTGACAGCCAATAACATCGCCAATGTCAATACTGACGGCTATTCCCGCCAGCGTCTCAACATGGATCAGAATAAGACGGCAGGCGGCACCGGTGTCATCCAGCGAATTTATGATCGATTCTTGGCGAAACAGATGACCGATGCCGCCTCAGAGGGGGGGCGGTGGGAGGCACAAGGGGAGATCCTGGAAAAAGCCGAGTTGATGTTTGACGATGCCACCGGATATGGTTTGAACGGTGCCATGGCCCAATTCTGGAATTCCTGGCAGGATGTGGCCAACAACCCGTCCGGTTACACGGAGCGGGCCACGCTGCTGGCCAATGCTGAGAACCTGACCCTGGTATTCAATAAATTGTCCCGGGATCTGACCCAGGTCCTGGCGGACAGCGATATCAGCATCACCGGAACGGTCGATGATATCAATACCCTGACCCGCGAGATTGCCGATTTGAACCTGAGAATTGCAGAGGTGGAGACCGGTAACGTACAAAATGCCAACGAATTCAGGGATCGGCGGGATATGAAACTGCAGACACTTTCCAGCCTGATTGACGTCGGCAGTTTTGAAGATGCCAATGGATACCTGACCGTCGCCACCACCAACGGCCACACCCTGGTGGACCAGACCCGTTCGTGGAACTTGGCCACGGAAAAGAATACGAACGGATTTCAGGATGTGTTCTGGGAAAGCAGCTCCGGCAGCCGGGATAACATCACCGGCGATATCTCAACCGGTAAACTCAAGGGTTGGATCGAGGCCCGGGATCAGATCATTCCGCGTTATCAGACTCAGCTGGACGATATTGCCGTTGCCATGGCCAACGCCGTCAATTCCCAACACAATGACGGTCGTGATCTTAATGGCGATGCCGGCCTCGATTTTTTTACACCCTTTACCGGCGCTTCTGATATCACTGTCAATGGTTTGATCGGCGATGATACCAACCTGATTGCCGCCGCTGCCGATACGGAAAATGTGCCGGGCGGGAACAGTAATGCCATCGCCATGGCCGAGATCCAGAACCGGCTGCTGATGAGCGGTGGCAGCGCCACCATGGATGATTATTATAATGGCCTGGTCAGTGATGCGGGCCGGTTCGTTGCCCAAGCCAAGATCAATGGCGATCATCAATCCACGGTGTCTCTGCAACTGGCTATCTATCGGGAGGAGGTTTCCGGTGTGTCCATGGACGAAGAGATGGTCAACATGGTTCAATTCCAAAGCGCTTACACCGCCGCCGCCAAGATGGTGAATACGGTGGACGAAATGCTCCAGACGCTTATGGCGATGGTATAACAGCAGGGGGAGGAGATCAGGATGAGAATCAGCACCCGAATCATGGCTGACCGGATTAAGTCCAACCTGGCCAAACAGAGCATCCAGCTCATGCGGACGCAGCTGAAACTGGCGACTGGTAAACGAATCAACAAACCCTCGGATGATCCCACCGGGATGGGCAAGATTCTGGATTGTCGAACGACTCTGCAAACCATCGATCAGTATCGCGAAAACCTTCTGGATGCCAAAACCCGCATCGAGTACACCGAAACGGTGCTGGGGCAGGTCAGCGACTATATCAATGATGCAAAAAAGATCGCATCGAACCCGGACACGGAAGATAAAACCGCCCTGGCCCAGGAGATCAGGCATATCCGTCAGCAGGTATTGGATTTATCCAACGCCAAATACGGTGCCAATTATCTTTTTTCCGGTCATCGCTCCGATACGGCCCCGTTCGATCAGAGCGCGCCATACGCATACGGCGGAGATTCCGGTTCCCATCAGGTGATGGTGGGGGAGGGGATCACCGTTAAGATCGAAGCGGACGGTAGCGAGATATTCGTCGACGGCGGCGATAACTTGTTTCAGGTCCTCGATGACCTGGAGACGGCCTTGACCGATCCCTTTGATCCCGTCGCCGCACAGAATGCTGTGGAGCCGCTTTCCCGGATTGGTGAACGGCTCCAACTGGCCCGCAGCAACTTTGCATCCGACTACAAACGGATGGAAAGAACCGATGAATATTGGAATAATTTCAGCAACGCGGTGGAAAGCATGCGCCAAAACGTGGAAGATGCCGATATTACCCAGACGGCGGTAGACATGCAGGTTCAGCAGACCGCCTATGAAGTGCTGCTGGCCACCGCTGCCCGGGTCATTCAGCCCACCCTGGTGGATTTTCTAGGTTAATGCTCTTTAGTGCGGTGTGTTGATGGTGGCCTCTCCGGCCATGTCCTGCGGCCGGGGCACGGTGCCGACAATTATCTCCACCCGTCTATTTTTGCGTCTCCCCGGTTCAGTGTGGTTGTCCGCAATAGGTCTATATTCACCAAAACCCATGGTGGAGATACGCTTGGGGTCGATGTCGATCTGATCCAGCAGGAATTGGGCCACCGTCGCGGCCCGGGCGATGGACAGCTTGAGGTTGGACTGGAAGGGGCCGCCCCTGACGGGAATATTATCGGTGTGGCCGGCGATGATTATATCGCCGGCGGTTTTTTGGGTTAAAATATGGCCGATTCGCAGGATCATCGGTTTAAGCTCGGGTTTGATTTCCGCTTTGCCCGAGTCGAATGTGCTTTCTCCCATCAGCCGGATGACCACCCGGTTTTTGCCGGCTTCGATTTCGACGTCTTTTTCGATTCTTCCATAGAGTTCGTCAAAATTTTCTTCCAATTCTTGACCGATAAATTCCTTTATGCGTGTGGCAATGGCTTGCTGGTCAAAATCCTTGGCAATCATCTTCAGTCCATGGCGGGATGATTCGGAGACATTTTTTTTGCGTTGCATGCCAAATGCTTTTTCCATGGATCCGGCCACCTGCTTGTATTTCTGGCGATCGATTTCAGAAAAGGAGAGCAGCAGCACGAAGAAACAGAGCAGCAGGCTCATCAGGTCACCAAAGGTGGTCACCCACATGGGTGCACCTTTTACACATGGGGGGCATTCCTGGACGTCGTTAGTCATCGTTTACCTGCTACTCGGCGTTGCTGTTTTCGGCTTCGGATTCTTCCCGCGCTTTCGGGGAGAGAAAAATCTTGAGGGATTCTTCCAGCACCATGGGGGAAACGCCCCGGTTGATGGCAATGGCCGCTTCCACGATGATGCTTTTGTTCAACCGCTCCTGCTCACTTCTTAGGGCCAACTTGTCGGCGATGGGCAGCGCGATGAGATTGGCGATGACCGCACCGTACAAGGTGGTCAGGAGGGCAACGGCCATGGAGGGCCCGATGCTGGCCGGGTCCGACATGGAGGACAGCATCTGGACGAGACCAATGAGTGTTCCGACCATACCGAAAGCCGGAGCCGAATCGCCCATGCCTTTAAACACATTCTGACCGGTGGTGTGCCGCTGCCCCATCAGGCGAATATCCTTGTGAAGCATATCGGCGATCAGTCCTTCGTCATAGCCGTCAGACAGGTATCTCAGCGCCTTGACGGAAAAGGAATCCGTTGGATTCTCCTTTTCCAGAGCAATGAGCCCCTCTTTTTTGGCAATACGGGTGAATTCCACCATCTCCGTGATGATGTTTTCCGGCGCCTCCATTTTTACCCAAAAGGCCTTCATGGCCACACTTATGGAGCCGATGACATCGGCCATGGTGAATTTGATGAAAGTGGATGCCAAGGTGCCGCCGACGACGATCAGAAACCCGGGAATATTGAGGAAAACCAGGGCGCTGCCGCCGATCACGATGGAGACCAAAATCAATGCGCTTCCGCTGACCAGGCCGATGATGGTTGCAAGATCCATTTAAGTCCTCACGGAAGATTTGCGAATCAGCACCTTGGCGGTGATGGCGCCGATATTATGGTAGTGTTTCAGTTTGTCGATCACGTAGTCGTCCAATTCGGTGTCGGCAGCCATGACAAAAGCGCCGGTCTTCATGCGTACGTTTGCCGCGATCACCATACCGGCAGCCAAGTCATCCAGTGATAGCTCCTGATCCGTTTTGCGTGCCTGCTCATGCTGCTGGACCACATTGATTTCCAGCAACATTTCGACTACCTGCGGCGACAACTGGTAGCCTCTGGTTCGTTGGAGTGCTTCAGCGATGCGGTCGAGGGGGATTTTTCCTTTATGGATCATGTTGTCATACATGGAGGCCGCCGATATGAGCTGTGCCCCTATGGGAATATCATCGCCGGACAGGCCGTCGGGAAAACCCTTTCCGTTGTTCTGTTCATGGTGCATCCGCACCAGCAGGGCCGCTGGTTTCATGATTTCGATTTCACCGATGATGTGTTCGCCCATGACGGCGTGGGATTGGTACAACTGCCGTTCGTTATCGACCATTTCGGTGCGGCGTTTGTTTAAGATGGCTTTGGGTGTGCCCACCATGCCGATGTCATGCAGCAGGGCGGCCGTCTCGATGATGGGAATTTCCGCATCACCCACATCCGGGTGTCGTCGGGCCAATTCAACGGCCAATTTGGCTGTCCGGCGGCAGTGCCCACCCAGGTCATCGTCAAAAACCTCCATTATTTTAGAGAACATGCAGATGGTCTGGTAGTGGTTGGCGGTGATGATTTTAATTTTGCGGTTGAGGGTTCGCTCCAGATTGACGATACGAACACCGATTTCAATTCTGGCGCGCAGGGCTTCCATGTCGATGGGCTTGGTGATGTAATCGTCGACCCCGCTTTCCAGACCACGAACAATGTTCGCCTTTGAATCCTGGGTACTGACGAGTATCAGGTATATGTATCCGGCATCATGACGATCTCGTATTCGCCGGCACAGTTGAAGGCCGTCCAGTCCGGGCATCATCCAGTCGCTGACAACAATATCAATTGGCGTGCTACGGATCGTTTCCCAGGCGGTGTTGCCATCGGCAGCCTGATGAACCGTGTGGTGCCACGCGCCAAGGCGAGCAGACAATAGTTTTAAGGTGACGGGATCGTCGTCTGCAATCAGGATATTCATGGTGTTGGTCTTTTCAGTGCAAGCTATTCAGCATGGATGATATATCAAACCCTGCCGTCATCGCGAATCCGGTAGCGTGCCGGTGGCACGCTTACCGGTACGGCGGGCGCCTTTTTTAACTATAATATCTTATCGGCCGGCCTATTTAAAACTTAACCAATGAATTTCATGTATATTCATCGTGTTTGAAAGACAGAAGTGAAGTAATGACGGATGGAATCGTCGGTGGAAATTGTCTTCTTGACAAGGCTGTGGGCGAACCGGTAGGAACAGGCATTTCAAAACCGTCTTTCCAGCCACCCGATTTTCTCGATCGCATGCGATTGCTCGCGGCGATGACGCCAACAGGAGACGCCCGTCATGGAAAAAGATTGCCTTTTCTGCAAAATTGCAAACGGCCGGATGAATACCGATTTTCTTTTCGAAAGCGACAATGTGGTTGTTTTTCGTGATATTAATCCCCATGCCCCCGTGCATCTGTTGATCGTTCCCAAACGACATATCCGGAGCATCAACGATCTAACCGATAAGGACGATGCCATTCTGGCTGAAATGATCACCACCGGCCGACGGCTGGCCAAGCAGGAGAATGTGAATGTCTCCGGATACAAGCTGCTTTTCAATGTGGAAAAAGGCGGTGGTCAGGTGATTTTTCATCTCCACCTGCATCTGATTGGTGGCTGGAAAAAGTAGCGCTTAAAAGTCAAAATCCAAATGACATGTCATTCCGGGGAGGTTAGAGCAATGAAGCCAAATGATCTTGCGGTTCGGTTGACGAACTTTCTTCGTGGATATTTGTCTGGTCAGAAAATTTATATGGAGTATGGGAAAACCAAATTTGGCACTCCCCTTTATAACGATGCAGCATCTACAGAAAATAGAAACTTTTCAATGAATACCAAACAAAGGATCAGACAGATTGACAATGAAAAAACAGTTGGTTTAAAAAATTTTGGCTTTTTACTGGGCATCCTTTATTTGAATACAAAAGTAGTTAACACTTTTTTTAGCAATACTGATTTTTGGCAAAGCTCAAGTATTAAAACATTATGCTCATGTTCATTTATTTCGATATAATAAAGTTTATTATTTGCGACTGGAAAAAAAAGATGGATCTTGTTCTTCAACGCAATCAAACAAAAGTTCAATCCAGTCTTTTTCCTGTTTTTCTCCTGTTAGTATTTCCATAGGCGTTCTATCTTTTCTTTTGGCGTCTATATAACGCCGATGATTATGATAATA
>DEIP01000189.1 GCA_002352605.1 Desulfobacteraceae bacterium UBA2771 | reverse complement strand
TTGTTCGATTGGCGACAACCAAGGGACCTCGATCGTTTGATCAATCCGGTCGACGAAGTTCTACAAGACCCACACCCTGAACCAGACACCGGACCAAGATGAAAAGCGGTTTTACGAAATGATTCAAAATGACATACAAATCCGAATAGGATTGGGGTCGAATAAATAAGCCCGTGATTACGGCCTGTTGGATGGGTCTAAAAAGTGGAGGTGAAGGGATTCGAACCCTCGACCTCAGCGTTGCGAACGCTGCGCTCTCCCAGCTGAGCTACACCCCCATGGAAGCGTGGTGCGTCGGCACCACGATGATGGCTTGTTGTTTAAGTCTTTTTTCCAATGGCGTCAAGGGAATCGGTTGTCGCCGGTCAACATCACCGGATTGGTTTTTTCCCTCAACAGGCTTTCAACCAACGGCAACCGTTCGTTTACCGTCTGTTTGAAAGTGGCCGGCAGGGGAAAAAAAAGACAAACCTACCTGATCCTAAAGGCTTGGTGCCACCGATCGGAACCGTCGGCCAGCAACACATCATCCGGATTGATTTTCACCACGATGATCGTATCCACGGAGCCGCCCTCCTTAAGGAGGCGATTGTTGATGACGACAAACCGCGCGGCGGCTTCCGGTGCCCACACCAGCGCCTGCAGGTCAATTCGCGGGTCGTTCCGGAAGGTTTTATCGTGTTCCGGAGACGCCGCCACCCGCCGGCCGATCGTCTCCGCTGTCCCCGCCGGTGGGCGGTTCGCGTTTTCAGGGGCGGCAATCACCGCTTCGGTTTTCGGTGCACCACGCCGCCGCTGCGTCTGCTCCAGCGTTAAGGGTGGCGGTAGCCGAATGGTCGCCGGCGGCGGAACGGTGACGCGTGGCGGTTTTATTTCGGGTTGAACCGGCGATGTCCCATCCATCGGCGGGGTTGTTTTAACCGCAGCCGTGCGCGTACTCTCCGTGGATACCTGCGAGGAAGTCCAAACCATGGTCTTCGCGGGCCGTTCCGGTGTCGATAAGGGTACCACCACATTGGGCTTCGGCACCTCGACAACCGAAGGTGACGCACGGTGCCGGGTTTGGTGTGGCGATGGAACCGCCGCACCCAAATCCAGAGGCCGTGCGGCGTCAGGTCGTCGGGCCAGCCACAAAACCACAACGCAAACACATAGTACGACAACGATACCAAATGACACCCACCACCGGTGGACGCCTTGCCGGAATGGGGAGTTCACGGATAAAGGGGCCGGCCATGGGGTATCCGCCCCACGATCGGTGGTGGATTCCTTCTCGGCCTTTTTCAATGCATCCAGAATAGAACTCAATGCATCTGCTCCTCAGATCGCCGTCCGGCTCCGGCGCTGATCGCCAGCCGGGGACCGTTCAGCGATTGATCTTCGTTGTAAAGCACAATCTTCGTCAATGGGCCCACCATCCCGTCCACATCCAGGCCGTTGCGGGCCTGAATCATCTCGACGGCCAACCGCGTGGTGGTATCATAGGCGGGGGTCATCGCTTCAATTTGATAGCCCAAGGTTTTCAGGTGCACCTTAAGAGACAAAACAACCTCTCCGGGTGACGAAATCGGGATGACCCCCGTGTAATTGTAATAGTTTTTCCAAAAGATATGGGCCACACCGTTCCACAGTCCCGATAGCGATGCGGATGGCATGGAGAAATCCGCGTCACCATCAGACAGGCGGATTTCGTCGTCTGCAAGGCTCACCACAGCCATATACCGAGAGTCGCTGCCGGCCGGATGGGGAAATTCCAATATGGCGGGCAGATTCAGCTTTTTGATCAGGTTCAGATCACCCTGAACCTGAAAAACTTCCATGGCGCTGTGCCGCGCCGAGATTCGGAAAAATGCGTCGCTGTCCACCCCGTCCACCGATCCGGTGACCAGGGGAGGTTGTGCATGCCATTGTCTCAAAACGGCCGTCACCGCGCCGATACGGGAATTCAGGGCATTTTTGGACGCGAGGGTCTGTTCAAAGTCAAGGGCAGGTGGCGGGGCAATGGTCTCCGCCTCGGCGGTCGGCGTTGTGACCGCGGTCGCTGAAGGTTTTGCTGCGGGCAGGTGGGGGGGCGGCGACGCATCGGCAACCACCGGGATCGATTCTTCCGCTATGGGAGGAACCGCACGCATTGGTGCTAAAGACGGCTTTTCAAGGTTATGGTGTATAGTCGGAGTATCATACGTTCTGCTTTTCCGATTCAACATGGTCAGGCCGACAACCAGCCCGGTCACCAGAACCACCAGGATCACCAACAGGCCGATGATCAGCTTTTCCCCATAAAACGACGGTGCGTGCGATGGGCTCTTTTTTCCGTCCAGCTCCCGAAGCGCCCGTTTCACGACGGGATTGGTGATACGGTGTTTACCCAGGGTAAAGGCGGTCAGCAGGGTCCGGTCGCAGGCAATGTTGATCAGCCGAGGGACGCCGCCGGTGTAGTTGAAGAGAGACCGGTAGGCACCCGCCGTGAATTCCAGCCCCGGTTTTCGGGAGGCAATGTGGATGCGATGGCGAATGTAGTCCCGGGTTTCCGAAAAGCTCAGGGGTATCAGGTGGCAGCTCAAAGAAATGCGCTGTTTCAGTTGGCGCAGGGCATCGGATTCCAGCAGCTCTCCCAGTTCCGGCTGGCCCACTAGAATAATCTGAAGCAGCTTACTGGTGGTGGTTTCCAGGTTGGACAACAGTCGCAATTGCTCCAACACATCGGCGCTCAAGTTCTGGGCTTCGTCCACCAGCAGGATCACCCGCTTGCCTTGGGCTTTTTTCGCTAAAAGAAAAGCATTGAACTGGTCGATGAGAGTTTTTACCGATTCGGTGTCCGAGGGAATGCCGAACTCGTCGTTGATGGTTTTGAGCAGCTGCAAGGCGTCGAGCTTGGGGTTGAAAATGTAGGCCGCTTCGGTGTGCGCGTCCAGGCTTTCCAGAAACATGCGGCACAGGGTGGTTTTTCCGGTGCCCACCTCACCGGTAATTTTAACGAAGCCCTCGCCATAGCCCGCGGCGTAGTTCAGGTGGGCCAGCACCTCCTCATGAATCCGGGACAGGTAAAGGTACTCCGGGTTGGGTACCAGCTTGAACGGTCTCTCTTTGAAACCAAAAAATCGATTGTACATAGCCGCTATTCCCAGCCCCGCGCAATGGCCCCCCATTCGGTCGATGCCATAGCGGTCGGTTTCATTTTCATCCGGTGCTTACCCAAAAATGGTTGGCTGCCGCCATCCTATTGAGCGATCATGCTGAGCCGATTTTGGATGTAGGCGTTGCGAAAAGCCTCATAGGGATCCAGGGCGGCGTTTTTGAGGGCTTCGTAATCGCCGATACGAAAAGAGGTGCTGTTAACCGTTCTAACCCCATAGGCGATTATATTAGTTTCGCTAGAGGTCAGTACGCCCGCATCCACTTGGATCAATTGCATGAAAGCAAATGGGTTTAAGGCCCAGTCACCGATGCTGCCCACCGTGTCGCGCAGGGTTGACGGGCCGAATAGCGGCCAGATGATGTAAACCCCGTTTCCGACGTTATAGTACCCCAGCGTCTGGCCGAAATCCTCTTCGGGTGGGTTGAACGACGGTTTATCCCTGACCAGGTTGAAAAGCCCCAAGAACCCTGCAGTGCTATTGACCACGAACCGGCAGAACTCACCTTCCGCCGATCTCCATTTGCCTTGAAAGAGGCTATTGACCAATCGCACCGGCGCCAGCAGATTAAAAAAGAAATTTTTTACGCTTACCCGGACCGGTATGGGAACGACCACGCGATAGCCGGACGCCGCCGGTTTGAGCACCCAGAAATACAACTTGTCGTTGAAGACAAACATGGCCCGATTGAAACCGGCAATGGGGTCGGCCACCATGTCCGGCATCTGATCTTCATTACCGTAAAAATCTTCGCCGTCGTCATCGAAAGGGTCGAAAAAAATGGCGTCCGTGTCTTCAGAGGAAGGGATATCCATCGGTGGTTCCAGAGACTCGGCCCATGTCGTGCCGACCGTAATCCAAAATATGACGAGAACCATCGACCATCGGGGTATTTTCAACATGGATAACTTCGCTGTACACAAGGGTGCGCTTCAATTTGGTACCGGGCAGACCTTGCCCGGATAGGTAATCATTCGTTCTCGGCAAGACGTTTGTTCTGTTCCGTCAGCTTGTCGTTGAGTCGTTGGATAAGTTGGGCCGGGGTTTCCTTTCTCAGGATGCTGGCAAACTGGGAGCGGTAATTTTTCACCAGACTGACCCCCTCGACGATAATATCGTAGACCTTCCACTGATCATCACTTTTTTTACGCATGCGGTAATCCACCGGTATTTCAGCCGTTTCTCTGACGATCCGGGTTTTGACTTCGGCGTAGACCTCCGAGTGATAATTCTGCCCGAGGTAAACGATCTGCTCGTTGTGGTATTCTCCCTGGATTTTATCGATGTAGGTGTTACCGAGGAACTGGGCAAACACATCGGTAAATGCAGCCTTTTCCGTGTCGGCAAAATCGCGCCATTTACGCGCCACAGCCCGCCTGGCCACTTCATCGAAATCGAACATCGGCCCGACGTGCTTCCAAATTTGGTTCCGCTGGGTCAATTTGGTGCCTGCCACCTTGTACTGGGGATCGTTGAGAATGTCGATAACCCTATCGATGGGGACCTTGATGATCGCCATCGGTTCCGTGGAACCCGCAGTGGCCAGCAACACCGTCATTACAAAAACCACCAGCGCAGCGCTGATTTGTTTCGGTATCATATATGCCTCCGGTTAACACCAAGGATTGGGGATGAAATTAATTACCCATAATTGCGCCGGGCTTGGGTTCGTCTTCAAGGCGCATCAACTGTCGCATCTCCCCGGATCTAAGCAGTCTACCCGAACCACCCCATGCATGG
>DEIP01000048.1:5817-6076 GCA_002352605.1 Desulfobacteraceae bacterium UBA2771 | reverse complement strand
TTATTTTTTCGCGAACCCTTATTCCCAACCGCACCCATTTATTAAAGATGCCCCTCCCCATCAAGGGAGCGCAGAAAATGGATGAGAGGGCCTTGGAAATAATAAAATCCACAATTTTACTTGTCTTTTTTCCCGTGTTCGGCGTTGCGTCGATGGCCACATACAACCCGTATGTAACCATCGATACGCCTTGCCTGATCTGAAATAAAATCGGCGAACAAAAATCCGGCGCCATCTCTGTGGGTTTTATTATTTCCAA
>DEIP01000048.1:0-5791 GCA_002352605.1 Desulfobacteraceae bacterium UBA2771 | reverse complement strand
GTCGTCGGCATCGGGATCGTTTTCCCAGTGGGATTGTCCCAACAGGTAGCGGAACTGGTAGGACCGGTCTTTTTCCAGTTCTATTGTGGCGCTGAACGCACCGGTTTTTAATCGTTTCATGGGTGTTGCAGAGGTTGACCATGCATTGAACTCGTCCACCACATGCGCCTTCTGAACTGCATTTCCTACCTTTTCCGGAATTTTAAAAGTGACCTTGCACACGGGTTTGTTTTTCAGAAACTGTTTTCGAATACCCATTGCTTACCTCCGTTTATTGTATCACCCTGTGTAAATGCATAAAAATGCCATTGGTTTTGGATACAAAGAAGCTCAGCGTCAGGAAGCGAAAAAAGCGTCGGGGGAAGGTGGAATTTTCCATGCCATCCTATAAAGCGGCAGGCACATGGAAACAATTCGTAAAATTGCCCAATTTTTTGATCGCCTATAGGTATTTTTACCCACTGCAACAGTGATCCAGACGGGTCAGGGCCTCGGTCAAAAAATAATAGGACTCCAGCCGTTTCAACGTGTGCAGGTGTCGGCCATTACATCCTGCCGCTTCTCATGATCGATATCAGCAACCAGAAGCCCATGGCACCTGCAACCAGGAAACCGATCAGGCCGACAACCGGGATTTCATGCCACTTGGGTGGAATCCCCGAAAGCACAATGAGGCCTGAACCTATCACCAGGGATGCCAGGACAACGGCAAAGGAAAGCCGGTTGCTGATCCGGTCATTGGCGGCAATCATCGGTTCCAGTCCACGATGTTCAAACTCAATTTTTACCTTGCCCTGTCTGGCCAATTTAAGAATTGTTCGAACCTCTCCCGGGATCTCCTTTAAAAGGTGGAAAAGATCGGTCCCGGAACTTGCCATGTCTTTGGCAATTCGGCGGGGGTGAATGCGGTTGAACTGAATACGTTTAATGAATGGCGTGGCTTGTTCGATAACATCCAAATCCGGATCGAGCACCAGGCCGAGTCCCTCGACTGTGCTCAAGGCCTTGATCATCAAGAACAGATCGGGCGGGACACCCAGACGATGTTTTTTCGCCATCTCAAGAAGCTGGTGCAACAGCGCTCCCAGTTCCACATCCTTTAGTGGACGGTAGCAATGCTTATCCATAAACTCGGCCGTATCTCTTTGAAGGGCGGGGTAATCCGGTCCCTCCTCCGAAAGCGCGAGCCTTAGCAGGGCTTTGGCTGCCTCTCGCTCATCCCGATGGACGATGCTCATGATCAGATCGGCGAAACGTTCCCGCGTTGCCAGATCCAGTCGTCCCATCATGCCGAAGTCTATATAGCAGATGACATTGTCCGGAAGGACAAAGATGTTGCCCGGATGGGGATCGGCATGAAAAAAACCATGGACAAAGATCTGCTTCATGATCAGGATGAAGCCTTGTCGGGCGATTTCGCTCCGGTCAAGCCCCTCTTTTTCCAGCCGGTCAATATCGGAAGACTTAACACCACTTATACGTTCCATGGTCAGGACCCGTGATGTGGTTGCTTCGCGATAGACCTTTGGCACATAAACCGTCGGCTCATTCTCAAACTGCCTGGCAAATCGTTCCAGGTGAGCCGCTTCCAGCGTGTAGTCGAGTTCCCTCTCCAAGGTGCGGGCAAATTCATCCACAATCCTGGTGGGACGCTGAATATCCCATCCTTCCAGATGACGCTCCATCAAGCCTGCCAGATGCATCATGATCTCCAGGTCCACTTCAATCGTCCGCTGAATGCCCGGTCGCTGGATCTTGACGACCACATTCTTTCCATCAGGCATTTTCGCTTGGTGAACCTGACCGATCGAGGCGGCCGCAAGCGGCTGTTCGTCGAAACTTGCAAATATCTGCTCAATTGGTTTCTTGAGCGCTGCTTTGAGATTTGCTTCCACCTCCGGGTATGGAAACGGCGGCACATCATCTTGAAGCCTGGAAAGCTCTTGCATAAACTCAACCGGCAATAGATCCGGCCGGGTGGAGAGAATCTGGCCCATCTTGAGGAAGGTGGGCCCCAGTTCTTCCAAAACCATCCTTACCCGAACAGCGCGGGAGAGCGTATCGATCTTCTTCCGGTGTTTGCGGGAGATTACCCGCAACCCGATCTCCAGGTACTGTTCGATTTTAAGAGCGTCAACCATGTCTCCAAAACCGTATTTGAAAAGCACGGTAATGATTTGTCGGTAACGCTGCATGTGGCGGTAAGTCCGCCCGATATCTCCTATTCTGAAAAACGCCAAATGATCCCCTCTTTCCCGGAAACAGGTTCAAGCTGAACCCTTGTTTTGTTATATCCTTACTCAGTATGTAAAGGAAAGGGTAATGGAGCCGAAAACCTGATCGTCTTCTTGCCCTTCGAACTCTTTTGTCTGCAAAACGTGGGTGTAGCAAAGCTTGAAGCGATGGATGATCAATCCGACGCCCGTTCCAATATCAGCCACAAAATGTTTTTTATCAACGCTATGGCTGTCGGTAAAGGTGTTTCCGTCCAGAAAAATGTTATGCAGCACGGCACGCCCGTCAACTATGGCAAACAGATACAAACCGAATCTTTGATCACTGGAGCTGCGGGGGTCCTGTGCGTTCAGAGGCGTATTGGAAGCGCCTGAGGGACGGATTAGAGACGTCCCGAAATCCCTGGGGATATTCCATCCCAGTCGGGCTTCCATCCCGGTATTGGCATAGGTGTAAACATTGCCCAGGGCGGCGCCCAGATGAGGGATGACATCAAAACCAAGTTTCCCGACATTCCCATCATACGGAAACCGCCATTTTCGTTCGTATATGACGGCAAGTCCGGGTTCGTTTTTAATTTGATTGTCCCAGCCATTCGGGCATTGCGCACCGACCCATTCATGAACCCATTTTTGCGTCTGTTCGGCGAAAGATGCGGGGCCGACCATGCCGAGCTGAATCTCCATCGAATCCAGATGGCGATCGTTTTTACTGTGCAGGCCGATACCGAAGTAGGTCCATCCCGCATATGGGCGGTCATCTTCAATCAGCTCTTCAGCCTCGATATCTCCAGGTGTATAAATGTTCTGCCCGATAGAGAGGACGACATTGCGCTGCAGCCCCGGCTCATTAATGAAAGGCAGCCGGCGGATGAGCGGCAAGCTCCAATCCGGCAGCCTGCCGCTCTCGGCATAACCGGTTAAATCATGTGAAATCCAGGACAGCTTTACGCCGTTGGTGTAATGCCGGTCAGTATTTGCAATCAAATCGTTTTCAAAATAAAAGCTGAAGGTCGCCAAATTATCCGAAGCTTCACACGGTTTAGTTCCAAAAACAAACGCAATGCTCATTGGCAGCATCAGCAATGCCAAATATTTACATATAGTTTGTCTCACCCCTTTGAACGCTTGTCATGGGTCTTTGATTCACAGTTATCCTTTTCTTTGTGAAGGGCCTCTTTTGCTATCTTCAATTCTTCCGCGATACGATCCTTCATTTGATTTTCCGACATGGTTTGTACCTTTTTAAATTTATTAACTTCATAAAGGTTTAGTAGTTCGAACTTCTACGATCAGGGGCAAGTGGTCGGAAGCAACTCTCGTCAGTTCCGTGTTCGGTACCTCAATGCCGATTACTTCGATAGCGGGGTCAACGAAGACATGATCGATGCGAGCGAATGGAAAGCGCCCAAAAAGCGTTTTTTTGGGGCGATGGTTGGCCAGTTCGACCTGCGCATCGAGAAGAAGGGTGCGAAACCCGCGGCATATACGCGAAGAAGGAAGCGCATTAAAGTCGCCGCATAGAATGGTTGGCTTGCGACAATCCGGATGGGATAGCCAGCCGGAACCAACCAATGCCTCAGCCTGAACCCGGCGTTCTTTTAGTTTCAAGCCCAGGTGAGTGTTAATAAACTGGATCTCGGTTTTGTCTGCTTCGATGGCGACCCAGAGTCCTCCTCTGGGCTCAAGCTGCGGTTTACCCGCCAACCTCGGCAATTTATCCGCTTTGACCGGTCGCATGGGAAAATGCGTCAGGACCGCATTGCCGTAAAGTCCTTTTCTAACGCGAATTGTTGGAAGAAAATGGTAATTCATCTGTAGATATTGGGCGATAAGATCAGCCTGATCAACGNNGTGCGTGCCCTGCCAACATCCAGTTCTTGCAGCGCTACAATGTCCGGGCGATACCGGGTAATTACGCGTGCGATCCGTTCAGGTGAAATTTTGCCGTCCATCCCTATACAACTGTGGATGTTGTAAGTCATGATGCGAAGTATCCGGTGATCAGTCCGGGGGGCGGTGGCTTTCCAATACGGTTTTGTTGAAGTCTTGATTTCGGATCGACCGAGAAAATGGAGCGCGGCCTGGCGCAGATCCATGGGGCGGAGATAAGAATGGTTGCGCTCCGGGAGAGACGTATCGCCGGGCAGCAGCGCAAAGGCTTTTGTTTCCTCGGACCCCGGACCCCCATGGGCGCCATTTTCAATGGGAAAGCTGTAAGGCGTATCGTTGGTTCGCCATCCGCAGATAATAAAGTCTCCGGCGTCGGGATGCCGGCTCAATTCAATCAAATCAAGGGTGACCTCATCCA
Source organism: Desulfobacteraceae bacterium UBA2771 (assembly GCA_002352605.1). Taxonomy (GTDB): domain Bacteria; phylum Desulfobacterota; class Desulfobacteria; order Desulfobacterales; family Desulfosarcinaceae; genus Desulfosarcina. The sequence goes on along the minus strand of DEIP01000048.1, from coordinate 1,246 downwards.
GGAAAGGATGGTCCGGACCGAAAACCTTTTCTTTTTGTTCGGGCAGCACGAACTCACCTTCGCTGTTCCAGGCCCGCAGGCCGGCAGGCCCATCGACCACCAGCACAAGTGGAACTTTTGCGGAATCCACAAGTTTTTTGGCTATGCGATGACGTTCGGCCGGAACCATTTTATTGGATAAATAGACCATGCCCAAAGGCCCCATTGCGGTTACGCTGATCAACGATTTTTTCATCTTTTCTTCAGCCCCGCGATGGATCCGGAAGAACTTTTGAATCTTTTTGCCGCCGAGGTGCCTGACACGTTGAGACTGGATTCCTCGAAAGTTGTAAGTCTCAACATGGGCACGGTTGTCCTCCAAGAGATCAAACACGTCGGCAACGGCTTCCCCGATGGTCCTGCCATGCTGCTTTGTATAGGAAAGAGTCTTTTCTTGACCGTGGTCGGAATAAATCCATACGTCGTAATTCCGGCAGGTTGAACCTTTTGCCGCACGCCGGATTCGGGCGATGGCGTCATCGATCCCTTTAAGTGCCCAATGGGCAAATTTTGATGACGGGCCCCGGCGATGGGCCTGTTCATCATAGCCAATCAAGTTAAGGTGGACAATGGGCATTCCCCTGGCAATATCAATCTTTGCCCCCATCGTGATCAGTTCACGGAGCAAAATGGTTATCCCGACGCGAGTAGGGACAAATTTGAGCTCCTTGAAAAGATCGTGGCCGTCGATTACGCCGGAAACAAAGTCAAAAACCGCCAGAAAAAGCTCAATGACCAGCAGAACAGCGGCCCGCATGAAACTGTATGCGTTGGAAAGAAACAGAAAGCTTAATGCCAACGGGTTCGCTTTTTTCAGAATTGCTCCCCAGCCAAGAGAAGACGCGCAAAAGTTAGCGTTATCGGCCCCGCCGGTGTAAATGTTGCAATAAGCACTGCCACCTTTGAGAAGCGGCGCTCCTTTTTTTTCAAGTCGATGTTCAACGCCGGCGGCTGAGGATGGCTCATACATCCGGAAAATTTCACCCGAGTTTCGATCCATATAGCTAAAAGCCGGGACAGCGCCTTTGACGCCATAGAATAGTTCCCCTTGAACAGACGGCGTGCTGGAAGGCAGACCGGAATAAAGCGTGTGCAGGCCATAACCCTCGCGCCTGAGGAGTCTGTTAAGGCAAGGCATTTTGCCACTGTCAAGAGCGCGGCTGAATTGTGTGTGGGAGAGACCGTCGATCTGGATTAAGATAAGACC
>DEIP01000069.1 GCA_002352605.1 Desulfobacteraceae bacterium UBA2771 | reverse complement strand
GAAAAAAAGGACGAAATATTGAGTTTGACGGTTTGTTTATACATTGTTGATAACTCCCGATCTGTTTAAAATGCTTATGGAAAAATCACGGGTTTGAAAAACCTTGTATTTCGAAGCAGTTGCTTGGCCGGTGTATGGTAACCGATGTAAATAATTATGAAAAAAAATACTTGTACGGCTTGTGTTAGCGATCTGTTTAACCGAGAACCTTTCGCATTGACTTGGAACAACCGATTGTTGTAGATAGTTTGCGAGTCGCTGAGTCGTGCGCCTGCCTTTCTGAAAATCACGGATAATTGCCCAAAAACTCTGTTTTTTAATCAACTTGTCGGCCGCTTTTATAAAGCAACCGGCGAGCTTTTACCGCCGATGAAGGGGATTTATTTAATAAATGTATCGCATCTGGAATCCGGTGAAATCGCTGATCAAGGAACAAATTCCTATTCACAGCTACCGCATGTGGATCGAACCCATTGCCTTTTGTGAAGATCGAGGGGACACCATCGTGCTGGCCTGCCCCAATCTGTTTTTTAAAAAGCGGATAACCGATCATTATGGCCAAATCATCCAAGACACCGTCTCCCGTGAGCTGGGCCGGGATATCAAGGTTCGCATGGTTGTCGGCCCCATCCAGGCTGAGGACTGCCCCAAAAAACCCGAGGATCGGCAGATGAAGCTGCCGGACATGGATCCGCCGGCCAATGGCGGCCAGCTGTTGCGAAAAGATTTCACTTTCGATCAGTTTGTTGTCGGCAAAAACAGCGATTTTGCCTATTCGGCCGCCTTGTCCCTGGCCGCGAGCAACCAGGGAAGCCAGAATGCCCTTTATCTGCTTTCCGAGACCGGCTTGGGAAAAAGCCACCTTTCCCAGGCGGTCGGACACCACATTCTGAAGATGTTTCCCAATGAGCGGGTCTACTACATCACGGCCGAAAATTTCATGAACGAGATGACTGATTCCTATCGGAGCAGTAGTATTCATCGCTTCAAGGAGAAGTACCGCCAAAACTGCGATGTCCTTTTGTTGGAGGATGTTCACTTTTTGAGCGGAAAAGGCGGCACCCAGGAGGAGTTGTCCAATACGCTGGAATCGTTGATGAATGCCAATAAAAAAATCATCTATTCCAGCTGCTATCTGCCGTCGGACATCCCCAAACTCAACGGCAAACTCAAATCGCGGCTCGGCGGCGGCCTGATTTCGAAAATCGAAGCCCCTGACTACAAGACCCGCCTTCGAATACTGAAACAGATCGACGAGTCCAGTGGATCCAACATTTCAGATGAGGTCTGTCAATTTCTGGCTTCTGAACTGATCGAGGATGTGAGACAACTGAAAAGCGGGTTCATCGGAGTTGCCGCCAAAGCGTCGCTGCTTGGGTCGGATGTGGATTTAACCCTTGCTCGGAGCGTGGTAAAAAACATCGTCTCCTCACGTGAGAGCATCACCCTGGATTCCATCAAGCGGCTTGTCTGTAAATATTACAAGGTCACCTTGGCGGATCTGACTTCTCGCTCCCGGCGCCAGGTCATTGTCCGACCACGCCAGGTGGCCATGTACCTTTCCCGACAGTACACCGACCATTCCCTTCAAACCATCGGAAAAAGCTTCAACCGTTACCATGCAACAACCCTGCACGCCTTGAGGGCAGTGGAAAAGCGGGTCCGCGAAAATGGCCCCTGTCAGAAGCACGTCGCGTTTTTGTCCGAACGGTTGGAAAGAGGAAAGGTTTGATTCGGCAGGAAAATCGATGGCGATTAAACCCATTTGTCTGGAAAAACTGGAACGCATAGTCGGCGCACCCTTTTTTTCCGCTCATAGGGAAGATCTGGTCTGTTACGGCTACGATGCCACCGCAAGCCTTCATCTGCCTGATGCCGTGGTGTTTCCGGCTTCGGCGCAGCAGGTATCGCAAATCATGAAACTTGCCGTTGCCTTCCGGGTCCCCGTGATACCGCGGGGTGGCGGTTCCGGTATGACCGGCGGCGCCCTGGCTGTTTACGGCGGCATTGTTGTTGTTTTCAACCGGATGAACCGGATCCTTGAGATTGATCGGGAAAATCTTATCGCCCGTGTTCAGTCCGGCGTGATTACGGCTGAATTTCAGCGCCGGGTGCAACACGACGGCCTGTTTTACCCACCGGATCCTTCCAGTGCCGATATTTCCACCATCGGCGGAAATCTGGCCGAGTGCGCAGGTGGTCCGAAGGCAGTAAAATACGGTGTGACCCGGGACTATGTGCTGGGGCTCGAAGCGGTGCTTCCCACTGGAGAGATTGTTAAGACCGGTGTTCGTACCGCCAAGGGCGTGGTTGGGTACGATCTTACCCGGCTCATCGTGGGGTCCGAAGGCACCCTGGCCCTGATTACCGAGGCCACCGTAAAACTGCTGCCGTTGCCCGAATGCGTGATGACCTTAACGGCGGCCTTTGACGGCATGGACACTGCCGCCCGTGCGGTTTCTGAAATTGTTTGCAGTCATACCGTTCCCCGTACAATCGAATTTATGGATAATGCATCCATTCGCCTGGCGGAGGGGTACCTGCATGTCGGCCTGCCGGTGGATGTCGGTGCCTTGTTGATCATGGAGGTGGATGGTAGACGCGATGAGATCGCCGGATTGGCCCGGGCGCTGGAAGACCTGAGTCGGCATCTCGGCGCCGTCTCCGTCAGCGTGGCCGAAACCGAAGCACAGGCGCAACAATTGTGGCAGGCCAGAAAAGCAATTTCACCGGCGTTGTTCAAGCTGGCCCCTCACAAAATCAACGAAGATATCGTGGTTCCCCGAAACCGGGTGCCTGATCTGGTGGCCAAAATCGATGAACTCAGGTCCCGGACCGGCCTGACCATGGTGGCCTTTGGCCATGCGGGTGACGGCAATATCCATTTTAACATCATGCTGGATAAATCCGATCAAACGGCGTTGGAAAAGGCCAATCGTGCCGTTGAAGCCCTTTTCGACACCACCTTGGCGCTAGGGGGTACGATCTCCGGGGAACACGGTGTCGGAATCACCAAGGCCCCCTATCTGCGTAAAGAGCTGGGGGAAGCGGAGCTGGCGCTGATGCGACGGATCAAAGATGCATTTGATCCGTTGGGCCTGTTGAACCCGGGTAAGATTTTTCCTGAATAGTCGACGATTTCGTAAAAATTCCGGTATCTGCGTTAAGGGTTCGCGCAAAAATAACTTCGCAGAATTGGCGCTCAGATTTGGTTCAGGTTTGGCTGATCCGAGAGAGCAAAACCACAGGAATAGCGAGCTATTTCGTGGGATTTGAGAGTGAGGTATCAGCCAAAGATGGGCTGAAGCTGAGA
>DEIP01000056.1 GCA_002352605.1 Desulfobacteraceae bacterium UBA2771 | reverse complement strand
CGTCCAACTTCGAATTTTGAATAAGGCATTCTGTCGATTTTGATCGTTTAAAACCCTGCTTCACAGACACCAACAAATGATCGCTAATTCCGTAGGCCAAACGATAGACCGAAGCGATCTCCGAATTCGACGTTGGATGTTCGATGTTCAAAAAACTTCTGCTGGTTAAATGTCTCGCCGGACCGGTCTAAACCTCTTCGGGTCGCTCGGGCATAGCCCGAGGTTTAATTTACCGCAATCAGATCAACGGCGCTTTTTGGGCCGGGCCGCCGTCGCGGTTTTCCCGGTTCGGCGGCGACCCGATTTTCGTTCGGGTCCCGCCTTCAAAGCGGACCTGCCCGCCTTCCTGTCTCCAGACCCGCTGCCCCGTTGGGGCGGTTTTCTCGCAGCAACCTCGAAAAAGTGTGACGCCAGGTGTTCCGCCTTTAATTCCTTCAGGGCATCTCGGATCAACTGGCGGTTGGAGGGGTTGCGATACTGAACCAGGGCCCGCTGCATCTTTCGCTCGCGGAAGGTTTTGGCCACGTAAATGCGTTTGCCGGTGAAGGGGTTTTTTCCCGTATAATACATGGCACCCGACATCGTCAGTGGCAGGGGGATAAAATCCTGGACTTGCTCGGGGTGCATGCCGCGCTTGATCAGGTAAAGAGCAAGTTCCAGGGCCTCTTTCAGGGATGAACCGGGATGGGCGCTGATGAAGTAGTTGACCAGGTATCGCCTGGCGGAGAGGCGTCGGTTGACCCGGCCAAACCGTTCAACGAACGCATTGTAGATTGCCATGCGCGGCTTGCCCATGGCATCGAGCACCGGGTCGGACACATGCTCAGGCGCCACCTTCATGCGGCCGCCGACGTGGAACCGACACAGCTCTTCCAGACAGGCATCGGTCACACTGCCACCGAACAGGTCGTGCCGGAAACCACTGCCGATGAAGGCATGCTTGACCCCGGTAATTTGCCGGATACGCCGGTATAGGGGCAGGCTTTTTCCGTAGCCGGGATCGAGGCCGGGACAGGTCTCCGGCACCATGCAGCGCCTGTTTCGACAAAAACCTTTTTTGGCCCAGCGCGGACAGTCGGCCCCGTAAAGGTTGGCCGTGGGCCCCCCCATATCCGTAATGGTGCCGTGAAAGGCCGGGCTTCGGGCCAGGCGTCGGGCCTCACGGACGATGGAATCGGCACTCCGGCTCTGGACCATACGCCCCTGGTGAAAATAGAGGGAGCAGAAATTGCACTCGCCGCTGCAGCCGCGGTGGGTGACCAGGGAGTGGCGTACCGTCTCCAACCCCGGTACCCCACCGGCGGCATCGTCATCCGGATGCCAGGTGCGCCGATAGTCCAGGTCGTAAACGGCGTCCAGGTCGGCTTGGGAAAGAGGCATGGGAGGTGGGTAGACCACCGCATAGCGATCGCCGTGGGCCTGAACCACCGGCCGGCCGGTGAAGGGATTCTGCTCTCGGTAGAACAGCCCGAAGGCCCGGTTGAACTGCTCGTGGCTATCGGTGACCGCCTCACAAGCGGGGATGGTAACGAACTCTTGTAAAAACCCCGGGGATTTGCGAATGACCGCCGTGCCCGCAATGGAATCGAGCGTACCGATAGCTTCCCCGACTGACAGCCGCCGGGCGATCTCCACCACCTGGGTCTCCCCCATACCGTAAACGAGCATATCGGCCCGGGCATCGAAAAGAATCGATCGGCGCAGGCGGTTATCCCAGTAATCGTAATGGGCCAGCCGGCGCATGCTGGCCTCGATGCCGCCGATTACGACGGGTACCTCCTTGAAGGCCTGACGCACACGGTTGGCATAGACGATCAGGGCCCGGTCGGGCCGCATTCCGGCCTTTCCGCCCGGGGTGTAATCGTCCTTTTTTCGGAGGCGCTTGTTGGCCGTATAGTTGGCCACCATGGAATCCACGTTGCCAGAGGAGATGCCGAAGAACAGCCGCGGCCGCCCCAGGCGCCGGAAATCCTCGGCACTGCGCCAATCGGGCTGGGCGATGACGCCCACCCGGTAGCCGTGAGATTCCAGCACCCGGCCAATCAGGGCCACACCGTAGGCCGGATGATCTACGTAGGCATCCCCTGTGATCAGGATGATATCCAGCGCATCCCAGCCACGCCGTTGCATATCCGACGGTGAAACCGGCAAAAAGTCATGTTGCATAGCAGTATCAGCTTCTTAGATTAAAGGTTATGGGTACGCCCGGCAAAACGTCCGGCGCTCTGTGGCGGTTTGGCATAAAAAGCGCTCCTCCGGCTTCATCTTGGTGGATGGACTGGGCGAATCCCGACGCTTCATACAATTTCAACCAACGCCGTATACGACTCCCTTTCCGTGAGCAGATAAAGTCGGAGAGACCGCCATCACGGCCTCGGGGGGCCTTTGACGACGCATCGGTACATCCGTGATTCCGATGTTATCCCTTGAGCCCCCTGGTCCGATGGTGTAACAGGATTAAACAAACGAGGAATCTTTTGAACGATGACCATGGGGGATATGGTGGCAATCTACTATATTGACGGTGAATTCGTGCCGGCGGAAAAAGCGGTCATTCCCGTGAACGATCTGGCCCTTTTGCGCGGCATCGGCGTGTTCGACCTGCTTCGAACCTACGACGGCAAACCCTATTTTCTGGATGCCCATATCGACCGGTTGGAGACCTCGGCCCGTAAAGTAGGCATCCCCTTGCCCTGGTCCCACGCGGACATTGCCGACGTGGTCCAACAGACCCTTTCCCAAAATGATATTCCCGAAGCCAACATCCGCATCGTGGTCACGGGCGGTTCGAGCACCGATTTCATGAACCCGTCGGGCAATCCCCGCCTGTTGGTGCTGGTATCAGCGATCCCCCGGCTGCCCGGTCATTGGTACACCAAAGGGGTCAAGATCATCTCCTGGGAGGTGGAACGCCCAATGCCCGGCGCCAAAAGCATCGACTATATTTCGGCCAGCCTGGCCCTGAAAAAAGCCGCCACCAAGGGCGCCGTTGAAGCCCTGTACATCGACCGCAACGGCCTGGCCCTGGAGTGCACCACCGCCAACATTTTTGCCTTTGTGCAAGATAAACTGGTGACGCCCGGGCAAGGCATCCTCTCCGGCGTGACCCGAAAGGTAACGCTGGAGCTGGCCCACGGGCTATTTCCCGTCAGCATCCGGGACATCTCCCGTACCGAACTGATGGCCGCTGACGAGGTGTTCATCACCGGGACCAGTAAGGGGCTGGTGCCGGTGATCCAGGTGGATGACGGAATCATCGCCGACGGGCGTCCGGGCCAACGGACTCGGCAGCTCATGGCCGAGATGAAGCGGCACACGGAAAAACGATAAGATCCGAGTGGTTACCCTGTTTTCGGGAAGCCGAATGACGGGATGCTGGAATTCCCCACGCCCTCAATTCCCCAACCCAATGATCGTATTCGCCTGCCGCCAAATCGGACTTTCGGACAGGCTTCCCTGCTGGTCCACCACGTCCCGGACCCGCGCAAACACACGTTCGACCAGCTTTTCCCTGCCCGCCACCAGGCGGATCACCCCCTGAAGCAGAAAAAAGCTGAGCAGCAGAACCAGAACTATCGTCCAGAAGGCGTGCAGGAAAAAATCACCTGAAAGGATGCTGCCCGAGAAAAAGTTCACCACCGTCAACCATCCGGTATAACCCAATACACCCAGCGCCGGCAGGTTGAAAACCAGCTGTAAGAACCCACCGCTCAGTCGACGGCCCACCTGCGACAATTCATCCTCCAGGGCATCGTTCCAGATTTGGGAAAGACGCTGGCCGATCTTTTCGCCGTGGCCCGGAGCACGGTGGGCCTCACGTACCGAAGGGGAAAACCGGGCCTTGATCAGCATCTCGGCGATATCCGGCCACGCGCGGGCAATGGCGCCATCGTAGCGATTCAGGGCCATGCCGGTCCCTGCGCCGCGATCGGCCGCCGCCACGGCCTTTTTTGAACCCGTATAATGCCGAACCGCGGAAACGGCCCCGAAAATCTGGCGCACCGGATTTCCAAAGCGCAGCAGGGAAGCGATGCCGGCACCGAATACCAGGATCCGGGTCCAGATGGCCACAATCCACCCCATCGGTCCCAACCAGTGCTCGGCCAGCCGCTGGTAGAGCCGCACATTGATGCCCGACACCAGCGAGGTGCCATCCCCCCGAAAAGCGGCCACCGCCTGCTCCATGGCCTCGGCCTCGGACGCACCCATTTGCGCGATGGCCGCATCCAGTTGTTTTTTCTCTTTTTCAGCTTCGGCACGCACGGTTTGCTCGAGATAAATCCTCAGGCGACGAGCGTTCTCCAGCCGGTGGTCAACGGAATAGCCGGATCGATTGAAAGTTTCGACTATCAGTCGTTGCAGCTGCTCAAATTGGTTACGGTCGTGCTTGGGAGGGGCCTGGCGATCCCAAGCGGGATCGTTGAGCCGGCTTCGGGCAGACACACACAAAACCGCCGCCGGTTCGGCGGACCAGGCGTCGCGGATATAGCGGTCGAATTCGGGCATGATGGTCTCGGTCAGTTCGGCCGCCGCCAGCCGGTCGCATTTATTGACCACCACCACCAGGCTTGCGCCGCTGAACAACCGTACGTAGGGGGCCAGAAAATCCGTGTGGTCCCGCCGTTTGGGATTTTCCCCGTCAAACACGCAGACAAGCACATCGGACAGGGTGATGGCCTGGTGAATGATGGGTATGTGCCGGTTCCGATGGGTGCTGTCCGTGTCCGGGGTGTCGATGAGAATCACATTTTCCAAGGCATCGGCCGACGCACTGGCGTGGATGCGGATGTTTTCAGGCCCCAACTGAGCGGCCAGTTGTCCGGCATCGGCGGTTTGCCGGCAAAAGGCCACCACGTTCTCGGTGGTGGGCCGTCGGTGGCCGGCCGGGGAGAGGTCGTCTTCTCCGGCCAGGGCGTTAAGCAGGGTGGATTTTCCCGAACCGCAGGGGCCCACCAGGGTCACCACCAGCTTGCGGTCGAACCGTTCAGCCAGCCGGTCCAACATGAAAAGGGCCTCTTCACAGCTTTTTTGAAGCCCTATCGCAGGCCGCCAGAGGGCGATGCCGTCCAGGATTTCGGTCAACCCCCGAATGTCTGAGCGCACGGTTTCCAGCTCCGCCATGGCCCGGAGTCTGACCATCTGCGTATCCATCATCGTCTCTTCTCCATTGCATGGCCGCAGCGGGCCAGGCTTTTCGTCATCGATGCAATCCGACCGGCGGCATCTTCAGCTACCTTACGTCCCTGATGGAGTAAGGATCCGGAAATTTTCTCTTCGAACAGCGCCTCGATTGCCGTCAATTTGTGGGTGAGCCATGCCTGGGCCACGGGGCCCAGCAGGGATTCCAGCTGTTTCCGGTCCGCTTTTTTCATCCCGGCGGTGGCCGGGATGGCCACCAGGGCATACAGGTCATTGAGACCGAACAGGCCGGCCAGCTTCACCTTGATACCCACAGCGCCCACAGGATCCCCGGTGTGCAGGACATAGGTCACGGCAGCGGTGGCGGGAATAATGTTGAGCATGGCCGAAAAGGTTTGCCGAATCTGGTCGACGGTCGTCATATGGGAGCGCCGCTCTCTGGCCAGCCGTTGCAGTTCGACTTCCAGCCGGCTGGTAAGGCTGAGCAGGGTCTCCTGTCGGCCCAGAATCTCTTCGATGACCGCCGTCCAATTCTGGTTGCAAAGCGCCGCCTGCGCTTCCGCCAGGGCAGGATGAAGCGGAACATGAAGGCGGAACATGCCCGTGCCGGTTTGCTGTTCCGAAACGCCGGATTTGCCCGCCAGCCGCCGGGCCGCGTCTCGGAGCAGACCGGCCGCCGGATCGTTTTGCGATAATTGCAGGTTGATCGCCGGGTCCACCGCCGCCTGGCGCAGGCGGTTGGCCGCCCGCACAAGATCGGCCTCCATGGCCGCCGCCGTTTCGCCGCCGTCCAGCACCTTGCTTCGGCTCGCTTTGCTGCGGCCGACCCATTTGGCGGCCCGCATCAATAGCCGCACCGGCGTCTCTATGACCCGCCCGGTATTGCGCATAATCTTGACATGGGACGGGTCGGCATCCCGCCAAATATCGGAAAAGCGACGAAGCACGGCATCCATGGGCAGATGCCCCAGGGCGTCCTGAACACTGCGCCGCCGGACTACGCGCAGGCTTTCCAGGTAAAGCGCCAGATGATCTGACGATTCCAGGGCCTGGTCGAGAAACCGCCGCCCCTGTTGGATCACATCGCCGAAAATGGAAAGGTGAAGTTCTCTTCTCACCTTGCGGGGATCGATCAGCGCAAGGGCATCCATGAGGCCGGGACGGCCAGCTTCAACCGGCACGATGGTCATGGGGCGCTGCCCAGCGGCCACCCGGTTGTCTTCTTCGGCCCGGTAGACGCCCAGTACATGCTGCCCGGCCCGACCGCCATATAGGTTCCGGGCCACCGTATCGGCATGATCGATGACCTCCCCATCGGTGAAGCCGGGATCGGTCCGGTAGACCAGAAAGCATTTGCGGGTGCCCACGGCGGTAAGCATGCGGGCGATGAAATCAGTATTGTCCCGGTTGTTGTAGTTGGCGTTGGTAAAGATGTAGAAGAGCACGTCGGCGACACGAAGGGATCGTTCGGCCATCGCCCGGTTCTGGTAATTGCCTGCCGAACCGGTATCAAAATCAGGCGTGTCTACCAGCGCCAGGTCCGCCGGCAGGGCCGTTCCGTAATGCAGCAACGGGTCACCCAAGGTGGTCAGCTGATCCATTTGTGCCAGCTCCTGCGGTGGGCAGCCAAAGGGCTCAAACAGGGCGGTGGCGATGCCGGGGATTTCCCGGTGAGAGGCGTTGATCGAAATGAGTATACGCCGGTTGATACCGGCCCGGCCGCCGGTGGGCGAGATCATTTCACCGGAGAGGGTGTTGAACAGGGTGGACTTACCCGAGGAGCCGCCGCCACAGATGGCCGCCACCAGAGGAAATTCCGGCATCAACCGGGGAAGCAGGCGGGTGTCCACCGCCTGTAGCCACCCTTCGATGGCCGGACGTGAATCCAGGGCCATCAGGTCGGCCAGGGCCGAAACCGCGCCCCTGAGCGTTTGGACAGCGTCGATGGTGTCTTCGGCATATAGTGGGTCCAACTGGAAACGATCTCCTTTCCTCACTAACCATTATCACAACGGTTGACAAGCCGCCACCCGGTCCCATCTTATCAACATACGGGTAATGCGAAAATAGCAGAACAGGGAGGGGGGCCATGGCCTGGATCAACGTCCCCGGCTTGGCCGGCAAGGTTTACCTGCCGGACGATGCCGGTCGGATACCGAAAAAGCACCCGTGCAAGACGTGCTTCGCCTGCCGGTGGTGCGACGAAAACTGCTGCCGGGTGTGCCGCAGCGACGCCGCTGAGACCGGCAATTCCGCATCCCCGAACAGCCGTACCCACGGCCCTTCCAAGACGCCGAAAACACACCGCCCCTAAACCCCTTCCATTCAACCCGTCAACCTTTCAAATTATCCCAAAACGCCTTTCCGACCGCTTCCCGGCGATTACCTCCCGGCGGGGGCGGGGGCGCGGAGGGCCCGCTTTGGGGCCGGATGCCACGGAGCCGGCTGATGCGTTCCGAAACCGGCGGGTGCGTAGAGAACAGGCTCTGCAGCCCTTTTCCGGACAAGGGGTTTACGATGAACATGTGAGCCGTTGAAGGATTGGCATCCATGGGAATTCGCCGGGAGTCGGCCCCCAGTTTTTCAAGGGCCTGTGCCAGCCCCTCGGGATTACCGGCGATTTGAGCGCCAGTGGCGTCAGCCAGGTATTCCCGGGAACGAGAAACAGCCATCTGGATGATCATGGCTGCCATGGGCGCGATGATGGACATGGCGATCATGCCGATGGCGCCCATGCCGCCGCCGTTGTTATCGTCCCGATGCCCGCCGCCGAAAATCGCCGACCAGCGCGCCATGGATGCCATCATCATGATCGCAGCGGCCATAGTGGCGGCAATGGTGCCGATCAATATGTCCCGATTTTTCACGTGGGCCAGTTCGTGGGCCAGCACCCCCGTCACCTCCTGCCGGTTCATGAGATTCATCAGCCCCTGGGTGACGGCCACCACGGCATTTTCCGGATTCCGTCCCGTGGCAAAAGCATTGGGCGCTTCCTTGGGAATGATGTAAACCTTGGGCATGGGCAAGTCTGCCCGGCGGGACAGGGTCTGAACCGTCTCATACAACTCAGGCGCCTGCTGGGGACCGACTTCGCGCGCCTGGTACATCTTGAGAACGATCTTATCCGAATACCAGTAACTGAAAAAGTTCATTCCTGCGGCCAGCACCAAGGCGATAATCATCCCCTGACGGCCGCCCAGCAGGTTGCCGACGATCATGATGAAGGCCGTCATGACGGCCAGCAAAAGGGTGGTCTTAAGCTGATTGCCCATTCGCGCTTTCTCCTTTGGTTTTGGTATTATCGATATAAAAAGAGAACCCCTATTCGGTTATCTCACGGCTGCTCAATTATAACGCCGTTTCACCCAAAGGCAACCGGGTTCGTATCGCCCACCGGGGTGGCGCTAACCCATGAATGAGCTTTAATCCGTTTCTTGCGTGAGACCATGCCCACACCCCTTCATTTTTTTATGCATCAGCATCGATGTTCGCAAACCTCCCTTGACAGGCCGACCGATTTTCCCTAAAGTTTTTCCGTAAAGCGGGTATCGGGTTCAATATAGGGGATGGTTAACGATGAAAGACGCCTTAACGCTTCGTATCAGTCGGCGAACCTTCCTGAAAATGGGTACGTCAACGGTACTGACGACCGCCTTCACACAACCGGTAATCGCCGCCGTGCTTCCTGCCCGCCATGAACCCCGCGTATTGTCTTTCTTTAATATTCACACCGGGGAAACGCTTCGCGCCTGCTACCGCGCAAACGGAAAACTGATCCACCATGAAGTAAACCGAATCAATCATATCATGCGTGATTATCGTACCGGTGAGATCAAACCGGTGGATCCCGATTTGTTGGATCTGCTTCATCACATCGTTATCCAGGTAAAACCCCACTCTCCCATCAACATTATTTCGGGATACCGCTCGCCGCGTACGAATGCGGCGTTGAGAAAAATAACCACCGGTGTGGCCCGAAAAAGCCTGCATATGCAAGGTCGTGCCATTGATATCCGAATCCCCGGATACCAGACGACGACCCTCCGTCAACTGGCCATAGACCTTAAATCCGGTGGTGTCGGCTACTATTCCGAATCGGATTTCATTCATCTGGATACCGGTCCGATAAAAGTATGGTAGCGCTGGTTTCCGGTCGGCTGAACACCTGTTGGGAAACCTGAATATTCGAACAGAAATTCTTCACATCTATTTCTCAATGAATGTTGTTCTGAATCATCGCTCATGTTTGCTGCATCCAACCCTGCGCATAAAGTACTTGCATTCTCATTCAATATGGCGGATAGAACGATCCGCCCGATCGATTTCTATTAACATTCTGGCAGCTTGACATTTTCCAATTGATCAATTATGCTCATTTTCAAATACGTTGTAGCGTCAGCGCACTCGGTTCTCAGCGAACGCCTTCTGGCAACATTTGATCTGCCCGCGATTATTCTCAGTTCAGCAAGGCTACACTGGCCGAAAGCCAAGCGGCATCCGGGTTATCGAAAAGAAACCAACCGAGCGGCCGCTCGAATGAATGAGCACTCGATCTGTCGAACGGCTTCTCGTTTTTCTCCACATATATCGTACCAAGCGTTAGGTAATCTCACACCATTTCCATGGAGGACTCATGTTATGAAAAAAGTAACCAATGATTTGAAATCCATTGCCACGCAGCTAAGCACCCTGGCCAAAGAGATCGAAACCATGGCTAAGGCGTTTGAAAAAACCGTTGAACCGGCGGTCCCGAAAAAAAAAGCGGTGCGGGTCGCCAAAAAAAAGATCGCTCCAACCGGAAAGACCCTCACCCCTACCGATCAGGTGTTATCCATCATGAAACAGTTTAAAAAAGGCATCACCGTGGGGACATTGAGAGAAAAATCAGACCTCACCGAAAAGCAGATCAGCAATATCGTTCATCGGGCCTGTAAAAAAGGAACGATGACACGGGTCGGGCGGGGCATTTACTCTGTATACGGCCTGTAGTTCAACGGTATGTTGTTGATTCCGTCAATTGTGTAGTAGCCGATCAATCAGTCGGACAGCTAGTAAGGGTTCGCGCAAAAATAACTTCGCAGATTTGGCCCAGGTTTGGCTGATCCGAGAGAGNNCTATTTCGAGGCTTTTGAGAGTGAGGTATCAGCCAAAGATGGGCTGAAGCTGAGATGCGAAAATGTGAAGTTATTTTTGCGCGAGCCCTAAGCGTAGACATTTCCATCACGATCAGGGTTTTGTTTACTTTTTTAAGGAGGCTGCAGAAATTGCAAACGGTGTTGTAAAATGGTTCAGTGACAAAAAAGGGTTTGGTTTCATTGAACAGGAAGCGGATCAGTGTGACATCTTCGTTCATTTTTCCGCCATTCGGTCCGAGGGGTTCAAAACCCTCGCCGAAGGAGATCGGGTGACCTTCGAGGTGGAGCAAACCGACCGTGGTCCCGCTGCCGCCAAGGTGGTTAGCTTATAGCCGACAAACTGACACCTGGACCCAAACGGTATCCCGACGATCGGGATGCCGTTTGGGTCCTCGGCACTTGGACGTCTATACCACCCCCTGATCGATCATGGCATTCACCACCTTGACGAAACCGGCAATATTGGCCCCGTTCATGTAATTGCCCGGTGTGCCGTACTGCTCGGCCGCATCCAGGCAGGTCTGGTGGATGCTCTTCATGATCATCTGAAGACGGGTGTCCACCTCTTCTCGGGTCCAGGACAGGCGCATGCTGTTCTGGGTCATCTCCAGGCCCGACACCGATACGCCACCCGCATTGGCCGCCTTGCCCGGCCCATAGAGCAATTTGTTCTCGATGAAGATGTCGATGCCCTCAGGCACCGTGGGCATGTTGGCCCCTTCGCTGACCACACAGACGCCGTTGGCGATCAGATGCCGAGCGTCCGTGGCGTTGATCTCGTTCTGGGTCGCCGAGGGAAAGGCGCAGTCGGCCTTGTGGTTCCACAGTGGGTTGAACTCCTGGTCCGGATTGACGTCGGTATAGACCGCGGTTGGATATTTCTCGACATATTCCTCCACCCTGCCCCGGCGCATGTTCTTCAAGTTCATCAAATAGGCCAGTTTATCCCGGTCGATGCCCGCTTCGTCATAAATGTATCCCGACGAATCGGAGCAGGTTACCGGTTTGGCCGCGAGGTCCAGCAACTTCTCCATGGTGTATTGGGCCACGTTGCCCGAACCGGACACCAGACAGGTCTTACCCTCAAGGGTTTCACTGCGGGTAGCCAGCATTTCGGCGGCAAAATAGACCGAACCGTAGCCCGTGGCCTCGGGGCGAACCAGGCTGCCGCCCCAGTTCAGGCTCTTGCCCGTGAGCACTCCGGTGAACTCGTTTTTGAGCTTCTTGTACATGCCGAACAGGTAGCCGATCTCCCGGGCGCCCACGCCGATGTCGCCGGCGGGCACGTCCGTGTCGGGACCGATGTGGCGAAACAGTTCGGCCATAAAGCTCTGGCAAAAGCGCATCACCTCAAGATCCGATTTGCCCTTGGGATCGAAATCGCTGCCGCCCTTGCCGCCACCCATGGGTAAGGTGGTTAGCGCATTCTTGAAGACCTGCTCATAGGCCAGAAACTTTAAGATGCCCAGGTTTACCGAGGGGTGAAAACGCAACCCGCCCTTGTAAGGGCCGATGGCGCTGTTCATCTCGATGCGAAAACCCCGGTTGACCTGCACCTCGCCCTGGTCATCCACCCAGGGCACCCGGAACAGGATCACCCGCTCGGGCTCCACCATACGCTCTAAAATCTTGGCCGCCCGATACTCGGGGTTGCGGTCCATCACCGGCTTGATCGAGGCCATGACCTCCATGACCGCCTGATGAAACTCCCGCTGCCCGGGGTCCTTGTCCTTTACCAGTTGAAGAATATCCGACATTTGTGTTCCTCCCGTCAATCATGCATGATCTCACGGCCCTGACAATCAGAGCGCCTCCCGACCAAGTGTTCTATCCCATACACGGATGCCCTATCCTTTAATGACCACACACCGGGATCGCCGACCGTCTACTTTAAGCGTTATCGGTTTATCGAGCCGCGCATGGGCGACAAACGCAGCATCGTTCATGCGGGGCAGCGCGATCAGCCAATCCCAGTCTATCCTGTCGCCGCCGGCCCTTGAGACGGTAATATAATTGATTCCCAATGTGGTGATGTTGTGAAAAAAATGCGAGCCTTGGGATGGTTCGGTCACGAGCTTGTCCGACTCCGTTTCAATCATGGCCCCCACCCCCGAAATATCGGCCCATGAAACGGGAATCCCCAGCCACCGGTCTGCCGAGCCCCATCGACCCGGGCCCACAAGCAGGTATTTTCGATCCGCTTTGACCAGGACGGCGTTCAGTTTGGCAATCTCGCGAGCAATCTCCACCGTCTTGCCCGGATCGAAGGTCTCCGGCTTTACAAAAATAATATCGGCCATATCCTGCTTCCTGGCATTTCCCAGGGCCTTGCCGGAAAAACAGCATGCCTTTTTCAATTCTTCTTCGGAAATGTCCACCGGCTCCAGTTCGGCCCGGGCGGTCATGGGCCGCAGTTGCAGAAAGGCGAATTGTGGCTGCTGCTGGTCGTCTTCGGCGGTCAGGTCGACGGAGAACTCCATCTCCACCGGGCAACCCATGCCCTGCTCTCCCAGTTTGAGCATATCCCTTAGAATCCCGGCAAGGGGAAACTCCCGGTATTTAAGAATGTGGGAAAAGGTAAGCACCCGCAGGCCCGGGATATGAACCGTATCGCGAATGCGATGCTCATCCGGCACGTAGGTGCTGGCCAGAAGCCGCATGGGCAGTTCGTTTTCGGCATCGGTCAGCTCACGGTGCCACAAGTTGGCGCCATCGTTGGCTTCCAAGCAGCGACAGGATTTTTCCATTTTGAGGGCATAAAAACGGCGTTGGGCATTCTCAAGGATATCTTCCACGGTGGAGCACTGGGGAAGCAACTGGGGGTGGACCGGTGAGAACCGTAGTGTTTTCTCACCCCCTACCACCGCCTTTCCCAATCCCATGGCAATGGTGACGATACCCTCTTCGGGTTTCATGCGGGCAAAAGGATAATAATTGTGAGACTGGGCAACACCGGAAATGGCAGGATAAAAACTGTCACCATAATGGGACCCCACCAGTTTTTGAATGATCACGGCCATCTGCTCTTCTTCCGTCCGGTGTCCCACCCGTCTGGAAAATGCCTTTGGCCCCTTGTAGTATGTTGAGGCATAGACCAGCTTAATGGCATGAATCAAATGCTCGAGACGCCGCTCTAAATTCGGACAGTCATTGGTAAGCATATAGGTACGGTAAAGTCCGGCATAAGCTCTGAACTGGACGTCCTCCAGCAGACTGGAGGATCGGATGGCCAGCGGATAGGTCATCTGGGTCAGGTAATCCCGCAGTTTGGCTTCGATCCAGCCGGGGAATCGGCCACCGACAAAAAAGTCGGCAATCTGCTCATCAGGCAGATCTGTCTTGGACAGGTAGTGCAGCTGGTTGTCTTCCACAAAGGATTTGAACCCGTCGGTGGTGATCACCAGGGTCTGGGGAACCAGAATATCAACCCCCGTGTAGGTGGCATTCAAATCCGGGTTCTGGCGTAGCTGGAAGGAAACAAATGCCAATCCCCGGGCCTTGCCCCCAAGGGAGCCTTGGCCGATCTTAAAAAATTCCGTATCGAAATCCGCGTCCGCCGCATCAAAATCGGCGACTACCCCCTTCTGGCGCTGTTTGCGCCGGTCGGCAATCATTTCGACCAGATGGCGCCGATGGCTCTCACCATCCGAGAAGTCTTCCTCGCTGATGGGACGGACCTCTGCGGCCAGGGCCATCTCGGTGCGGGCAAACAACCAGCGGGAAATATCGTTGCGGATGCAATGGTTACGGAAAGAGGCCTCCGGTATGGTACGCAGTTTTTTTTCCAACGCTTTCAGGTTGGAGGCACGACCGACTTCCGAACCGTCGGGCAATTGAAAAACGAAATCGCCAAACCCCAGGCGTTCCTTAAAAAAACGTCGTACATCCTGGTGCAGGGTGTCTGAATTCTTGTCCACAAAAGCAGCGGAAATAGACGCCGCCTTCAAGGCATTGGCCGGCTCGGAACTGGTAAGCAGCAACGGAATATCGAAACGCCGCTCCCTTATGTGCTTAAGGAAATCCACGCCGGCAGTTTCATTCAAGACCCCGTTTCGAGAAAAACGGACATCGGAGATAACCCCGAGCACGTTGGCTTCGAATTGCTCGTAAAGGGTCAGGGCCTCCTCGTAGTTTCCGGCAACCAGAATTTTGGGACGGGCGCGCATGGTTACCAGGCGGTGCTCTTCGTTGAGGGTTCCCTCCATCACCGCCTGGGTCTGGCCGACCAGTTCTCGGTATAAAATGGGCAGCAGGGAGGACAGGTAATAGGGTGAGTCTTCCACCAGAAGAATTACCCGGATGCCCGCCGATCGCGTATCTTTTTCCACATTCATCCGGTCTTCGGCACTCTTGATCAATGCCACCAGGATGTCTGTGTTGCCGGACCAGACAAAGGTCCGGTCGATTCCCGGCGCATCGTCCGGCTCTACGACGTCCGGTGAAGGAATCGTGTCGTGGGAAAGCAGGATGACCGGCAACCCTGGCGCCTTTTGCTTTATCTGACAGCCCAGGGCCGCGGCACCCATATCCGACAGCTGCGGCATGGTGATGACCATGTCAAAGGGTTTGTTGTCGAGGGCGGCAAGGGCCTGTTCGGCTGTTGGGACCCAGGTCAGCCGCGGCGGCTGGCTGAGATTGAGTCCCCGGTACTCGTTGATGATACGCTCGGAGAGCCGGCAGTCCTCTTCCATGATCCAGGCATCGTAGGGTGTGGACACCAAAAGAATATGGCCTACCTTATGTGCCATCAGCTCGTGGAAGAGCTTGAACCGGGAACTGGGCTCGTTGAAAAATGGTTTGGTGTTCAATGCCATGGGTCAGTTACCTTCCCCGCACCGGTCAGGAGCGGCGGTGAACGTGCTCCGCCACCTGCTCCGTCCTCGCAAGAGAAACCGCCTGTAGTCGAAGACGCTTTGATATGTCAAGCACATTATGGTGGCCGTCACAAAAAAACACCTTTGGCGTATCGTGGCAAATGTTGCCGTCGGCAAAAGGGCCCAATCATAACGGAAATCACCCAAAAAGGAAACCACCGTGTCATCCCCGAGACAAACGGCGGCTTGAAAATATGAAGCGGATGCATCCGTCGCCGCGTTTCCGATAACGGTTGTCTCCGTTGGCGTTGTCTGCTAAACCGTTATTCAGTGCCACTTTGGAATACGTTATTACACAAGCATGAACGACATTTCGAATAATTCGGTTTACCATGACCCAAACAACGACTTCGAACAACTCGGTCGCCGGTGCGGCGCTCCGGGTATGGCGCAGTGCATTCCCCTCACCGAATCGCTCCCGCAACGAAACGGATCGCAAGCGTTTTTTACGCGGCAACCTGATTCTTCATTTTCGACCGCCGGTAGTGAAGGAAAAAACCCTGAGGTTCACGCTCACCTGGGGACTGGGCGGCATGGCAGTCACTCTGGTGCTACTGCAAATGGCCACCGGAATACTCTTGAAATTCATCTATGTCCCCACACCGGTCGATGCCTACGCATCGGTCCAAACGATCATCACCCAGGTCCCCTTTGGCCGGCTCGTGCGCAATCTGCACCACTGGTGCGCCAATTTTCTCGTGGTCGTCTTGGTGCTGCATATGCTGCGGGTCTTTTTGACCGGCGCCTTTCACCCTCCCCGGCAATTGAACTGGATTATCGGCCTTCTTCTTTTCTCGATGGTCCTGGCGGCCAATCTCTCCGGCTACCTGCTGCCCTATGATCAGCTGGCCTATTGGGCCGTTACCGTTGTCACTGCCATGATCGGGTATGTTCCCGGCATCGGCGGTTGGATGCAAGGCGCCTTGGGAAACGGCGCCGAGCTGGGTTCCCGGACCTTGCCCTTTTTCTTTTCCATGCACACGGCCGTGATCCCGGTTCTGCTGATCGGCCTGATGGGCTTTCATTTTTGGCGAATCCGCAAGGCTGGCGGCCTTGTCGTACCCAGGAGCCCGGGAACACCAATAGATAAGACACCGTCGCGGGTGCCGGTGATTCCCAATTTGCTGGTCAGAGAAGTTTCCATGGCCCTGGTGTTGACGGCCACCGTGCTGGTATTTTCCATATGCTTCGACACCGCCCTTTCGTTACCGGCCAATCCGGGATTGAGTCCCAACCCGGTGCGGGCGCCCTGGTATTTTTCCGGACTTCAGGAGCTTTTGCTGCATATTCATCCTGCCGTGGCTGTATCGGCAATTCCGCTTATCGCGGCGATATTTCTGCTGAGCATTCCTTACCTCGCCTATCCCCAATCCACCGAAGGGATCTGGTTCGCTTCGGCCAAGGGAAGAACACAGTCCATCAAAGCCGCCATTGCGGCTTTGGTCATCACCCCGGCCCTGATCGTGGTGGATGCCCTTGTCGTCAAAACGGCGCCCTGGGCCGTTGGGATATCCCCCCTGGTCCGGGACGGCGTCTTACCGCCACTGCTCTTCCTGGTCGTTACGGTTGGGTTTGTGCGGTTCATGCGAAAACGATGGGGGAGCACACTGAACGAAACGGTCCAGTCACTCTTCGTGATGATGGTGACCGTCCTGGTGGTGTTAACTTTAGTGGGGATTGTCTTTCGCGGACCATCCATGAAGCTGACATGGCCCATTTAGGGCCCCGGAAATAATAAAACCCACAGAGACGGCGCCGGATTTTTGTTCGTGTTCCGGGCGTGTCGATGGTTGCATCCCGGAGCACGTCGGAGGCCATGACGAATTTTCGCGGTTCGTACGCACCGGAGTGCCGCATCGCTCGGAGTCAACTGTCAATCATCATGTCTTAACCCAAAAGAGCTTGTGCACATCCTTGAGGTGAAGCGACTTGCAGACCACGATCACCCGTTCATTGGCAAGGATGCGGGTATCGCCGACGGCAATGTTCCACCGCTCATCCCGGTACACACCGCCGATGAGAATTTTTCCGTGAAAAGACGGATCTAATCTGGAAAGCGGGATTCGCGTGATGGGAGAATCCGGCGCCGCCAGAATTTCCACCACTTCTGCGTCAAACCCGTGAAGGTGGGCGACCGACAGCAATTCCCCCCTCCGAATGAACTTCAAAATCTCGTTGGCAGCCAGCACTTTCTTGTTCAGGGCGATATCTGATCCACTGGTGGCGGCCAGAACCAGGTATTCCTCCTTGTTCACCAGGGAAATGGTCTTTCGGTCCTTGCTTCCGTCGTCTCCTTTTGCGGTATCCATCAGGTGTTTGGCCAGCATACAGCTCATTATGTTGGTTTCGTTGTCACCGGTCGCCGTGATGAAGGTATCCATGTCCGTCAACCCGGCCAGGTCAAGGACTTCGGCATCGGAGCCGTCCCCGTGAAGGACTTCGGCGTGATTCAGGTGGTGGCATAGCTCGGCCGCCCGGGTTTCGTCTTTTTCAACGATCTTGACCCGCACGTCCTTGCCCATCAGTTCGGCCACACGGCAGCCCACCAGACCACCACCCAAAATCATCACCTGGTGCCGTCGCTGCTGTTTGACCCCGGTGAGATCCATCAATTTGGGAATATTTTTCTTTGCCGCCATGATCAGTACCTGATCCTGGGGAAGGATTTCTTGATCACCGCCGGGCAGGATGGTGGTAATCCCCCTGGCAATGGCAACGACCCTGAAGGGAAAGGTGTTGTAGGTCGTGGAAAGCGTCTTCAGGTTCTGGTGGGCCAGGGGCGAGGCATCGTGGACACGGGTGGCCATAACCTGGGTCTGCCCATCGGCAATATCGATGATCTCATTACCGGCCGTTCGCTCAACCAGTCTGACAATTTCCTGTGCGGCCAGTTCTTCGGGATGAATGACCAAGTCGATTTTCAGCTCATGGGCGTTGAGCACGGCATCCTGGCTGTCAAAATCCATCGAACGGACGCGAGCGATTTTCAGTGAAATCCCAAATCTGTCGGCAATCATCGCCGCCAGCATGTTGACCGCGTCATTGTCGGTAACGGCAATCAAAACGTCGATGTTTTCCGCATCGGCTTCCCGCCAACAGTGGATGCTCATGGCCGACCCTTGAATCAGCCGAGCGTCAACATAGGCGTCCGTATGTCGAATCAACCGACTGTCCGGCTCAATGGCGGTAACGGCATAACCTTCATGAACCAGACGTTTGGTCAGATAGGTTCCCACACCGCCAAGGCCTAAGATCAGAATGTTTTCCGCCGATGACCGTTGTTTACCCAGCATGAATGCGCTCCCTTTTGGAGATCTGAACGAATCGGAAATATCATGTTTCACGTTATCGTTGACGGCCATATGGCCTCGGTAGTTTGGGACGGTTGAGTGCGGAAACACGCTTTGCCCCGCTGTTTTCAAAAAAACGGCCTTTAGCAATAAAGGCCCTGATATGGTTGACCGTGTCAAGAAGAAAATAGGTTTCCCTGCCGGCTGTTTTTCGGCGGTCCTTGTCCTGGTTTAATTCCAAGGCACACAAAGGGACGGAACCGTTGTTGCGACGGATAACGCCCGTAGATCGGTTTCCGACGATCAAGCATTTTCTCAACCCGATCGGTGTCGGCGAGATTGCCTTCGCGGATCACACACTCCAGGATCAAGTTCGCTCCGAGATCGATTTAGATATTTGTTGAGGTCTTGCAGAAGATAATCACAAATGTTAGGAGTACGCATTGATGCTGCTGCTGATCGCTTTCGGTTCTCTTTCTTTTGGGTGTCTGGAAGCAGCTGCCGTTAGCCGTTAAAAATATGAATATTATTCCAAAGAACAACCCACAATACCGCTGGATCATCCTGGTGGTGTTTGTCGTATCCCATCTCGTTCTCTCCATCGTCGCCTATGGCTGGGGCCCTCTCGCTCCTTTTTTGAAGGAGACCATGGCCCTGAACAGGACCCAGATCGGCTGCATCGGCTCCACTTTCTATTTCACGGCGGCCCTGTCCGCTTTTCCGACCGGTATCTTTGTTGATCGGCAGGGGGTTAAAAAAGGACTTATTGCGTGGTTGGGTCTCACAGGCGCCCCATTACTTTTTATGAGCGCCTTCAAACCCGGTTTTACCATCTTTATTTTCATGACGGCCATCGGTGGATTTGGCTACGGATTCGGAAATCCGGTTTGTTCAAAGGGATTGCTCATGTGGTTTGATCAAAACACCAGGGGAACCGTATTCGGAATCAAACAATCGGCCGCCACCGCCGGTGCGGCGCTCTCAGGCATGCTCATGGTCTATCTTTCCCAGAAGTTGGGTCCATTCAATGCCCTTGGGGTTATCGGTTCTGTCGTTGCATTGATTGTCATCCTTTCGCTCTTTTACTACAAAGATCCGACATCCGGACGAAATACTTCCGGTGAGACAACCACCCATGCACGGGAGGCCCTTTTCTCCGGATTCGGCGAACTCTTTGTCAACAAGCCGTTTCTCTATTTAGCCATTATCATCGGCCTTTTGGGCCTGGCCCAAGGCATCGTGGCGACCTTTCTCATCCTGTATGCCAGTGAAAGGTTGGGATATTCCCTGCTGGCCGCCGGTTCTCTTTTAACCATCGTGATGCTCAGCGGTGTTGTCGGCCGAATTCTCTGGGGAGTCGTAAGCGACCGCCTCTTTAACGGGCACCGCAAGCCTGTTCTGATCATCATTTCCGCACTGGCTGTCCTCACTGTGACGATGTTGGCCCTCTTGGGCACCACCGCCTGCCCCAGAGGACTGTTTATGCCCGTCATTATTGGTCTGGGCCTATCCTGTGCGGGGTGGAACAGTGTTGTCCTGGTAACGGTTGCGGAGATCAGCACTGAATCCAAGATGGCTACTTCCGTGGGGTTGGCCTCTACCATCGGTTGGCTCGGCCTTGCGGTAGGGCCCGTTGCCTTTGGAAGCATCACAGACCACTTTGGATATATTATTGCTTGGATGACGCTGGCAACGTTTTGCTTTTTTTCCCTTTTCTTTTGCATTTTATTACCCGTTACAAATAACGCCGTCAAAAGATAAAAAGGGACGGATCGATCCCGTGTACCGGAAACGCGAAGACCAGATTCGGATCCGCCTCTGCCGGCATTTTGATTCGAACCTGTGAGGACTTACCCACCAATACCATGGACAGTTCCTACTATACGTCATTGAAACTTAACTTTAGGCACAGTTTTTTCGGCCTCCGGAATTTCGTAGTATTCTGCTTTTGAGACGTTGGCAAATGCCGCAAAGAACCTTCCGAAAAAGGTTCGGGTATACGTATTTAAAATCTGCACAGCGTCGTTATATCTTTTTCGTTCAACAGCAATTCTGTTTTCGGTACCTTCAAGGCTGTCCTGAAGCTTGAGAAACGACTGATTGGCCTTTAGGTCCGGGTATCTTTCCTTCAAAAGGAGAAGTCTTGAGAGCGCGCCTTCCAGTTGGTTTGCACCGGCAACCTTATCTTTTACACCTTTTGCCTGAAAGTACTTTGTTCTGGCTTCCGCGATGTTTTCAAAGAGCTCCTTTTCATGGGTTGCATAACCCTTAACAGTTTCAACAAGATTCGGAATAAGGTCATACCTTCGCTTGAGTTGGTTTTCGACCTGTGCCCACTTTCCCTTGACATTTTCATCCATGACAATGACAGCGTTATAACCGCTGACCAGTTTTCCGCCTACAAGTAGCGCAAGCAGCAGAACCACGCCCACTATTACAAGAATGATTTTTGTTACCGTTGACATAAAGTCCTCCATAAAAGTATTTTTAAGTTAATTGGGAACTACCATCCCCCTGAAGCGCCGCCTCCGCCGAAGCCTCCCCCTCCGCCACCGAACCCGCCGCCTCCGCCGAAACCGCCTCCGCCTCCCCAGCCTCTACTTCTTCCACCCATAGATGAAAAAAGCAAAAACATAAGGAAGAGTTTTGGATTTCTTATAAACAGGATAAGCAAAATCAGGAAAAATGAGATCGATATTATCGTGCCCAAAATACCGGTAGATCGTTTCTCTCCGGTCCTTTGAGGGGTGCGTTTCAATTGCGGCATTCCGGTTATCATTACTCCGGAATCTTTGGCGATCTCATTGGCCAAGGCAAGCGCGGCAGTATAAACGCCATTGGAATAGTCACCTTTTCTGAAAAAAGGAACGATATAACTGCGGCCTATACTTCCGGCCAGGCTGTCCGGAATCACTCCTTCAAGGCCGTAGCCGACTTCAATGCGGTACTTCCTATCCTTTAGCGATACCAGCAGCAAAACACCGTTGTCCTTTCCCTTCTGACCGAGTTTCCATTTATCATGAGCCACCGCGATAGAAAGATCTTCAATCGATTCGCCTTCGAGACTTCTAATTGTCAGGATAGCCAGTTGTGCTGTGGTTTTCTGCTCGAGTTCGCTTAAATACTGGTTGAGTTTAGCCTCAGTAGCGTCGTCAACGATTCCTGCAAGGTCGACAACATGGTTGCCGGGACTATCCGGTATGCCGACAGCATATGAATGCGATACCGGCAAGACAAAAAGAAAAAG
>DEIP01000115.1:2440-43945 GCA_002352605.1 Desulfobacteraceae bacterium UBA2771 | reverse complement strand
ATATAGTGGAAAACACCCCCGTGGGTTAGGATTGGGGACGAAATAAGGGGCGCCCTCGCAGGCGCCCCTGAAATCCCAACCACTTTTTGTTTACCTATTGTCCGTCCATAAATGAGGGGTTTTGGTCGAGATCAAGGCGTGCGAAAAATTTGAGCGCAACACAGATATCGGGCAAAAGAACCATTTATGGATGGGCGCTAACTAAAATCTGCAGGAGGATCTTATGATCAGGAAAATCAGGAAGGCCGCGGTCATCGGCAGCGGCGTGATGGGCGGCGGCATTGCCGCGCTGCTGGCCAGTGCCGGCGTAAAGACACTGCTGCTGGATATCGTTCCGTTTGATCTGAAGGAAGCGGAAAAAAGCGATCCGGTAGCCAGAAATAGAATCGCCAAGGCCGGGCTCGATACGGTCCTCATGTCCCGGCCGGCGCTGCTCATGCAGCCCCATGATGCGGATCTGATCAGCATCGGCAACCTGGAGGACGATTTCGACAAACTGGCGGATTGCGACTGGATCGTGGAAGTGGTGGTCGAGAACCTGAAGATCAAACAAGAACTGTTCAAACGTATCGAGCCGGAGAGAAAACCGGGTTCCATCATCTCCTCAAACACCTCCGGCATTCCGCTGAAAAGCATGAGTGAAGGGTTGAGCGCCGAATTCAAGCGTCATTTCCTGGGTACCCATTTTTTCAATCCGGTCCGCTATATGAAACTGCTGGAGATCATTCCCGGTGAAGCGACCCTTCCCGACGTGCTCGCGTATATGGCCGACTATGGCGAGCGGGTCTTGGGCAAGGGGATCGTCTGGGCCAAGGATACACCGAATTTCGTGGGCAACCGCATCGGCGTTCAGGGCATGGTAAAAACCATGCAGCTGATGCTGGAAGCGGGCATGACCATCCCCGACGTGGATGCCCTTTTCGGGCCGGCAATGGGCAGGCCGAAAACCGCCATGTTCAAGACCGCCGACCTGGTGGGGTTGGACACCCTTTTTCACGTGGCCAAGAACACCTACGACCTGGTGCCCGACGACGAGGCCCGTGCCGATTTTCTCATGCCCGATTTCGTGGGCAAGATGATCGCGGGCAAGATGCTGGGAAAAAAAAGCAAAGTCGGCTTTTACAAGACCGACATGACGCCCGAGTGGAAAAAAATCCGCAAGGTGATCGATCCGGCCACCCTGGCGCATGCGGAATATGGCAAAGTGGAACTTCCCTGCCTGGCTGCCGCCAAGGTTGCCAAATCCCTGCCGAAAAAGATGAAAGCCGTTGCATATGGTGACGACAAGGGGGCCAAATTCGCCTGGAAAGCCGTTTCTGCCAACCTGATCTATGCGGCCAACCGGATTCCGGAAATCTCCGATACGATCGTGGAGATCGACAATGCGATGAAGTGGGGATTCAACTTCGAGATGGGTCCTTTTGAAACCTGGGATGCCATCGGCGTGAAGGAATCCGTCGCCAAAATGGAAGCCGACGGCCGTATGGTTCCCGCAGCTGTCAAAGCCATGCTGGCGGCCGGCAACGAAAGTTTTTACAAGCTGGAAAACGGCAATCCTTCTTTTTACGATTTTTCCACAGGCAGCTACCAGCCGGTGAAAATCAACGCCAACATCATCTCCCTGGCCGGCCTCAAGGCCGACAATAAGGCCGTTAAAACATGCAAGTCCGCCTCCCTGGTGGATATCGGCGACGATGTCTTCTGCCTGGAATTCCACACCAAGATGAACGCCATCAACGGTGAAATCGTTGACTTCATGGCCGAAGGGCTGGACTATGTGGACGCGAACGGTGCCGGCCTGGTGATCGGAAACCAGGCGGGCGGTACGCCCGGCGCATTTTCCGCCGGTGGCGACCTGGCCTTCATGGCCGGGCTTGCCGAGGAAGGCAAATACGCCGAGATCGACGCCTTCCTCAAAAAGGGCCAGACCGGCATGCAACAGGTGCGTTATGCCGGTTTCCCGGTGGTGGTGGCCCCTTACGGGTTGACCCTGGGCGGTGGCTGCGAGGTGTGCCTGGGCGCCGCGGACAAGATCGTTGCCCACAGCGAACTTTATATGGGTCTGGTTGAAATCGGCGTGGGGCTGCTGCCCGGCGGTGGCGGATGCCTGAACCTGTGGAAGAAGATGACCAGCACCATCCCCGAACCGGTCACCGACGTGGATCTGGCCAAATTCTTCGTTCCCACCTTCATGGCCATCGCCATGGCCAAGGTCTCCATGTCCGCCGCCGAGGCCCGGGCCAACGGCTTCCTCGGCCCCCGGGACCGGATCGTGTTCAACCGGGACTACCTCGTCGGTGAAGCCAAGAAAGAGGTCCTCAAGATGGTGGACGAAGGCTACGCACCGCCGGTCAAACGGCCCATCAAGGTTCTCGGTACGGCGGCGCAAGGCATGATCGACGCCGAGCTGTTCAACATGCAGTCGGCTAAATTCGTCAGCGAATACGACGCATTTCTTGCCAAACGGATCGCCTACGTGATCAGCGGCGGCGACGTCCGCACCAACAGTGTCATCGAGGAAGAAGTGATCCTCAACCTGGAGAGAGAGGCTTTTATCGATTTCTGGAAACAGGAAAAGACCGTGGCTCGCGTCGCGCACATGCTAAACACCGGCAAGCCGTTGAGAAACTAATTCAAACGCTAAGGAGGAAAATTCCATGAGAGACGCATATATCGTATCGTCCGTCAGGACCCCCTGCTGTCGGAGAGGCAAAGGGGCCTTAAAGGATACGCGACCGGAAGACCTGCTCTCCTTCATCATGAAGACGGCGGTTAAAAACACCGGCAAGGTAGAGCCCAAGGAGATAGACGACGTCATGATCGGCTGCTCCTTTCCCGAAGCCGAGCAGGGCCTGAACATCGGTCGACTGGCCACCCAGATTGCCGGTTTTCCTATCACCGTATCCGGCGCCACCGTCAACCGCTTCTGCTCCTCGGGGCTGGAAGCCATCGCCCTGGCCTCGCTCCGGGTCATGGCCGGCTGGTCCGAGGTCACCATGGGCGGCGGTGTGGAGTCCATGACATTTGTGCCCATGGGCGGCAACCTGCCCCGCCCTCACCCCGAACATACCAAGGCTCACGCAAACCTGTACGCATCCATGGGCATCACGGCAGAAAACGTGGCCAATCGCTACCACGTGACCCGTGAAGACCAGGATGCCTTTGCCTACGACTCCCAGATGAAGGCCGCCAAGGCCCAGAAGGAAGGTCTGTATACCGAGATCGAACCCACCCCGGCAGCCAGGTATGTGCTCCAGAACAACGGCACCTACAAGAAGGAAACCTTTATCCAGGATTTCGACGACGGCGTCCGGGCCACCACGACCAAGGAGGGGCTGGCCAAATTGCGAGCGGTGTTCGCGGTCAACGGATCGGTCACCGCCGGCAACTCGTCCCAGACGACGGACGGTGCGGCGGTAACCATCATCGCCAGCGGTGCCGCGGTAAAAAATTATGGCCTCAAACCCATCGCCAAGCTGAAGATGTACACCACCGTCGGCTGCGAGCCGGACGAGATGGGTGTGGGACCGGCGGTGGCCATTCCCAAGCTGCTGGACCTGGCCGGAATGAGAACCAGCGATATCGGCCTGTGGGAAATCAACGAGGCCTTTGCTTCCCAGGCCCTCTACAGCATTCGCACCATCGGAATCGAAGATCAGATGGACCGCATCAACATAGGCGGCGGCGCCATCGCCCTGGGCCACCCCCTGGGATGCACCGGCGCCAAGCTGTGCGCCACCCTGCTGGCCAACATGCAGCGCAAGGGCGTAAAATACGGTGTGGAGTCCATGTGCATCGGCGGCGGCATGGGTGCCGCCGCCCTGTTTGAGCTCTGCGATTAAAAATGATAACGGCCGCCATGACAGGCGGCCGTTATAATCTTGCTGTGTGTTACGCTATGGTTGACAATGCATGTGCAATATAGATAAATGGCATCTTTTCAACCTACTTTCCAAAAGCGTGATCGTCACATGAATCCATCAGAAATAAGTGCCCCCGGTTCCCATCTGGTCGCGGACTGGCAAGCGCTCATGCGCACGTTCATTCACCCGGAGAATGACGCCACCCGAAAGATCCTTGTCAAATATATGGAACAGATACTTTTCGGGCTCCACACATTTTTGGCGGACCACGTGGGTATCACCGAGGAGGTCAGTTTGAAAAAACTGGCCCAACGATTCACCGATACCCGAATCAACGACCAGCCCGAAAAAAAACTGGCCGACGTCATTACCGATCTAATTGAAAATATTGCGCCCCATGCGGTCAATGTGGCCTCGCCCTACTTCGTGGGGCACATGACCGCCGCCATTCCATTTTTCATGGTGCACCTGAAAACCATCGCGGCGGCCTTGAACCAAAATACGGTGAAGCTCGAAACCTCCAAAGTGGTCTCCATTATCGAAAAACAAGTACTGGCAAAAATTCATCGCCTGATCTTCAATCGCAGATCATCCTTTTACGATCATCACGTGCAACATGTGGAAACCACCTTGGGCAGCTTTGTGGAAGACGGCACCCTGGCGAATATCACGGCCCTGTGGGTGGCGCGAAACCGACTGCTCGGACCCCGCCCCGGTTTTGCCGGCGTGGAGAACGATGGTCTACCGGCTGCCTTTGCAGCCTGGGGGGTCAAGCGTTGTGTCGTACTCGTCTCCCGTCTCGGACACTACTCCTTGAAAAAAGCAGGCGGGTTGCTGGGCATTGGGAACCGGAATGTCATTCCGGTGGATGTGGACGAACATAACCGCATTGATCTTTCGGCCCTTCAACGGAAAATGGATGAACTTGGCAAATCCACGGCCGGGACCCGCATTTTGGGCGTGGTGGGGATTGCCGGAACGACGGAAACCGGTAGTATCGACGCCTTGCCCGCCTTGGCTACCATCTGTCGAGACCGTCAAATCCATTTTCATGTAGATGCGGCGTGGGGTGGGCCGACACTGATGTCCGAGCGCTACCGGCGCCTGCTGGACGGCATCGGCCTGGCCGATTCCGTCAGCATTGACGGCCACAAGCAATTGTACATGCCCATGAGTTGCGGCATGGTGTTTTTCAAGGACCCCTTGGCCATGGATGTGGTGGCCTACCATGCCGGTTATATCAACCGGCCGGGATCCGTTGACCTGGGTATTAAATCCCTGTCCGGGTCACGGGAGGCCAATTCCCTGATTCTGGACAGCGCATTGAAAATCATGGGGCTCAAGGGTTATGCCCTGTTGATTGACCATGGGATCGAAACGGCCCGGCAGTTCGCCAGGGAGATTAAACGGCGCCCCCTTTTCGAACTGGTCACTGCGCCGGAGTTGAACATCCTGACCTACCGAATCAATCCGGAAACGGATGCCCCGCACAAATCCGCCCCATCCGTCCATCGGCGCCGGTCTGCGCTGGAGCGGCTCAATTCGATCAACACCACCGTTCAACGGCTCCAGCGGGAGCGCGGTAAGAGTTTCGTATCGCGAACGACGCTGTATCCATCCACGGCCCAGGGGACCGGAATGGTGGTCCTGCGTTGCGTCATCATGAACCCGTTGACGACCATAGGGATCCTTAAATCGATCCTCGATGAACAGACAACGATTTATAGAAACGCTTTTTCGGCCTCCGAATCATGAAAATGATAGTTTGCATATGGAAGAAGGTTGTGTTAATTATAAGCCGATAATGAAGGATTGAAAGGTTACTTTTCGTGAAAACATCCATCTCGGGCGACCGGTTTTATTTTTATTATTACTTCAGCAGTGGTGTGCCTGAGGTGTGCTGACCCCCGATATAATAGGAGAAAAGCAAAGCCGCAGGCCAAAAGCCTGCGGCTTTTTTTATTTTTTACATTACCCCAAAATACCGTCGACCCATTTTAAAAACCGGAAAGGAAAACCAGCATGGAAAAGACCTACGACATTCGCGTGGAAAAATTCGATCCACTCATTTCACCGGCCCAGTTGAAAGACCGGATTCCGTTGAATGAAATTGCCCACCGCACCGTGGTGGAGGGACGCCGGGCCATCTCCGATATCCTGGAGGGAACGGATCCCCGGCTGTTGGTGATCACCGGTCCCTGCTCCATCCACGACGAGGTGGCGGCCCTGGACTATGCCCGGCGGTTCAAGGCGCTGAGCGAAACGGTTACGGAAACCATGCTGCTGGTGATGCGGGTTTACTTTGAAAAGCCCCGTACCAATGTGGGCTGGAAGGGATTGATCAATGATCCCTGGCTCAACGGCAGTTATGACATTAACGCCGGACTTCAAAAGGCGCGCGGTCTACTGCTTAAAATAACGGAAATGGGTTTGCCTACCGCTGCGGAGATGCTGGATCCCATCGTTCCCCAGTACATTGACGGACTGGTTTGCTGGGCCGCCGTCGGGGCGCGAACCACCGAATCCCAGACTCACCGTGAGATGGCCAGCGGTCTTTCCATGCCCGTGGGGTTCAAGAACTGCACCGACGGCGATCTGTCCACGGCCGTTAACGCCATGATCGCGGCCGCCTCTCCCCAGCATTTCCTGGGCATTGATTCGCAGGGCCAGACCTGCATCGTTACCACCATCGGCAATCCCCACGCCCACATCGTGCTGCGCGGCGGACCCAGACCCAACTACGATACCGTCAGCATCAATGAAGCCCAGGCCATGCTGGCGGCCAAAGGTCTGAGTGGGGCGATCATGGTGGATTGCTCCCACGATAATTCGAGGAAAAATTACACCCTT
This sequence comes from Desulfobacteraceae bacterium UBA2771, assembly GCA_002352605.1. Lineage (GTDB taxonomy): Bacteria > Desulfobacterota > Desulfobacteria > Desulfobacterales > Desulfosarcinaceae > Desulfosarcina. The sequence continues at coordinate 37,232 of DEIP01000115.1, read as the reverse complement.
CAAGGATCGGTGTGGCAGGATGTGATCAACCAACGCATGGACGGAAACCACAGCATCATCGGTATGATGCTGGAAAGCAACCTGAAGGCGGGCAACCAGAAGAACACCGGCAACCTGGAAACCATGGATTACGGGGTTTCCATTACCGACGCCTGCATCGATTGGGAAACCACCGAATCATTGATCCTTTCCGCTCACGAACAGCTGGGAAGCCTTGGGAAAACCGGTGAGAACGACGGTTCGCACCGGTATAAGGTTGGGTGATTTTTGCACGTTGAATAAATTTGTTTTTCACTGCCATGAATGAGATTGCGCGTGATTGGCCTTCGTTGTCTGGGTCAGGTGTCTGATAGAAAAAATCGAATCTGCCGAGAAGCAATGGACGCATCATGATTTTCATTCGGCCAATTTTATTTTCCTTTCTGCTCGCCTGTCTGGGGCCGGCTTCTGTCTGGGCAGAGGAAAGCGCTGCGCCGGATGACGGATCTCGTCCCCTGTCACAGGAAGAGCGCCGGCAGCGTGTGCTACGGACGACCATGACCGGTATCGGCGTGGTCACCCTGTGGGGGGTGTCGCAGTGGGATTATTTCTCCCGAACGCCCCATGCCCGGTCGGAAGGCTGGTTCAGCAGCGACACCGACAGCGGCGGAGCCGACAAACTGGGACACATGTACACCACCTACGTCTGTTCCCACGGGCTGGCCGCCCTCTATAAACACTGGGGATTTGCCAAGAAGGATGCCGCCCGTTACGGTGCCTTTTCTTCTTTTGCCATCATGGGCTACATGGAGTTGGGAGACGCCTTCAGCGAATACGGCTTTTCCTACGAGGATATGTTGGCCAATACCGCCGGCGCCTTGATGGGCTACATATTGTATCAGGATGACGATTTGGCCGACAAGATTGATTTTCGATTGGAGTATGGTTTTGAGCCAACCAAGATCGATTTTACCACGGATTATGAGAATCAGAAATTCCTGCTGGCCCTGAAACTGAATGGCTTTGATTGGGCCAGGGAGACCCTCTGGTGTCATGTGGAGTTTCATCTCGGCTACTACACCCGCGGTTATGAGGACCAGGAGATAGACCATGAGCGAAAGATCTACGTGGGCATCGGTATAAATCTCACAGACCTGTTCAATCGCCACGCTTGGGAAAAAACAGCCACGGTTCTTCGCTACATCCAGATCCCCTATACCTCCATCACTGCTGAGCATAATTTTGATTAGTTTGTTTTTATTCGTGCACCCGGTTGGTTCGGGGAGTGATCAGGGCCTTGGAATACAGACGGAAAGCAGTGGTGGGCGGAACGACGCCCTCTTGTATGCTAAATTTCCGACCACAGAATCTTGGTTGATCCGTCATATTCATCGTTACAAAAAATCATACTTTCGAAAAACAAAAACTAGAAACCGTACCCGATGGACAAATGAAACCGGCCGGCTGCTTCGCCTTCATCGCGGTCAAGCTTGTGGCCGTAGAGGAGGCCCATGGGGCCGATGGGGGTGATATAGCGAAGGCCCAGACCGACGGAAGCGCGAAACCGGTCCGACCCTTCGTCCACCGATGCATTTCGGACGCTGCCGATGTCGAAAAAGGTAGTTAGCTCCAGGTTCAGACCTAGGTCGATGCGGGCCTCTAGGCTGCCGACCACGGACGTCCGGCCGCCCACGGGATCACCCACGCCGTCGGATCGCAGCAGGTTCTCTTTGAATCCTCGGACATCCCGGATTCCGCCAAGGAAAAACAGCTGGTCGTCGGGGACCCGGTCAAGGTCCGAATAGGGCAGCACCTGCCCAACCCTGACCAGCCCGGCCAGCGTAATCCTCTCCACAGGTGTATGATAGTAGCGGGTATCGAACAGGTAGCGCACAAAATCATCCAGCTGGTTCTGAACACCTTTGGAAAGGTCCACGCCCAATGAGGTAAACAATCCTCTGGTGGGGCGGACAAACGAATCCCGGCTGTCATAGCGAATGTGGGGCGTGGTGATAAAAATGGTGCGGACCTCCTCTATTTCGCCGTCGGTGGGTTGATTGTCCACGCTGAACTGATCCCGTCGTTCCAGACTGAAACTCAACCCCGTGGTGAGGTACTTGCCCCACTCGCGACCAAACCCTATGGATGTGCCGGTGGTTTGCGTGCCGAAGGGTTGGTTGAATTCGGTCAACTCCTCATAGAAAACGCCGATACTGGCCGATATACGGGTGCCCACCAATCGGGGTTCGGTCAGGCGGGTTTCCACCCGGTAACCGGTTTGGCTGATTTCACCACTGGCCCACAGATCCTTATTCAGGCCGAACAGATTGCGATCACCGATTGCAGTGCGGCCGAAAAAGCCACTGTCAGACTCGTAGCCGCCGCTGATCTGGGCGTAGTAAGGCTTGTTTTCTTCTACCTCAACAAACAGATTGACCGTTTCCTCCTTTTCTTTCAACCCGAAGGTGCGATAATTCACCCCATGGAAAATGTCCAGGTCTCTTAGCCGACGCTGACCGTCGTGTAGGGTTCTCAAAGAGAGGGGCGTTTGGGGGTGGACCGCCAATTCCCGGCGGATTACCTTTTCAGCCGTCCGTAAGTTGCCGACGATGAAAATCCCTTCCAGGGTCACCTGCGGACCCGGGTCGACCTGGTGGCGGATATCCACACGGGTGCGGTTTTCGTTGTAGGTGATCCGTGATTCTACCGTGGCGTGAGGATATCCCGCTTCGGAGACCAGGCTGGCGATGGCCTCCTTTTCCGAATCCAATGCCGTGCTGCGAAACGGGTCGCCGACATGGTGAATCAGCACCTTTCCGGCCGCTCTTTGCGGTTCTGCGGCCAAGCCGTGAATTGCAATGGAACCGACTCTGGTTTGGGGGCCTTCATTGATTTTCAGTGATACGGCGGCGCCGGTTTGATCTTCACTGATGGATGCCTCAGCATCCACGCTGCGTTCCTGGAACCCCTGTTTCATGTATAGGGTGGTGACCGCATAAACATCTACATCCAGGGTTTCAGGCACAAAGGCGCCGTCGTGGAACATGGCGGGTGGGCGGGTGAGCAGCTGCTCTTTAATTTTCGTCTCATCTATCGTTTGGTTCCCGGTAATCGTAACGGCATCAACGATGGTTTGCGGCCCCTCTTCGATCACGAAAAGCAATTGACGAAGATCTGCCGGGTCGCCCGGCATGTCGGTCGTCTCCACCTCGATCCGGGGCTCGAGAAATCCGGCCTCACGATAGCGTCGATTCATCTTTTTAACGCTTTTTCTCACACCGACGTTGCCTCGGTTCCCGCCGGTGAGAAGGACCACATCCTTTTTCAGAGTCAGTTTCCAGAAGCGTTGATTTCCCTCAAAATCGACCCTGTAGCGTCGTCCCTCCCGGACCCGAACGGTCACATTGACCCGGTGTGAATCGCCGGGATCACCGATACGATAGGACAGTTCGGCATCGGCAAATCCTTTCCGACGGTAGTACTTGATCAAGGAATCCATATCCTTTTTTAGTCGATACTCGCTGAACCGGCCGATGACGGGCGCCAGGGCCGTCCACCATGTCTTCATCCGCCATTTGAGAGCCCGGGAGGAGATGCCGCGGTTGCCATCGAAGATCAAAGCGCCCAGCACAAAATGGGGCCCCTTGTCGATATCCACGACAATCACGCCGTGTTCTTCCCCAGAATCCATCCGGGCGTTCACCGACACCCGGGGATCGATGTAGCCTTCGCGCTTATAGCGTTCGACAATTGTCCCGATCTGGGCGGAAAGATCCTTATGGGTGTAGGGATCTCCCGGGTAGATGGTCATCTGGTTGAGAATATCGTGCTCGAAAAGGGGATAGCCGCCCCGGATGCGGATATCCTTGATATAGTGATAGGGGGTCAGGGTGAAAATAAGTGACTCTCCGTCGGTTGCGGAGACTGAATCCACGTGAATGGCCGAGAAGCGGCGGCTCAGTTTGAGGATCTCGATCGTGTTTTGAATAGCCGTATCGGTCAACGGTTTCCCGGGCCGGATGGGGATGATCTGCCTGGCCATGGCGGCATAGGGTGCCTGCTGCTCCGGCGGTGCATCAATCACCACCTGCACATCACGGACAACGGCGCCAACCACGGCGGATGTTTGCACATGATTGCCGTCAACGGTGTCGTCCATTGCTCCAGCCAAGGCGGTCGGGATAAAGAGGGTCAGGATCATCCATACCAACGGGCATGGTTGTTTGTTTCTGCGAAATATTTTCACGAACGAAGCCTAATGATGCAGGAAAACATGGCCAAGGATTGTGAGTTGATTGCACTCACCTGAATTCGATCCGGTACATCAATTCGGATCCGTATATGCCCTTGCTGTTCTGAAACCCGCTGACCAGGATGTGCTCCAGCAATTTGTACTCCGTGATGGCCCGCTGGGTAATCTCGCCGTCCTTGGTCTCGACCGCATATTTGACGGTCATACGGTCGGACAGGTGCTTGCCCACGGTCACCTTGACCGCACCGGCGTCCTGGTCGTCGCTGCCATTGGTTTCCACCTGTAGAATGTCGATACCCGTGGTCCTTTTAATGTCGTCGCCAAAGGTGTCGGCGATCATGTTGGCCATGATCTGGGTGGTGGTGCTTTGGGTGCCGCCTTCACCGGCGGACAGCTCACCGGCAGTTCTCCCAAACAGGAGCAGCGAAAGGATGTCCGAATCGGTTTCCGTGGGAGACGATGAAAGTTGAATGTCCAGGTTGTCCGGCGTCCCCTTGATGGTCAGCCTGATCGTCCAGGTGCGAATTTTGGTTTCACTCTCGATATCGATGTCGGCTTCGGTCTTATACGGGCTGACGAAATCGATGATCCCTTTTTTGACGTCGAAGGTCTTCTTCTGCAAGGTGAGGGTCCCCTCTTTCACCTGGGCCCGGCCACTGACGATGGGATGGGCCAGGGACCCTCCGATTTTGAGATCCGGACTGATCTCGAGTTCGGCCATGTTATTTTGGACCATGAAGGGCTGCCGATGGCCCACGGTAATATCCAGCTTAACCGTGTCGAAATAGGGAATGGAAAGGGTCTCGGTCTCGGGGGCAACGCTACGCCGGCGGGTGGTTGCGCCGGCGGCGATTTGCACCAAACTGATCTTGACATCCTTGTAATAGACGCCTTCGATCAGCATGATTGTTCCCTGGGCGTTGGCTGTCCGGTCGCTTCCCGTGATGTCGATATCACCGTTGAGCAGAACGGTCAGGGTGTCGGGAATTTCCAGGGGAAGGGATCTCATATCGACGTCAACGTTTACTTGCGTCGGCCTGAACTTCTCATAATCTATGCTGCCGTTCACGTTAAATGATCCCGTGTCCAGAAATCCGTTCAAGGCATCGATACGGATATTGTCGGGGGTCAGGTGAATGCGGCCGTTCAGGTCGTGAAGTTTTTGAACCAATCCGGGTACCGTCATCCCGATCTGTTCCAGATCGATGCGGGCATCGATTTGCGGTTCGGCCGTTTCGCCGGAAATCCTCCCTTTCAAGGTAATCATACCGCCGGCATCGGCCAGTTCATCTCTGAAAACGGCGCCGGCGGCCAAAGGGATGCGGCCGTCGATCGCCATGCTGAGGGGGCCGTTTACCTGCGCCTCTCCTTGCAGACGAAGCCTGCCCGAGGAGAGCAGCGCCACATCAAATTCGGGAATGGAGAGTTTTTGGTCGGCCAGTTGCGCCACCATGCGGTTTGACGCGATCAATGCGGTCTCGTTGAAGCGCAGGTGAAATTCGTCCAAGTCCACGGTTGCCGAGGCATTGGCAACGTCCCGGATGTTTCCGGTCGCCGTTACCCGGCCGGTCACGGTGCCGTGAAAATCCGGTTTTCCCGCCGCTTTGAAGTAGCTGTCGGCCTGGGTGTGGTCGAATACCAGGCGGGCATCAAAATCGCCCTTTTTCAGATCGCAGGCGGCGTCCAGGTCAAAGTTCAGATTGCCTGCGGTCTTGGCCAGCATGTCATGCAGGCTGAAGGTGAGATTGACATCCCCCATGGCCTCATCATTGACGATCAGGTCGCTCACGGTCAGGTGGCCGTCGATGTCCGGGTTCTCCATGTGCCCCTGTGCCGTGAGGGCAAATTGCAGTAAGCCGTCTCCCGGGAAGAGGTCATTGAGCCGTTGAATGCGGGAGATGGCGATACCATCTGATTGCAGATGCAGGTTCATGGTTTTATCCGGATCCATCCACCCCTTCCCTCGGATCTGTTCATCGGGGGCAATGGCAACCAATAGACGATCCAGCCAAAGGCGTTGTTGGTCGATGCGCGTGTCGATCGAAACACTTTCGATGGGTTGACCGGCCAGGTTGATCTGTTTGCCGGCGAGGACGATTCGGCCGGCGGGATCGGTGAATCTTCCCGCCAGTTCACCGTCGACGGTGAAATGGCCACCGACCGTATCGATAAAATCTCCCGGATCAAGATGGTCGGAATGGGCCGTGATATCAAACTGCGGGTTTTCGACCGGACGCAGGGTCCCGGGGACCAGCAGTTGGAGGCGACCGGTGGCGTTGAGTGTGGAGTTCTGGTTGTGCAGGTTCAGGTCACGCAGGGTCAGCACACCGTCATGGTTCATGTCGGCACGGATTGCCAGGTTCCCTATGTCATAGGTGTCGAATGCCAGGTTTTTCGAAGCCAGGTCCACCGAAAACCGAGGCTGGTTCAGGTTGCCGTCCACGGTCAGTGTCGCGTTGCAGGTGCCGTTGGCGGTGGGTATGCCTACCACGGCCAGGGCCCGGGAAAGATCCGCTGCTGTCAATGACAGATTCCCGGCAATTGTCCGTTCATCGATCTGCAGGCGACCATCCCCGGAAAGGACAACGCCGTCGGTAGCGGCGTCGAGGCGGGATATGGCGATCTGGCCGTGATCCATCCGTGCCGACAGGTTTAGGTCTGCATTTGCCGGCCGGTCCATGCCGGGGGCCAGTAGATCCTGCCCCGATCCGTCCAGCGTCAGCCTGGCGGAGATATCCGCCGTTGTCACGCCTCTTCCGGACAGCGACAGGCGGCTGGTCATGCGGCCCGTGATGTCGACGAATCGATTCAACCATGGATTGATTTCCGGGATATCCTGGACCAGGGTGAGGGTATAGGCGATGGCGTTGGCATTCGCCGGCGGTGCGAGAAAGCCCCCTGGAAATGCCTCACCAAGATTCACCGTACCGTCGAGGATCACCGCGCCGTCTGCCAGTCGCAATGCTGCCGTATCGATGGCAACCTGCCGGTCCTGCAACCTGATGGAAAGTTCACCGTGGTCCAATGGCTGACCGGCTATCCGGCCGCCGTCAACGGTCAGGAGAAGCCCGGCATCCGGATTGGCCACGTTCCCATTTATGGTGAGTTTGGCCTTGACGGGGCCGGCATAGTCGCCGGCAAGATTGAAAATGGTTTTCAATTCCGCCAGTTGACTGTCGATGGACAGAACGGCATCCACCATTGGCGTCGAATACAGATTGTCGGCTGATCCGGAGAGTCTCAAGTTGGTCTGGCCGGAGGTGAGATCAACCGCGGCCAAGTTCAGTTTGTCGCCGTCCAGACGGGCTTTTAAGACGAGGCCGGCCGCTTCCGGATGGATGCCGGTGCTATCGAACCGGATGCTGCCCAATGCCAGATCCAGTCTGCCGGATCGGGCCATGAGGTCCCCGGCGGCGGAAAGGGTTATCCCGGTAGTTTGCAGATGAAGGGTGTCGTCCGCTGGCCTAAAGGTAACTCGGCCGTTGGTTAACTGAATCGATTCAAAGACGATATTGAAGGGTAGTCCGGCGCCGTCGGGCGTCGGCGCCTCGGCCTCCTTTTTTTGAGCCGGTGGCACCAGGGCGGTCATCAGGTTGAGGCCACTGGTTTCCCGGAGGGCCAGGTCGGCCCATGGCCCATCGATCAGGATGGCTTTTAGTCGGAGCTCCCGCCGCCACAGGGCCCACCCGTCGAGTCTCACGGAAAAGTGGGTAAAACCGGCCAGGAGATGCCCCTCGGAATCATGGAGAACCACACCATACAGGTCCAGGCTTGGATCCAGAAGCGACAGCCGGTGTCCTTCGATGGTGATCACCCCGGGGATCGCCGTATTGATACGGGCCTGGACCCACCCAAGGCCAACAGTTGATTTTATCCAGAATAGCGCGCCGCAGAAAACAATGGACAACGCGGCCGCCAGGGCGGCGGCCGATAGCAGCATGGGTTTCATCATTGTTTTCATGGGACCCCAAAATACCGCCTTTGGATGAATAGAACAACCTCAAAAGGCGGCATCTCCGTGGGTTTTAACGCTGATCATGGATCGCTCCTTTCAACGTTCAATCTGAAAAATATCAAACCAGCCCCTGGTCCAGCATGGCGTCGGCCACCTTGATGAATCCGGCGATATTGGCGCCCATGAGATAGTTTCCAGGCCGGCCGTACGCGTCGGCAGCGGCCAGACAGGTGTCGTGGATGCCTTTCATGATGATCTTGAGCCGATTGTCCACCTCTTCACCCAGCCAACTCAGCCTGATGCTGTTCTGGGTCAGCTCCAGGCCGGATACGGCCACGCCGCCGGCATTGGCCGCTTTGCTGGGCGCGTAGAGAATTTTCTTGTCTATGAATATGTCCTGGGCATTGGCGGTGCAGGGCATGCTGGCGCCTTCACACACCAGCTTGACGTTATTGTTGATCAGAAGGTAGGCATCCTGTTTGTTGATTTCATTCTGGGTGGCGCAGGGAAAAACGCACTGGGCACGGTGTCGCCAAAGGGGATTGGTCGCTTGGTCAGGCGCCGCCGGTGTATAAACGGCGTGTGCATATTGATCGATATATTCGCTGATTCTGCCCCGCCGGATGTTTTTCAGGCGCTTGACGAAAGCCAGCTTATCCGCATCGATTCCCTGTTCGTCGTAGATGTGGCCCGATGAATCGGACAGGGTGACCACCTTGGCCCCCATCTCGATCAATTTGCGGGTGGTGGCCTGAGCCACATTGCCGGATCCGGAAACCAGGCAGGTTTTCCTCTCAAGTGTGTCTTTGCGGGTGTCCAGCATCTGAGCGGAAAAATAGACGCAACCGAAGCCGGCCGCCTCGGGCCGGATCAGGCTGCCGCCCCAGCCCAGGCCCTTGCCGGTGAGTACGCCGGTGAATCGATTCCTCAATTTGCGATACATGCCGAACAGATAGCCGATCTCGCGTGAGCCCACGCCGATATCCCCTTCGGGCACATCCGTGTCTGCACCAATATGCCGGAACAATTCGGCCATAAAGCTCTGGCAGAAGCGCATGACTTCACCATCCGATTTTCCCTTGGGTTCAAAATCCGTTCCCCCGGCGCCGCCACCCAAGGGCAGGGTGGTCAGCGCATTTTTTAAGACATGCTCGAAGGCCAAAAACTTCAGGATGCTCTGGTTTACCGAGGGGTGAAATCGCAGCCCGCCTTTGTAAGGGCCGATGGCACTGTTCATCTCCACCCGGAATCCACGGTTGACCCTCACCCGGTCCATGTCGTCCATCCAGGGCACGCGGAAAGTGATGATGCGTTCGGGTTCCACGATCCGTTCGGTAATGCCGTGGCGGCGGTATTCGGGGGTTTTATCCATAACCGGTCCGACGCTTGTCATCACGTCACTGACGGCCTGGATGAATTCGTTTTCGTGGGGATCTCTAACTTGGGTGCTTTGGGGCATTTCGGTCATGTCGATTACCTTCGGAATAAAATCGGTTTTCGTTTTCTATCGGTAAACTGGGCTTTGTTTTAGGTCATCGGCGACGATTCTGCAAACCCTTTTTGAGCCTGTCGTCTCCGGTGTCATGGTTCGGCAAGGCAGCCGGCCAGGGCGTCAATGATCACTGAATCAAAACATTGTAAAATATTCTGAAAAAAAACTATTGTTTTTGGGTGAAACGGCCAATAATGTAGTCAGAACTGGACCAAGCAAGGAGTACTGCTCATGAAAATTAACGGTGGTGATCTTCAATCTAAACTCAACGTCTACCAGACCGCTCAAGTGCAGGGGGAAAACCGGGAAGCGGCCAAATCTGAAAAGTCCGGCAGTCCCATCCGCCTGCAGGACCGGGTGGCATTAAGCGGCCGGGGGCGGTTGATTGCCGATGCCCAGCGGACGCTCGCCTCCGTCCCGGATGTGCGCGAACCCCTGATTTCGCAGATCCGGACCGAACTGCAGAATGGATCCTACAAGGTTGATCATCAAAAGGCAGCCGAAGGCATCTTGAGGGAATCCATGGTTAACCAGGCCGCCATGGTGTGATAGCCCGGCAGTCATAAAGAGACGCTGAAAAAGGGAGTCGGTCGTATGGCCGGCGCCCTTTTTTTTAGGCCCCAAGTCCGTCTATGTGTGGACTTCACCGGTTGTTTGACCATCGCCACCATGGATATTTTTTGGATTGTAGGTTTTAAATTCGCCGGTACCATAAAACCGGAACGGATGATCCTGATCATCCACCACGGTGATGTTGTAGAGCGCCCCCGGTGTGCCGGTTTCAGATTCTGTTTGAGTGGCTTTCCAGAGCTTCCAGGCATAGCGCCAGGCGGTGATGTCAGAATCCAGCGGGGCGGTTCCGGGGGGCGGCGAGAGACCTGCTTCTATCCCGGTTTCGGTCTGTTTGTGGAATCTGACCCGAAATCCCTTGGGCTTTCGGATCCACCCGTTCTCGATGATTTTCAACCCGTCGGCAATTTTCATAGGTTCCCCTTGTCAGACATTTTCTTCATCTTCTGGTTGGCGAGTACTGAGTTTCGTCAAGGTTCCCGGCACCGGACAGCCTGATCCGCCGGTCCGTGAAGGATCCGTGTTGAGGTGTAGATCCAACTGCGGGAAGGCGAATCGGATCCCTTCATTATCAAAGCGCAGCTTGGTTTTCTCATGCAGGTCGCAGCGAGCGACCCAGTACTGCTTGTTGCCCACCCAGCAGCGTCCCCCCAGTTCCACACAGTTGCTGCTCAGGTTCAGGACATACACCACGGGGCCGGGTTTGGTTTTCACGCGGGGATCTTCGGTCATGATCGCTTCCAGCGTTCGTTTGGCTTTCAAAAGGTCTTGATCGTACCGGATGTTTACATTGAGTTTGACCCGGCGGGTCTGGGTGTAGTGGTAGTTGATCACGATCTCGTTCAGAATCTGTCGATTGGGCACGAAAAAGGTTTTCCCGTCAAAAGTCCTCATTCGTGTGTTGAGAAAGGTAATCGATTCCACTTTGCCGAGGAGGTCGCCGGCCTTCACGGTATTGCCGACTTTAAATGGCAAGGATGGAAAAAATGGTCGTAAAAAAATGAGCAGGCCGATAATCACCAGTGTCGTAATGGTGAGTAACCTGAGCATGTTGATCGGTTTGGCACCGAACTCCACTGCTGCAGCGACAATCACGGCGGCGACCAACATGATATACATGATGTTGCAAAATATCGTCACATAAGGGGATTTCGGCATCAGTCGGTGCAGGCCGGCGCGCAGCAACTTGTCTATCCATCTGGCAACCAGAAGGCCGATGATCAGCAACGCCAGGGCAAGGGCCATTTGGGTGCCATGTTGGGTCATTACCTCACCGAGTCTATGGAGCCGGGATAACTCATTATTCATGAATGGTATTCTCCTCAACGTTGATCGAATAAAAAAGCACGAAACTGTCGAAACGGTATTGGAAACAGCACGATATTAGGGGGATAGTGGTTCTCAAGGAATTGGAATGTCGCCGGTGACCGAAGCGACAAACCTATATTTATTACTAATAATTATAGATTTTTAGCTTATACGTCAAGGCTTGAACGGAATAATTTTCCACACGGGCCGATGGCCTCGGCCGGATTATGATTGCCTATCGTGCTTGTCTTTTGGCCCGGCTACGGTATATCTAACCCGATTCCGGCGCAATCTCAGGTCAATTCACTTTTTTTCCGCGGCTCTTGAGATGACCTCGATGAGCTTTTCATTAAGCGCCTTCATTTCGAAGGGCTTCTGGAGGAAAGCATCCGGCAGGCCGACTTGGGCAAACCGGGTTTCGATTTGCTGCCGAGTGTACCCACTGGTTATAATGATTCTGGCATCGGTCCGGATTTTTCTGATCTGTTTCATGGTCTCCAGCCCATCCATGCCGGGCATGGTGTAATCCAGCAGAAGGCAGTCGATGGAATCCGATACCTGTGCGAATAAATCCAATGCCTCCCGGCCACCCGAAGCCGTCCGAACATTGTAGCCCAGGTGCTTGAGGAACCGAATGCCGATATCCATTACCATCTCTTCATCATCCACCAGCAAAACGGTTCTCCCGGAAGCACCCGCCTCAGTTTTCGGGCGATTCGGCTTGATCTGCCGCAGGGAGATGCCCTGTATGGGGAATATGGCCGTGAACACCGACCCCTCATTTTTTACACTGCTGACTTTAACGGCACCGTCGTGGGAACGGATGATGCCCATGACTGCCGCCATGTCCAGTCCGCGGCCGGTGAATTTGGTGGAGAAAAAAGGATCGAAGACGTTGCCAAGGGTTTCCTTGTCCATGCCACAGCCCGTGTCGGCCACCTCCACGTAGGCGTACATGCCTTCGGGCATCTCTTCCTTGAGGTAGGTGGCGGCCAGATAATGCTTGTCACAGTGCATCGATCCGGTAGAGACGCGAACCCGGCCTGTTTCTTTTCCCAGCGCCTCGATGGCGTTGGTGATGAATCCGGATATCATCTGGCGCATCTGGTCGGCGTCCGCGGCCACCAGCGGCATGGGGTCGGCCAGATCCAGATCCAAGGCCACATTGGCCATCTTGGATTCGTCCAAATTTGCCAGCACGGCAGTCACCGATTGGGACAGGTCCACCGGAATGCATTCTTTCTTCATCTGGCCCACATAGGTCAGCATCATGCTGCTCAGGTCGGCCGCCCGATGGGAGGCATTGATTGCCCGCTGGATGTTTCCGGCGACGGATGAGGGTTCGGGCAGGCCCTCTTTGGCAAGTTCCAGATTACCCGATACCACCATTAACAGATTGTTGAAGTTATGGGCAATGGAACCGGCCATGGTTCCGAGGCTTTCCATCTTTTTGGCCTGCTGGCGCCTGTTTTCGATTTCCGTTCGCTTCTTCTCGGCCTTTTTTCGGCCCGACAGATCCCGGGAAATCCCGAGAACGGCGTTGGGCTTGCCTTTTTCATCCACGATGAAACCGGCGGTTGCCTCTACGGGAAGGATTGTTCCGTTTTTACGATACGCTTCCAGTTCCAGTGTCACCGAAATGCTTGTAGGATCAATGGCGCCTGTCGCCGCCTGCTCCATCGCTTCCCCCATGCTGGTACCCACCCGTTGAAAGGAATCCGGCGTCAGGTATTGGTCGGGTGTCAAGGTCTTCATCTCCTCGGGTGAGTAGCCTAAAGCGGTCTCTACGGACGGACTGATATATTTCCATTTCAATGTCTCGACATCGAGTACCCAGATGACGTCCGTTACGTTTTCCGCCAGCAGGCGGTAGCGTCGTTCGCTTTCCTGCAAGCGCGAGTAGGAGCGGGCATTGACGATGCCGGTGGACACTTGTGAGGCGATGTCCATGAGCAGGTTGACGTCGCTGGTGGTGTGATCGCTTTCGGCACCCTGGGGGTCTACAAAAAGAAGACCCAATAGTTCCTTTTTATGAATCAGCGGTGCGCTGATCAGGGTGTCGACCCGAAGTCCTTCAATTATCTCGAGGCTAATCGGTGCCATGTCGTCGGATTGCTCACGAATATCCTTGAGAAAAACCGGTCTCCCTGATTTCAAGGCCCGGATAAACAGATCGGAGGAGCGATCAAGATCGATGTTAAAATCCATCTTTTTGAGTAACCGGTGCTCCTTCGGGGAAAACCCGAAGCTGTCGACGTAAAAAAGTCGCTTTCGGTCATCGTCGCACAGGGCGATCAAGCCCCGGGTGAAATCCAGGTTTCGCGACATGGATGCCAGAAAGGTTTCAATAAAGGTATTCACCTCAAAGATGTCTGCCGCGGTCAGGCCGATCTCCTGAACCAACCTGGCATGGTGGTAGCGGGCTTCGATCTCATTCAGCAGCCGGCCGGCGGTATCGCCCTGCTCCTTGAGCAATCCGGTCAGCTCCTTTTTTTCCAGCCTGTTGCCGAGTAGCAAAATGGAAAGGCATGCCACCCCCATGGCCAGCGTCAACAGTGTCCAGGAAGCCGTGGGCATGAAAAAAAACGTTCCGATGGCAAGGGCGGTGGACAGAATGCCGGCACCGGCGCCCAGCCGTTTCCATTTGGCGGAAGGCTTTTCCCGCCAGGCGATCAAGTAGCGGCAGGAGTCATCCCCGCGATGCATACAGACCGGGTGAGTCACCTGGGCGGATTGGCCGGTCGAAATCTTACCGATGGCTTCGAATAAGCCATGACGGTTTCGACACTGAAAGCGCTCTTCCCGGACACCCGGCCGCAAGGAAACCGTCACGTCCGCCCGGTCCTTGCCCGTGATGGTGGTTTTGCTTAAATGTCCCTTTGACCATTTGGGGTAGAGGCGGTCGACGGCCTTGTACATGGCCGCGGGTGTAACGAACTGGAGACCATACTGCTTTATTGTCCCCGTCGATATCATTTGCAGTGCGTGTTGACCGACCTTATAGGAAATTTCCGGGTCGTCCAGCGCGTCGTCGAGACAACGATGAAAGCGGTTAACCTGCGCCTGTGTCAGGAAATGGCCTTTATCGTTGATGTCAAAATGGGTGAGTCCGCTGCAACGCAGCAGTTCGTCGATATCAAGATCCACATGATGGGATTGCAGGTAGTCGATGTAATTGCCCAAGATGCCGCTGTTGTAAAGCGCTGTCTGAGCATTGAAGGCCGACCGTCCGGCAGATGTGTTGGATCCTGTCAAAAACAGATACCCCCCTGAAAGTGCTGTTGAACACCGAGCGCACCCGAACGGCGCAATTCAATGGTTGTTATCGGCAATATTCCGAATTCCGTTAGTGGAGGTCCGGGCGGCCACGCCGAAGATAATACCCGGCCGGTGGCGGCACGACCTAAACCGCGCAGATAGAAAGCGGGTGGTCGGACATTTTTGAGTTGGCGGCATCGATCAGGTCGCGGTTGGATATGACGGCAACCGCCTTGTTGGATTCGGTGTTGTTAAAATAGCGGTCGGCAGCGTCCATTACCGCTTTGCGGGTCAGCTTCAGCAGGTTCTCCTTATTGCGCAGGCGCGTTTGGTCGGACAGTCCGATAACCTGGCGATAGAAGGCCTTTCGGGCAGCGGGGCCCGGCGGATCGGGCTTGTCGATTTCCGAACAGACCTGCAATATGGCCTCTTTTACGTCTTCATCGGAAAATTTTCCCGAGCGGATAAATTGGGTCGCTCCGGCGTAGACCTTCAGGGTGCTCGCGATATGGGGATCCCGATAGGAGCCGAAACTGAACAGACCGTCTTCGGCATTGTACAGGGCGAATCCGCCGTAGGCGCCGCCCTTTTCCCGGATCTCTCGGTGCAGGTACATGGCGCGCATAATTTTGGCGATCACCGATAGGGCAGGGCTGTCCGCATGGCCCAGCCGGACGGTTGCAAAGGTCTGGGCCACGAAGGAAACGGCCGTGGAGGTGTGCCATCCCTCCATGGGCAGGTCCGGCGCCACATCCAGCCGGGGCGGTGTAAAGCCATCGTTCCCGCCGGTTGACAGTGCGCCGACCAGGGTCTCGATGGGCGCTGCCGCCTTGGCCAGCATGGCCGCTTCCCCGATCAAGGCCAGTTTCAAATTGTTCCGGCAAAAAAGGGTCTCGCCGATGGCTCGAAGGTCAGCCGTCAGTTTCCGCATGCCGCCATGGGTTGTGTCCCTCTCCATCTCTTTGATGGTGTGCAACTGATGAATGCCCCCCCACATTTCCTGGAGATGGTTGGCGGTCGTAAAATTGCGAGAGGCCAGGGAGATGGCCAAACGATGGCCGTTGTGGACCACGGCCGACTCGAGACCCGCACGGTATTCCAAAACCAGCTGGCGAAGCCGTGTGTGGTTGGAAAAATCGACTCGGGTGGTTAGTTCGTGCAGGATGTCGAACATGTGCTTCTGGTTGCGGTTCAGGCATTTGCCGCTAAAGGAGATGAAGGGCAGACAATCCCCGCTGTCGTCAAAACGGGTGCGGGCGTTTGCGGCAAAACCAACGCCGCCGGTGTATAGGTCCATGCGGCGTGCCATTTGGGTGTAGTCGCAATCCTGCGTGCCGACTTTCGATACGGCATGGCAGAAAAAAGGCACCAGTGGCAGCAACCGGCTGTCGATGGTGCCGGCCCCCAGGCCCCCCGAAAAATAGAAAATGCCTGATGTGGACTGATCGTAGGTCCATACCGGCGGTTGAAAGGGGCCCGGCGTGGGGGCGATGCGCTCCACGGCAGGGGGGATGTCGCCGCGCTCCAAAGTGGGCAGGCAGGCCAGGTCCTCCTGGGTTTCCTGGAGTTTTTCCAGGGCCGCCGCATCGTCTCGGATGCACACCCGGCCGGCTTCGTCCAAGTTGTCCAGTTTGTCGGCCAGTTCAACCTGTACCCGCTGGTTTTCCCGTTCGGCCATCTGCCGGTCCGGGACCAGGGTGAAGCGGACCCGGTGGGGGTTGTCCAGAAAACAGGTCCGAATTTTATCCTCCAGAAAGCGACCTTTGGCCAGCGCCTGCCGCAGACGATTGAAATCCGCATCCAGCTGGAGAATGCGTTCCGGATCGCCGCCGTGCATCCAGCTGGCCGACACACCGATCAGCAGTTTGATGCCGTAGGGGTAGGGGGTATTGGTGACCTCTTTGCGGTGAAACTCGATCTGATGAATGGCCGACTCCACCAGTTGGGGATCGATCCCTTCGTCGGCCAGGGTTGTTAACAGCTCAAAGACGATCGCTTCTATCTTTTTCGCGTCAGATGCGGATACATCCTTCAGGCCCACCGAAAACATGGTGTCCCGGTTTTCCGCGTCATAACCGGTGCCGTCGGAAAGGGCCGTGCCCAGATTGCTGTCCATCAGGGCCTTTCGCAGTGGTGATGCGGCATTGCCGATGAGGACCTGCTCCAGGATCGCGGCCACCAGTACCTCGAAGGTGTCCTTGATGTCGGCCAGCAGCCACGCCACGCAGGCCTGGTATTTTTTATCGGGGTTTTCACTGCGATCCAGCGGGTAGTGATACGTGACCGTCTTCGGTGCCGACCATCGCGGTTGTGCGGGCACGTCCGTTCCCGGATCGATGCGTGAAAAACGGCTCAGGACCCGCCTTTCGATAAAGGCCAGGTGGCCTTCGAGTGACAGATTGCCGTAAGTGTAGAAAAAGGCGTTGCTTGGATGGTAGTGGCGGGTATGGAAGTCCTTGAGCCGCCGATAAGTCAGCGACGGGATGACCGACGGCTCGCCGCCGGAATTGTGGCTGTAAGTGGTGTCCGGATAGAGGGCATTGAGCATGGCGCGGACCATGACCTGATCCGGCGATGACATGGCGCCTTTCATTTCGTTGTAGACCACGCCTTTATATTCCAGCCGGGTGTCCGCCCCTTCACCCGCCAAGTCCAGCCGGTGTCCCTCTTGCTTGAAACTCAACTCGTCGATGTTGGGGAAAAAGGCCGCGTCCAGGTAGACATCCATGAGGTTGTAGTAGTCCTTGCGGTTCTGGGTGGCGAAGGGATACATGGTCCAGTCCGAGGCGGTGAAGGCATTCATGAAGGTGGACAGGCTGCGCTTGAGCATGGAAAAAAAGGGATCGCGCACGGGAAACCGTTCGGAACCGCACAGGACCGTATGCTCCAATATGTGCGCCACGCCGGTTGAGTCCGTCGGCACGGTTTTAAAGGCCACGCCGAAGGTGTTTTCCAGATCCGTATTGCTGATGTGGATATGCCGGGCACCGGTGCTTTCATGCGTCAGTTGATAGAGCCAGGCATGGATCTCCGTGAGATAGGATGCTTTTCTAACCGTGTACCCGCTAAGTCGGTTGCCGGTGTTGATGCCGGGATTGTTTGTGTCTGTTTTCATATTCATGAAGGCCTCCAGTGCCTCTGGTTGGCTTGTGGGGCGTCGGGGAGGAGACGCCATTATGTCTGAACGGCCGTGTAACGACCGCGGTTGACCCGCGTTATTTTTTTCATCTTGTTGAGGCGGAAAAAAATATTGCGGAGCTTCTTGTCACCGTAGCCGGTTTGCTCCCGGACCTCGGCGATGCCGATGCCGTTTTTGCCGCGTTTGATCAGGTCCAGAACGGTTTCCGTGGCGTTTTTTGGAGATATCTCCCTACTTTTTGCCGTGCCGCGCTGGTTTCCCGAAGACGATGCGATGATCAGCTTCTCCAGCCGATCGAGTCGATTGTTAAGATGGTCGATATCTCGCTTGGTGGGGATGTTGTAGTTGTGCATGAAATATTTGACCATTGCATCGAAGCTCACCGGTTTTCTTTTGGTCATCTATGCCTCCATGAGATGGAAAATAACTGCAAGGCCTTTAGCCATGCGGGAAAGCTAAGGGATAACTGATCCAAAGTCAATGGACAGCGCCCTTTATTGGTCGGAGGGTAAGGAAATAATTATTATTACAAAATGTTAGAAAATAGAAGCCGGTTGTGTGAAAAGATCCGGTTGGTCGGTTGCAGCCATACGAAACGGTGTCGGTACGGATCGCCGGAGAGCCGTACTTTTTTTGAAACCGGTGAAACATGATCCGCTTTGCTGAAAAAGCGGTCAGCCGTCAATCTCGTTGACGGTACGTCGGTGGTCAAATGCAGATCCCGGCGGATTCGGCCAGCGTGGACACCTGTCACTTTTGGTCGCTAATCGTTGCTTCTGGAAAATATAGCGAAACATAGCCCAAAAGGATTTGACTCGATGCCGGTCTCCCTCTATTGATGGCGTTGTTATTTTACGCATTTGATCTTAATTTGTTGACCTGTCCTGAGGAGGAAAATCGATGCAATTACCTGTATCAAGACGCGTGTTTTCACATCTTCTGATCGCCATTGCATGGGTTGTTTCGATCAATGCCGCACCGGTTGCGGCCATGCAAAAGGTTATCATTTTCCATGCGGGCAGCCTGACGGTTCCCCTGGCCCGGATCGAAAAAGATTTTGAGGCGGCCAATCCCGGCATCGACATTCTTCGCGAGGCGGGTGGCAGCACCAAGATGGCCCGCATGATTTCGGAGTTGGGCAAGCCTGCGGATATCATGGCCTCGGCCGACTACAAGGTGATTGACAAGACGCTGATTCCGGCCCATGCCGATTGGAACATCCGGTTTGCCACCAACCAACTGGTGCTGTGTTACACGGACAACAGCCGGCATGCCGACCAGGTCAATGCCGACAACTGGTATGACATCCTGCAAAAAAAAGAGGTGGTCTGGGGCCACTCGGACCCCAATCTGGATCCATGCGGATACCGCAGCCTGATGGTGCTCCAGCTGGCTGAAAAATTTTACAACCAGCCAGGGCTGTACGACCGATTGGTTGCCAACCGGCCGGAAAAGAATGTGCGCCCCAAATCCGTGGAACTGGTCTCCTTGCTCAAGACCGGAAACATGGACTATGCTTGGGAGTACCTGAGTGTGGCGGTGCAGCACGAGTTGAAATTCGTCAAACTGGATGACCATATCAATCTGGGCAATTATAAATTCGACGACTTTTACAAACAGGCCCAGGTAAAGGTAACCGGCAAGAAGCCCGGAACCTGGATGACCCGTACGGGTAAGTCCTGCACCTATGGGATTACGATAGTCAAGGATGCCCCCAATGCCGCCGGTGCGACCCGCTTTCTGGAGTACCTGCTGGCGGCTGACGGCGGCCTGAAAGTGCTCAAGGATATGGGACAGCCGCCGTTCGTTCCCTGTCGGGTCGTCTCACAGGGGGTCAAGGACGCCTTGCCCGGTACCCTGCCGGCGCTGGTGGAGGTCCGTGAGTAGTTCAACTGCAGCGTTGCCGTGACCGGGATGCGGCCGTCGATGCAGCCGGGCAGGGACCCCTTGGTTTGGTTGGCGGTGGCCAGCAGCACCGTCATCGTGGCCTTTATCCTGGTTCCCCTCGTGGAGATGATGACCCAGCCCACGATGGCATCCCTGAAGGAAACCCTGATGGACCGGGATGTGATTCGGTCCATCAGGCTAAGCATGGTTACTTCCGGCGCAGCCGCCCTCATTGCGCTGGTGTTCGGGACACCGTTGGCTTACCTTTTGGCCCGACACCGTTTCCCGGGCAAAAAAATTCTGGAAAGCATCATCGACCTTCCCATCATGATCCCCCACCCGGTTGTGGGCATTGCCTTGCTCAGCATTGCCGGCAGAAATCACCCGCTGGGGCGATTGATGCAGGCGCTGGGGTTGGAGATCATGGGAACCGTCACCGGCCTGATTGCCGTGCTGACCTTCGTGGGACTGCCTTTTTACATCAATACGGCCAAAGCCGGGTTCGAGGAAATCCCGCCGCGTTTGGAGCATGTCTCCCGGAGCCTCGGTGCGTCCGCCGGCGGCACCTTTTTCCGGGTGACCTTGCCGCTGGCCTGGCGGCATATGGTGGTGGGGGGCATCATGTGTATGGCCCGGGCGGTGAGCGAGTTCGGTGCCGTGATCATCGTGGCCTACCACCCCATGGTGGCGCCGGTGATGATTTACGAGCGCTTTACTGCATACGGCCTGAAGTATTCCCAGCCGGTGGCCGTGTGGCTGATCCTGGTCTGCCTGGTGCTTTTTCTGTTGATGAGAATGATTTCCCTGGATCGCAAGGCGACGGCATGATCCATCTCCACCGGCTCAGCGTGCGTCTTCCGGGATTTTCCCTCAAATCGGTGGATCTGTCCATCGAACAAGGGGAATTTTTCTGCCTGCTGGGCCCCACCGGTGCGGGTAAAACACTTATCTTGGAGTCGGTGGCCGGCATTGTCTCGATTGTTGACGGACGGATTATCGTGTCCGGCCGTGATGTCACCGGGCTGCCCCCGGAATGGCGTGGTGTGGGCATCGTCTACCAGGACTGCGCGCTGTTTCCTCACTTGAATGTTGAAAAAAACATCCATTACGGTCTTCGTTACCACAATGGGTCGAACCGGGAAGGCCGGACCAGATGCCGTGACCTGATCGATCGATTGGGTCTGGCGTCCCTGCTGAACCGCTCGGTGATGACCCTGAGCGGCGGGGAGAAACAGCGGGTGGCCCTGGCCCGGGCCCTGGCCACGGCGCCCACGGTACTACTGCTGGATGAACCGCTCGCTTCCCTCGACCCCTGTTTTCGGGAGGATATCCGGGATCTCTTCCGCAGCCTCCACCGGGAAACCGGGCTGACCGTGCTCATGGTGACCCATGACTTTACCGATGCCCACAGCCTGGCCCAGCGGGTGGCGATCCTTAACGATGGCCATATCGAACAGACCGGAACGGTGGATGAGGTCTTCAGAAGACCGAGCACGGCCTTTGTGGCCGATTTCGTGGGAATGAAAAATGTGCTGCCGGTGCGGGTGAAAAATGGAACGCTATCCATTGGCGCCCTGGTGCTGGCGATGCCCGGAGAAAACGGCACCCACCGCTTTGCGGCCATTCGTCCCGAGCATATTTACCTGCATCATGCTCCTTCGGGGGTGGTTTCCGGGGACGGCTTTGCGGGGCGAATTACGGCCATCTCCAATCAGGGATTGCTTGCCGAGTTGGCCGTGGAGGCCTCCGGCGTGACCTTCAAAACCGTTATGCTCGCCAGTTCGCTCATGGAGATGGGGCTCCGGCAGGGAGCGGCGGTAGATCTTCACATCGATCCGGCCGACGTTCACCTGATTTAACGTCCATGCACATCAGTCAATAGTCAGAAGATGTTCCCTATTTGTCGCCGGCACCGAGGCGGAAGAAGCAACCTGGAACCCTTTCCAGGAAATGGGTTTGATTCCTGACATTGGTTTTTTCGACCGCGTAGTCCCTTGAAAATCGCGTTATCCTAAAAACAGCCGGCAGGAGAGGATGGCGAATATGACTCCGGCCGCATCGGCCGTCAGGGCTGTGGCCATGGCGTGCCGGATGCGGCGTACCTGTACTGCGCCGAAGTAGACCGCCATGACGTAGAAGGTGGTTTCCGTAGAGCCTTGCAGGGTGGACACCAGCACACCCGTGTAACTGTCCGGTCCGATGGTCGGGTCGTTGATGATCGAGGCCAGGATCCCGTAGGCGCCGGATCCGCTCAATGGGCGCATCAGGGCCATGGGCAGGGCCTCGGCCGACAGGCCGAAGGGGCCGGTGACCGGTGCCAGGGCACTCACCAAAAGGTCCAATGCGCCGCTGGCCCGCAGCATGCCCACGGCCACCAGGATGGCCACCAGGTAGGGAATGATGCGAAGGGCCACCTGAAATCCCTCTTGGGCGCCATCCACAAACACCTCATAGATGCTTACCCGCCGCAGCGTCCCGAAGACGAGAAACCCGGCCATCAGGCCCGGCAGGATCCACGGGGAGAGGGATTTGCCGAAAATAACGGCTGCGGGGATCAGGGATGCCAGGACGCCGAGGGCCACGATACTCACCCACAGGGGATAAGCCTTTTCGGCCGCCTCCAGCGACGATGCTTTCGCCGGACTTTCCAAGGGAGATTTCTCATCCGGTGTCGGTTTCTCCGACTTTTCCAGGGGAACCATCCGCTGGTAGAGTTTGGCGGCCAGGATGGCCACGCCGGTGGAGCCGATGGTGGCCAGCAGGGTGGTGGGCAGGATGATGGCCGGGTCGGCGCTGCCCGCTGCGGCCCGCAGGGCGATGACCCCGGTGGGCAAAAGGGTTACGCTGGAGGTATTGATGGCCAAAAACAGGGCCATGGCGTTGGTGGCCGTTCCCGGCTGCCGGTTCAAGTGCTCCAGTTCCTGCATGGCCCGGATGCCGAAGGGCGTGGCGGCGTTGCCCAGTCCCAGGGCATTGGCGGAGAGGTTGAGAATCATGGCACCCATGGCCGGATGATCGGCCGGCACTTCGGGGAAGAGCCGCACCATCAGCGGCCGGATGAGGCGGGCCAGGATGGTGAGCATGCCCCCGGCCTCGGCCACCTTCATCAAGCCCAGAAACAGGGTCATGACGCCCACCAGACTGATGGCCAGCTCCACCGCACCGGTGGCCGATTCCACCATGGCGGTGGACAGGGCCTCCATGGGCGATGGGCGGTCGGCCGCCGGCGGGTAGGAGAGCTGGTTCCAGCCGGCGAAGAGCACGGCGGCGAGGACGATGATCAGGAAGATGCGGTTCACAAGGCCGGACCGCTCTTTGCTTCATCCTCTGCCGGTTTGAGCAGAATCCGCGCGTCGACGACGCTCAATCCCTCGTGGTGAATGATTACCGGGTTGAGATCCATCTCCTGTATTTGGGGATAGGATTCGATGATCTCCGAACAGACCAGTAGCAGGCTGACCAGGGATTTTTTGTCGTAGGGTTTGTCACCCCGTACACCGTCGAGGATCGGATGGGACTTGGTCTCCTCGATCATCCGTCGGGCGGATCGGCGGGGGATGGGCAATACACGGAAGGAGATGTCCTTTAAAATCTCAACCATCACGCCCCCCAGACCGTACATGATCACGGGACCGAATTGGTCGTCGATTTTGGTGCCGATGATGACTTCGATACCTTGACCCGCCATGGGGGAAACCAATACGCCTTCGATGTGGGCATCGGCCTTATAAGCCCTGGCGTTTTTGACGATTTCCCGGAAGGCTTTTTTGACTTGTTCCTTGGTCGAAAGGTCCAGCTGAACACCCTTGGCATCGCTTTTATGCAGAATATCCGGCGACGCGATCTTGAGGACCACGTTGCCGTCCAGGCCAAATGCCATATCCGCGGCTTCCGTCGCCGTGGTGGCCAGGATATCGCTGGTCACCGGTGCGCCGTGAAGCCTGAACAACTGCTTGGCTTCGGCCTCTAGCAAAGCGGTTCGGCCCTGCCCGTAAACGCGGTCGATGATTTGCCGGCCTTCATGTTTGGCTTTGGCGCCCCAGTTGAAAACGAAGTTGGATTTGCCGCGGTAGCGCTTCAGATATCTGCCGTATTGGGCCAGTACGCCGATGCACTTGCAGGCGATATCCAGGCTGCCGTAGACAGGGACGCCATAGTAGCGTAGCAGGTCCAGGCTGTGGGGCTTTTCGGAATTGTAGAGGCTGTGCACCACGATGGCTTTTTTGCGGCGTTTGACCATCTTGCCCATCTGGTGAGCCGCATCCTCTTCCATCATGGCCAGGCTTTCGGCAAAGCGGATGCCGTATCCGCCGAACAGACCCACAATCAGCAGGCCGCCCACATTGGGGTCGTTCAGGATGATATTCGCGCAGTCGGCAAAGATGGTCGGGTTGTCGTCGGTGCCGCCGGCCACATCGATGGGGTTGATCACCGCGGCCCCGTCGGGGAGGATCGCCCGTAACTTGGCCTGGGTTTTCTCCTCCAGTTCGGGAATCTTCACGCCCAGGTCGGTGAGATTGTCGGCGGCGATGGTGGCGTGCCCCCCGCCGTCGGCCAGGATGGCGATCTGGTCGTTTTTTATGGGTGGCAGGCTGGAGAGGGTTTCGGCGGCCGGAAATAGTTCATCGGAATTTTCGATGACGATAATGCCGGCCCGCTCGAAGGCAACCTTGGCCACTTCGGACATGCCGGCCAGGGCGCCGGTGTGGGAGCCGGCGGATCGTTTGCCGGTGGAGGAGCGCCCGCTTTTGAGTAGAATCACCGGTTTGATTTCGGTGGTCTGGTAAGCCTGCTGGAGAAAATTTCGGCCGTCACGCATACCTTCTACGTACATGAGAATGGCGCGGGTTTCCGGGTCCTGCCGGAAGAATTCCAGGTATTCATGGAAACGGATGTCTGCTTCGTTGCCCACGCCCACATAATAGGTGAACCCCTTGCGGCTTTTCAGCTTGGCTTCGGTGATCAGGGTCAAGGCCATGTTGCCGCTCTGGGTCAGCAGGGCGATGTCGCCTTTGGGAGAATCTTTCAGGCCCACCAGGTTGAGGTTGTCTTTTAGGTTGATCATGCCGGAGGTGTTTGGGCCGATCAGGCGGATGTGGTTACGGCAGGCCACCTCCAGCACCTGGTTTTCCAGGGCTTTGCCCGTTATCCCGGTTTCCCCGAATCCCGTGGCCAGGATGACGGCGCCCTTGACCCCCTTCTTGCCGCAGTCTTCCAGAACCGTGGGAACGGTCCGTGCCGGTGTGGCCACCAGGGCCACGTCTACCTCCCCCGGGATTTCCGACACGGCGGTGTAGCACGTCAGACCCATGATGCGTTTCTCTTTTGGATTGACCGGGTAAATGGCCCCTTCGTAACCCTCGTCCAGCAGGGTCCGAATGGTCTGGTAGCCGCGTTTGGTAGGCACCTTGGATGCGCCAACGACGGCCACGGAGCGGGCGTTGAGGACGTGTTCCAGTCCCATGAATGGCTCCTTTACTTCTTGCGTTCTTCAAAAGCGGTAAGTGATGCCTGTCGTTCTTTGGTGGCGATGCAGGCCAGGCAGGCTTCCACCTCGAAGTCCATGAGGGCTTCCAGGCTGGTTTCTCCCAGAGCCATATTTAACCCCTTCTTGATCATCTTCAGGGAAAAGGACGCGTTGGCGGCGATCCTGGCGGCCATCTCCATGACGGTTTCCATGAGCCTCTCCGTTGGCACGGCCCGGTTGACCAGTCCGATGCGCTGGGCTTCCACACCGTCGATATAATCGCCGGTGAAGAGCAGCTCACGGGCTTTCCCCGGTCCAATCAGATCCTGGACCAGCCGGAACGCACCGCCGGTGACCGACGAGGTGACCTTCGCCTCGGGGCTGCCGATTTTGGCCGCTTCGGTGGCGATACGGATGTCGCAGGCCAGGGCCAGCTCGTATCCGGATCCGATGGCGTATCCGTTGATGGCGGCAATGGTGGGTTTTTCGAAGCGGATGATGGTCCGGGAGACCTCCTGGAGCGCCACCAGGTAATCCCGGTAGGCCTCGATGGAGCGGGTCTTGGACTCTTTAAGGTCGGCGCCGGTGGAAAAGGCGCGCCCCTCGCCGGTGACGACCACCACCTTGATTTTCTCGTCTGCACGTGCATCGTCCAGGGCCACCTGCATGTCCAGCCAGAGGCGCTTGTTCATGGCGTTGAGGACCTGAGGCCGGTTGAGTCGGATGACGGCCACCCCGTCCTGTTTGTCGTAAATGATACATTCGAGATCCATCGCTGATCCTCTGGTGGGTGATGCTGTGAAAAGGTGATGTATTGCTTTTCTATGGGCAATAATTTGAAACAGATGGTTTCCCTTGGCCTAAATCCTGTCTCGGGTCAAGAGAAATTGCCGGGGCTGAAAAAAAACATGGTGAATGGATTTCGATGGCTTGAGGCCGGCCGGTTTTTTCATGGAAAACATGCTCCGTCAGGCCAATTCGTCCATCGCTTCGTCCATCAACCGGGCAATGGTCACGCCGATGGATCGATAGGTTTCACCCAACGATAGAAATGTTCCGGGGTGGTTTGTCAACCGTTAACGGCAAAACTGCGGCGCTGATGCCGAGCTAGGTATAAGCACCACAGCGTTGCCGCACGGTTGATGAACCAGGGGAACTGATCGAAAATCATCCCTCGGAACAACTCTTCTGATTCCGGCGTCTCATCATAAAAATCAAATGTAATTTGAAACACCGAGCCGAAATTGCTATCATACCCCATGAATGATCCCTTTTCCGCCATTCCTTGGCGTGCCCCCGCCCTGTGGCGGGAGGCCAATAACAGCTTGAAACGGATCCTGCGGAACACCGGGCCCGCCCTGGAGGAATCCCGTCGCCTGGCGCATCGCCTGAAGCAGCAGCTGACATCGACCTTCCCCCTCATGGACCGCCTGTGCCGGGAGACTTGTCTCGACTGTGTGGACATCTGCTGCCAGCGGGCATGGGTGTGGGCTGACTTCAGGGACCTGCTCTTCTTCCACCTGGCAGGCATCCAGCCGCCCGATCAGCAGCTGCTCTCCCGACAGGGAGACCACTGCCGCTATGGCGGTCCCATGGGTTGCCGGTTGGATCGAATCCAGCGACCCTTTGTCTGCACCTGGTACCTGTGCCCGGACCAGACCCGGCGCCTTCGGGAAGAACCGGCGCAAATGAACGCCATCTCGGATTCCCTCCGACGAATCAAGGGGCTACGCCAAGAGCTGGAAACGTCATTTATTCAGGCGACGACCTGAACGCCACGGTTCCGGTCAGGGCGCAATCCCTTGCATAAGGGCCTTTGGAGCCGAGGCGCTATGGGTAAGGCCGTCGGTATGCATTCCGCTTCGATCCCTTGGCAACGCAGGATCTGGAGTCATCCGGCTTTTGCATCTATGGGGGTGATCTTTTCCTTGAGCATACAGCAGGCAATTTTGTAAGGCGGTTTTCCGTTTACGGCAGGGGGAAGGTTGCGGGGTTGGATGATGCGGTTCATGATGCATCCCTCGGAGATGAACAGGGGAAAAAGATCCGCCTCGTTGACCTTGGCGGTTTTCACCAGCCGGTCGTCACGGATTTCGAGGCTGTGCATGGGGTAGTCCTCGCAAAGGGGGCACCGGTAGACCCGGCCGTTGGGAAAAATGAAGTAGTTGTCCGCCACCATTCCGGCACATTCGAAAGGTTCCTCGGGGTCCAGGAACACCTTGGGGAAGGTGACGGCAATTCCCTGCCGGGCGGCTGCTTTTGCCACCGGCGGGATCACCTCCAGCCAGGTGTCCCGATCCACCTGGGAAAGGGTTTCCACGCGTTGGGCATCTTCTGTCCACTGCCCCCGTACGCCGATCACCTGGATGAAAAAGCGGTCCACACCCAGTTCCGCCAGCAGGGGCGGCATGTGCCGCAGATGATCGATGTTGGCCCGGCTGACCGTATAGATGAGGCTGACGGAAAAGCCGCTCTGTTTCGCCGCCGCGATGCCACGGGTGCATTGTTCGAAACTGCCGTCACCTCGAAGAGGATCGTTGACCGACGGACTGGGGCCGTCCAGGCTGAAGCTGAAATAATCCACCTCGTCCGGTGTTACCCGGTCGAGGATGTTATGAAAGAGGTAGCCGTTGGTATCAATGGTGACCGATGCGTAACCCAGTCCTCTGGACCGTTTGACGGCGCCGGCCAGATCTGGGTGCAGGGTGGGTTCGCCGCCCAGAAAGATCACGTTGGGTGACGGATGCCGACGGGCAAACAGGGTCAGCCACCGGTCGATGGTGTCGATCTCAAGCGTATTTCGGCCGTGCTGGTCGGGATTGATGTAGCAGTGACGGCAGTGAAGGTTGCAGCGGGTGAGTATATGAAAAAAAACATTGGCTGAGTGGCGGGTAAAGGATACCGTTTTTCGCATCACATAGATTTCATAAGGTTTTCAAAACTCGCATTGTCATTCTTATCCATCTCCGTGTTGACGCCGCCGCCCAGGCGCCGCACCTCTTTTTTGGCCAGGATCAACTCCTCGTTGGTCAGGCGAAGGCGGTGGGTCATATATTCGGCGAAGATGCGGTATAGCAGAAGCAGAAAGTCCAGTCGCTCGTCCTTTTGATCGGACGTGGAGAGCCGGTTCCCGGCCGAGGTATCCACGGCCAGGCAGATGGTCTTGCCGATGGAGCGTACCGTGGCGCTGCGCGTCTGGTCGTCGATGATGCGCATCTCGCCGAAAATTTCGCCCTTCTTAACGATGGTACCGATCTCTTCATTTTCCTTGGTGACACGGATTTTACCGGACAGCAGAAAGTAAAGCCAGGGATCCATATCCCCTTCCTGGATGATGGTCTCGCCGTCCTCGTACTGGCGGATTTTACTGAGACGCAGCAGCTTGCCCAAATTGCGGGTCTCGAAATGCTTCAGAGCCGAAATGGACATGAGCTGCTGAATATTTTCGATATTTTCCTTCAGATATTTGGACTCGATCATAAAATCCCCCCGGGAAAATGGGACTGTCGGACGCATTTGTCATGTATTTTAGTGTGCCGGACGAGGAAAGGCAAGTCCCAATATTTGTCCTTTGACATGGATGCGCTTCAGAAATCAAGTGGATGTCCAGTTGGGTACAACGTCCCGAACTCATCTATCTGACCTCCATACAATGCTTGGAGAGACTTTCATCGAACTGGACCGGGTAGGACCCATCGAAACAGGCCTTGCAGAAATGGGCCGCCGGGTTCTCGATTCCGGTGGCGGAGAGCAACCCATCCAGGCTGAGGTAGTACAAGGAGTCCAGGCCCAGGTGGTCGCGCAGTTCCTCCACGGTCATTTTGGCTGCGATCAGTTCCCCTTTGGTGGAAAAATCGATGCCGTAATGGCAGGGAAACCGGTGGGGCGGTCCGCTGACCCGAAGGTGGATCCGTTTGACCCCCAACTTGCGAAGGGCCTCGACCCGGGTCTTTACCGTGGTTCCCCGAATAATTGAATCTTCGATGATGATGATGTCCTTGCCTTTGAGCAGTTCCTTGATGGGGTTGAGTTTTACCCGAACCCCAAAGTCGCGCATGCTCTGGGTGGGCTGGATAAAGGTGCGGCCCACGTAGTGATTACGGATCATACCGGCTTCGAAGGGGATGCCGGATGCTTCCGAATACCCCAGGGCCGCATAGGTACCCGAATCGGGAAAGGGCATGACAAGGTCTGCATCCACGGGTGCTTCTTGGGCCAGTCGTTGGCCGTGGGCCTTGCGGGTCAGGTAGACGTTGTGCCCGAAAAAGGTGCTGTCCGGCCGGGCGAAATAGATGAATTCGAAAATGCAGAACGCCCGGTTTCTAGGGGTTTTGGTGTGGATGCTCTTGATCCCGTCGCCATTGATGATGACGATCTCACCCGGATCCAGTTCGCGGATAAATTCTGCCTGAACCAGGTCCAGGGCGCAGGTTTCCGATGCCAGTACATAGGAACCGTTGAGCCTGCCCAGGCAAAGAGGCCGAAATCCGTGAGGGTCCTTGATGCCGATAAGCTCTCCCCGGTTGGTGAGCACCACCATGGAGAAGGCGCCTTTCAGCCGGGCCACCGAGGCCTTCAGTGCATCCTCGAAACCCAGGTTCAGGTTACGCACAAACAGGTGCAGAAACACTTCGCTGTCCATGGTGGTCTGGAAGATGGACCCGGCATCCTCCAGCTCCGCTTTAACATGGTGGGCATTGATCAGGTTGCCGTTGTGGGCCACGGCATAGGCCCGGTTGCGGTGGCGTACCACTAAGGGCTGGGCGTTGGCCAACACCGAACTGCCGGTCGTGGAGTAGCGTACGTGCCCGATGGCGCTGGAGCCGTTTAAACCCTCCAGGATGTCCATGTTGAAGACGTCGGGAACCAACCCCATGCCCTTGTATTCATCGACAATTCCATTGTCGGCAACGGCGATCCCGGAACTCTCCTGGCCCCGGTGCTGGAGGGCATAGATCCCGAAATAACACATTTTTGCGGCATCCGGATGGTCGAAGACACCGAAGAGGCCACAGGCCTCGCGGGGTTTATCGTCGGTGATCAATTCCAGGGGTGTCGTTTCCAACGGTTTCATGGTCATTCGCCTTGGGGGTGGTTGTTGAACAAGGGTACAGTGCTTTCGTTACCCATGGTAATCCTGAATGGGTTTCACGGAAAAGGGTCTTTCTCTCAGTGCGGCCACTGCCCGGCACACCGCAAGTGCGCCGGCGGTGGTTGTGGCGTAGGGCACCTTGAATTTGAGGGCTGCCCGACGAATCGTATAGCCGTCCCGGCGGGGTTCGTCACCGGTGCCGGTGTTGATGATCATTTGGATACGGCCATTTTTAATGGTGTCGGCGACGTGGGGTTGGCCCTGGGAGACTTTGTTGATCCGTTCGGCTGTGATGCCGCCGGCGGTTAGATGGGACCAAGTACCGTCCGTGGCCAATATATCGAATCCCATATCGGCGAATTGCCGGGCCACCGGCAACATGGCAGCCTTGTCGTCATCGCCCACACTGATAAAAACCGTCCCGGACAGCGGCAGGCGCTGACCGGCACCCAGCTGCGCCTTGGCATAGGCCAGACCGAAATCGGTCCCGATGCCCATCACCTCGCCGGTGGACTTCATCTCCGGCCCCAGCAGGGTATCCACATCCGGAAAGCGGTCAAAGGGAAGCACGGCCTCTTTTACCGACAGGTGCCGGGGAACCACCTCTCGGGTGAGGCCCAGTTCGGCAAGGGATTTGCCAAGCATGATCATGGTGGCCAGCTTGGCCAAGGGGATACCGGTGGCCTTGCTGACGAAGGGGATCGTCCGGGAAGCCCGTGGGTTGACTTCGATCACGTAAAGCTGGTTGTCTTTGATGGCGTACTGGACGTTCATCAGTCCCACCACCTTCAATTCGGCGGCCATGGCCTTGGTGGCAACACTGATCTGATCGAGCATGTCGCTGCCGATACTGTGGGGGGGCAGCACACAGGCGGAGTCGCCGCTGTGGACCCCCGCCGCTTCGATGTGTTCCATGATGCCGCCGATTATGGTGACCCGGCCGTCACAAATCGCGTCCACATCTATCTCCAAGGCCGCTTCCAGAAACTTGTCGATAAGCACCGGGTGATCCGGGGATGCCAGGATGGCCAGCCGGGTAAACATCTCCATGTCCTTGGGATCGTATACAATTTTCATTGCCCGTCCGCCAAGGACAAAGGAGGGGCGCACGATCACCGGATAGCCGATGGCGTCGGCGATGGTCAGCGCCTCGGTGATGGACAAGGCCGTGTCGTTGGCGGGCTGCATGAGGTTCAGTTTTTTCAGCATGACCTGGAACAGCTCCCGGTCTTCGGCCCGGTCGATGCTCTCCGGTTGGGTGCCCAGGATGGGAACGCCCTCCTCGTGCAGCGGCGTGGATAGGTTCAGCGGGGTCTGGCCGCCGAACTGGACGATGACGCCGTCCGGCTTCTCTTTTTCCACGATATGCAGTACATCCTCCCGGGTCAGCGGTTCGAAGTAGAGCTTGTCCGAGGTGTCGTAGTCGGTGCTCACCGTTTCCGGGTTGCTGTTGACCATGATGCTCTCCACCCCCGCTTCCCGCAGGGCGAAGGAGGCGTGGACGCAGCAGTAGTCGAACTCGATTCCCTGGCCGATACGGTTGGGGCCGCCGCCCAGGATCATCACTTTTTTACGTGCCGATACCCGGGCTTCACACTCGGTTTCGTAGGTCGAGTAATAATAGGGGGTCGCGGCCCGGAATTCGGCCGCACAGGTGTCCACAAGCTTGTATACCGGCCGGATGCCCAGATCTTTGCGGACACGCTCAACGGTTTTTTCCGTGGTGCCGGTGAGATGGGCAATCTGGATGTCGGAAAAACCGTAGGCCTTGGCCCGGGTCATTTGGTCGGCGGTGAGGGCCTTGAAACGGCGATCTACCGGGTTCGCACACCGGCTCGATGTCACACCGGCTCGTATGATCGATTGCTCCATCTGGTATATCTGTAATAGCTGGAAGAGAAACCAGGGATCGATGCCGGTCATCTGGTGCAAGGTATCGATGGATAGGCCCGCCTGCAGGGCATGGCGCAGGTAGAAGACGCGTTGGGAATTGGGGATGGCCAATTTCTGTTCGATTTCATCCCGGGTGGGCGGTGCGCCATCCACCTCCGGGCGGTCCTTACCGTCGGCGCCGAAGCCGAAGCGGCCGACTTCCAGGGAGCGCAGTCCCTTTTGAAAGGCTTCTTTGAAGGTCCGTCCAATGGCCATGGTCTCGCCTACCGACTTCATGGCGGTGGTCAGGAGATCCTGGGTTTCGGGGAATTTTTCGAAGGTCCAGCGGGGGATCTTGACCACGCAGTAATCCAAGGCGGGCTCGAAGGAAGCAAGGGTTTCACCGGTGATGTCGTTGGGAATTTCGTCCAGGGTATAACCCACGGCCAGCTTGGCGGCAATCTTGGCGATGGGAAAACCGGTGGCCTTGGAAGCCAGGGCGCTGCTGCGTGATACCCGAGGATTCATCTCGACGACGATCATATCCCCATTTTTCGGGTTGACGGCAAACTGAACATTGGAGCCGCCGGTGTCCACGCCGATCTCGCGCATGATGGCCAGGGAGGCATCGCGCATCATCTGGTATTCGCGGTCCGTGAGGGTCTGGGCCGGGGCCACGGTGATGGAATCGCCGGTGTGCACGCCCATGGGGTCCAGGTTTTCGATGGAGCAGATGATTACCACGTTGTCGGCGTGGTCGCGCATCACCTCCAGCTCGTATTCCTTCCACCCCAGTACCGATTCTTCCAGCATCACCTGGTTGGTGAGGCTGGCGTCCAATCCTGATTTGGCAATTTTTTCCAGGTCCTCGGGATTGTACACTACGCCGCCGCCGGTGCCGCCCAGGGTATAGCTGGGCCGGATGATCAACGGAAAACCAAGCTCTTCGGCAACGACGCGGGCCGCTTCCATGGTGTTGGCGATGCCGCTATGGGGAATGCGCAGGCCGATACGGTTCATGGCCTCACGGAACTGGTCCCGGGATTCAGCTTTTTCAATGGCCTTCAGGGAGGCACCGATGAGCTCTACGCCGAACCGGTCCAGAACCCCCTGCCGGGCCACTTCCACGGCGGTATTCAACCCGGTCTGCCCGCCCAGGGTGGGCAGCAGGGCATCGGGACGCTCTTTTTCGATGATCTTGGCTACGGCCTCCGGGGTGACTGGTTCGATGTAGGTGCGGTCCGCCGTTTCCGGGTCGGTCATGATGGTGGCCGGGTTGGAATTCACCAGCACCACCTCATAGCCCTCCGCTTTGAGGGCCTTGCAGGCCTGGGTTCCGGAATAGTCGAATTCGCAGGCCTGGCCGATGATGATGGGGCCGGCGCCGATAATCAGGATTTTATGGATGTCCGTGCGTTTGGGCATGTGTGTTGGGTAGAATCCAGAAGTCAGAATCCAGAGGTCGGAATAGTGGATTTGCCTTCGGCTCGGTCAAAAAGGAAATAAGTTAATACAAAACCAATCCTAATCACGTGGTTTTCATCATGGACCTGAACTGATCGAACAGGTAGGCCGCGTCGTGCGGCCCCGGAGATGCCTCCGGATGGTACTGGACTGAAAAAGCCGGCAGCCGGCGGTGCCGGATGCCTTCCACGGTGTTGTCGTTCAGGTTAATATGGGTCACTTCGACGGCATCGGTACTCAGGCTATCCATATCCACGGCGAATCCATGATTTTGGGAGGTGATCTCCACCTTGCCGGTAGCCAGATTCTTGACCGGCTGGTTGGCACCACGATGGCCGAATTTCAGTTTGTAGGTAAGCCCGCCCAGGGCCAGGCCCAGGATCTGGTTGCCCAGACAGATGCCGAAGATGGGCAGTCGTCCCAGTAGTTCTTTAACTGTTCGGACGCCGTAGGTTACCGGCTCCGGATCCCCGGGGCCGTTGGAGAGAAAGAGACCGTCGGGCGCCATGGCCATAATGGCCGATGCGTTGGTGGCGGCCGGCACCACCAGCACCTCGAAGCCGACGCGTTCCAGGCAGCGGACGATGTTGTATTTAAGGCCGAAATCGATGGCCACCACCGACGGTCGATCCCTCCTGTGCCGCCATATGCCGGCATCCAATTTGAAATCCTCGGCCAGCGATTCGGGCTTTCCGTCGTTCCAGCGATAAGGCTGCCCGGTGGTGACTTCACGGGCCAGGTCCATGCCCACCATGCTGGGAATGGCCTTGGCACGCCGCGTCAGGGATTCAGGATCCAGATCCGTGGTGGAGATGATGGCGCGCATGGCGCCGCCGTTGCGGATGTGGCGGGTCAGGGCGCGGGTATCCAGTCCTTCGACGCCCAACACCCCCTGATCGGCAAGGTAGTCGGCAAGGGATTGGGTGGACCTGAAGTTGCTGGGAAAAGGTTGATACTCCTTGACCAGAAAAGCGGCCACCTGGATCCGAGCCGATTCCACATCCTCTGGGTTGACGCCGTAGTTGCCCACCAACGGATAGGTCATGGTGACCATCTG
>DEIP01000115.1:2151-2326 GCA_002352605.1 Desulfobacteraceae bacterium UBA2771 | reverse complement strand
CATAGATTTCGTATTGAAAACCGGGTTGATTGAGCCGGTTGTATGGTTAAATTGATACCGTCGGACAGGGTACGCCACAGGCGGTACGTCATTCACCCCAAACCATTGGGGTTCACCCAACTTATGGACAGGAGGTCAATTACCACATCTGACCGGCAAATCAACCCCCTATGAA
>DEIP01000115.1:291-2132 GCA_002352605.1 Desulfobacteraceae bacterium UBA2771 | reverse complement strand
GAGGAATTTGCCATGATTATGGAGGTGATAAGATGAACACCGGATGAAAATAGCCGGTGGGTAAGTTAGGTTGTCTCTTGTTAAGTATTGTGTTTACAAAGCTGCGATAATCTTTTTGTAGCCGATTCAAAATATTCAAGAAACTTTTCCCTGTCACTGCTGTCATTTGACCCCGCTGTCATTGGTTACATCGAATGCTGTGGTAGGCTCACAAAGCAGATCATAGGTTTGTGCGGTGACCGGCCTGTATTTTGTTAACCTGTTCATCGTTAACTCCGGCTTCTCCGGCGAAGTCGGGCCAACGACGCACAACTTCAATGACGCGTTGAATTATCCGTTCGGCGCGTGCCTTCTTGATGTCAGCCGCCTTGGCTAGGGCGAGCAAGTCCTCACGTTCAAACCCATCTCGCTTACCATTCACGCTCATCTGGTGCCGACTTGTCCACTCGCCACTGGGGTTCCACGCATAGGAGATGTCGAACGCAGGTGACAGGCGCCATTTACCCCGTCGATTCATGAGGAAGGCTATGTTCTTGACGTGATCATCACAATTGCGACCGACTACATTGAAAATGGCGCGCAGCGCCTGCTGATCCATGTCCTTTCTAGGGAGTCCCATCCGCCGAATGACTTGGATCGCCTGCTCGTACGAATAGCTCGAAGGTTGTCTGAAGTCATAGTGAGCAATCGCCCCAAGGGACTGCATGTGCCATTTCCCACCGTTCGCAGACCTGTCAAACCTCTTCGTCATGAAGTGGCTGCGGCCAGCTTCATGATGAAGGCGGCACGTCGTCATCTCGATGCCGGCTTCTACGGCCATCCGGTTATAGGCATACTCGATTTTACCGTAGCCCTTCGGGGTGGCAACTTCTGTATCGCTACTGCTGGTGATTCCATCAAATTTCATTATCCAATACTCAAAGCCCGCTCCAGCCTCGACTTGGCCCGACCTGAATTCGTTGGTTTCTTTATTCCAGGCCAGAATCGCCTTAGCCCTGGCTCCGCCGGCTGAGGTCCCGACTCGGAGAATATCATTGATTACTTCTCGGTCGTTGTTGCCGGAGAAGACGCCGCCGAATCTGGCGCGTTCGTCAAGGATCTGGTTTGCCAAGTCGACGAGACTTGCGACCTCAACTGCGCGCTTGCTGGCAGGCGGTCCGAGTGTGGCTGGCTGGAACTCGAGAGCCCCCATGCCGCGACTGCCGACATAGCAGAGGCGTTCCACTGGATGGAAACTCGCTGCGGTTCGACCCTTTGAAGCAAGCCAGGCGTCAATGATCGCATTACCGTATTTGTCTGGAAGTGAGTCTGCAACCAATCCCGGCAGCCCCTTAAAGGTGTTTCGTGCAAGCGCAGGGAACTCATAGGGGAACTCGCCAAGCGGCATCATGAGCGGTGCCAACTGAATACCGCTACGCAGGAAGTCAGGCGCGTATTGGAAGACCCCGATCTCCCTGTCTTCAAGCCAAGAGACGGCACCGATTACACTATCCCAGAGAACGACGCGTGAATCATTGTTCATCATCGTCCTCGCCGTTACCCCACGACCAAGTTGGGAGTTCATCAATAGATTTAGTCGGACGTGCGCGCTTACGCTCTCCGGTGCCCATGCCGATCCGTTCGATTGGTCTTACCGATGGATCCGGCAGCAGGGCTTCAAGGTTTTGTTGTATGTTAAGCGCCATCATAATCCGAATGAATGTATCCATGGAAACACCTTTGCCCTTTTCAAGCCGACCGATGGTTCGTGGCGAGACGCCGGCTTCCTCAGCGAGTTGTGCTTGGGTTATGTTGCGGGAAAGCCTTATGCTTTCCAAGCGCAGGCAGAGGGCGGCTTCGAT
>DEIP01000115.1:0-193 GCA_002352605.1 Desulfobacteraceae bacterium UBA2771 | reverse complement strand
CCGATTATTGCAAAAATAGCCCATGTATCGGCAAAATGTTGCTGATTATACCATGTCGGCACGACCACTAATAAAGCAAGCTGCCTTAAGGTTGAGTTGGAAGTAGTCTCGATTATTTATGGGATAACGTGCTCTTCAGCGGGCGCGGATTTTTGCGCACCGCTGCAAGAGCATGGTTGTGTGCCGGGCAAGG
>DEIP01000043.1:4920-5306 GCA_002352605.1 Desulfobacteraceae bacterium UBA2771 | reverse complement strand
GCATGGGGTGGGGGAATGGGTGTTCTCCGTATTTATTTGTAAAAATAATTGGTCCTCGGAGTAATAACACATGCCCCCCCTTTTATCCCCCAAAGGGGGAAGGGATCAAAAGGCATGGGCGGATCCTGCTGTCTGAATAGATTCGTTCGGATTGATTGAATGTCGCTTCGGGATGGTTTCTTGCAATAGCGAAACGGCAGGCTATCCTACCTGCCGATTCTCACGATTGCATGCCTGCGGTTTTTCTTTGGTGGTAAAGCAGGTTGACACTTTTTCTCTCGTCTCAGGTTATATTATAGACCTCGTTATTTCCACCCATTTTGAGGGCCAAAAAATGGACATTTCGCCGTATCAAAATAGTGCTCAATTGAACGGGCGGTAGATAA
>DEIP01000043.1:312-4840 GCA_002352605.1 Desulfobacteraceae bacterium UBA2771 | reverse complement strand
TTCCCAGGGTATTTTGGACATGGATAATTTTTGATGTAACGAGGTCTGTATTAAGAGACACCTTAAAGTCTGTCCGACCTGATGAAAGTCGAAGAGCATGCATTTAAGAAGATTGAGCGCTGGAAAAAACGCTGATCTCCGGCACCAAGGATGCGTTTGAAAAGGCGGACCGCCGGCGCAGCAATTGAAAATCCCATGTCTCGCCATTGCCGGAGGGATCTATGCGATATTTATACACGGCCGCGTCCATTTTCATTATCCTTGCGGGTTGCTCCATGGTAAGGGTGAGTCAGGACTATGACCCTGAAGCGGATCTTTCGCGCTTTGGCACCTGGCAGTGGCGGGAGGATGCCCAGGCTTTGACCGGGGATATTCGCGCTGACAATCCGCTGCTGAACAAACGCATTCGTCGGGCTGTCGAGAACCATCTAAGGGGTCGGAACATCAATTCAGTCCGGGGGCGGCCGGACCTTTTCCTGACCTATCATCTGGCTATCGAGAATAAAATATACAGCGACACCTATTATTCGACCATGGGAATAGGCGGCTATTATCATCCATGGTATGGGGGCGTGGGTACCGAAACGCGTATCCGTCAGTATGATGAGAGCCGTTTGACCATCGATACCCATGCGGCGGATACGGGGGACCTGTTGTGGCGGGGGGTGGGCATCTACCGGCTGAGATCCTACGAAACACCGCAGGAGGCAGCCGAGGCGATCCAAAAAACCGTGGACAGGATCCTGGGGCAGTTTCCGCCGGGTGGACAGTGAGTAAGCACACCAATCGTACCATCCCCTAAGATTATGTGAACAAACGCAAAGCCATTCACCGCTGCCGGCATATTACGGTGTGAAGCGTAAAGATGGGTATTGAAGCGTTTTTACCTTGACATATATGTTGATGGACGCCCATCTTACCCTCTGGGAAAAGGGCTTGAACCGATTAACCGTATCGAAATCAATAAAAAGGATTATTCGGGTGCGATGAAGAAGCTTGTGATAACAACATGGAAAAAATTATGATTAAATCAAAAATAAAAATTAGAACAAAATATGTGCCCGCAGGTATTAAGATTCTTTATGAGGATCGTGACATCATCGTGATCGATAAGCGTTCGGGACTTTTAAGTGTTAAGGCGAATTACGAGGCAAAAAAGACGGCGCATTATATGCTCACCAATTATATTAGAAAGGGTAACCCGAAGGCGAAGATGAATCTATTCGTTGTGCATCGGTTGGATCGTGGTACGTCCGGCGTTTTGATCTTCGCAAAAAGTATGGAAATCCGTGAAAAATTTGCTAGCCGGTGGGATGATGTTAAAAAAAAGTATATCGCTTTGGTCTACGGAAATTTAACAAAAAAAGACGGAATAATAGAATCGTATATCGCCGAAGGTGATGATTATAAAATGAAATCTGTCAAGAACCCAGAAGAAGGGCATTTGGCTATAACTAAATATAAAGTCATAAAAGCGTCTAAGAATTATAGTCTATTGGAAATTGATCTGTTGACGGGTAAGAAAAATCAAATACGTACGCACTTGTCGGAAAATGGTCATCCAATTGTCGGTGATAAAAAATATGGAAATAACGCCAAGGGTCGTTTGGCTTTGCATGCATTGTCTATTCGCTTCAAACACCCGTTTAATAATGAAGAAATGACCATTGAAACCAAGATACCAGATTATTTTATGACGTATTTTGGGCAGCAGTCCAGGACGAACGTTAGGGGAAAAGCATGACCCGGGGCAGGATGTCGATGGTCACGATCCAGTACCCGGTTTTGCCTTTTTTATGACCGCATGTCTGATATCGTTTTTTCCATTGTGCTTGACGTGATACATCAAATCATCGGCGGCCTTGATGGTTTCGTCGACACTGTCGGGAATCGAGTGGTAGGTTGCCAGACCGATGCTGAATGTCACCTGCCACTGGTTTTTTTGCATGATGCTCAGGAGCTGTTTTTGAATTTTCCGGGTGATCAGGGCAGCGGATCTCTCCTCGGTTTTAACCAGCAGAACAACAAATTCGTCTCCACCGAAGCGGGCGACGATATCGATGACACGCACATGGTTTTTGATGGTTTCAACCACAGTCGTCAGCAGGCGATCGCCGGTGTGGTGTCCGAAATGATCGTTGATCTGTTTGAAATTGTCGATGTCAATGACCATTACCGAGAAAGTGTGGTTGTATCTGCGAGATCGATCGATTTCCGTGCCGGCCAATTGGAGAAACGCCCGCCGGTTGGCAACCCCCGTTAAAGGATCCATCATGGCCAACGCCTTCTGGGTTTCCAGGATCTTTTTAAGCCTGGTGATCATCACGACAATAAACAGAAAGACCATGAGCCTGAAGGATTCATTGGCCAGGGGAATGTAGGAATTTGAAAAACGATCGATCATGGACAGATCAGCCAAAAGCCAGGAAAGGGTGCTCACAACAGATACCAGTATGCCCCAGCGTATACCGAACAGCCAGGTGACGGTGATAATCGGCAGCAGGTATAAAAACGAAAAGGCAAATTCAGGGCCCGTCAAAAAACGAAGCCACCCGATCAAAAGAACGAGCCCGATAATCAGAACCAGCAGTAGCGGTTTATAACCGCGTCTGCGCTTTTCATGTGGCGCTTGCATTCACATGCCTCGGATTTTGTTGTCGTGACGGTCCTTTCCCATCGTCACTGAAATGGGGCCAATGTAATCCTACAGCATTTCATAATTGGGCAGTATTGAGTATTGTTCCGCTACCACTACTCCTTTAAAATGGCCGAAAAAATCCAACAAAGTGGCTATCGACACGGACGGTTTGAGAGCGATTGATGAATTCGGTCTCAATGTTTTCCTTCCCCGAATGTTTCGGCTGAACGGTACCCGGGCGGATATCGAGGTGAGCGGCCGGTTCAGCGGGGTGTTTCAGGAGGCCTGAACAGTCCCGGTGCCTTCATTTAAAAGA
The DNA here is from genome assembly GCA_002352605.1 of Desulfobacteraceae bacterium UBA2771. Taxonomy (GTDB): domain Bacteria; phylum Desulfobacterota; class Desulfobacteria; order Desulfobacterales; family Desulfosarcinaceae; genus Desulfosarcina. The sequence continues at coordinate 1,886 of DEIP01000043.1, read as the reverse complement.
ACTTGACCGGGCCGCATTGGAAACGGCCCGGTCATGTGCGCGGATTCCAACTGGTTATGACGCCGGCGTAAAAAAGTTTTTAAACAGGGACTCCGGGCCGCAGTCGGGATCTTTTTTGGGCACAAACCACAAATAATCAGGTTACAACCCATACCGTATGCATGTGACCCACATGGACCACCTTGTTGCTCACGTGACCCATGAAGAAGTCTCTGACCCGAGACAATCCCCGCCTGCCCATCACAATCGTGCCCCAGTCGCCCTTTTCTGCGGCGTTGACGATGGCACCGGCCCGGCTCATCACACCGGTTATGGTCTTGGTAGAGATATTTTGCGGATCGAATCCGGCGGCGGTCAGCATGTTTATGAGCGCTTCGAAAATGGGTCCGGTGTCGGTGATGCCGTCCGCTTCCAAAGCCGCCACATCGGGTGCACCGCCGCCGCGGACCACGTAAACCAGTCGCAACTGATAATCATCCAGCGGTCCGAGCATGTCGGCGACAAATCGAACCGCCCGGGTGGCACAGGGAGAACCGTCCACTGCCACCAGCACTTTTTTGTTGACCGGTTTTCTGCCGGCGATGAGCACTGGAATGAAAGTAAGCTTTTCCAATAGTTTGTTGGTGACACTGCCCATGGTGATGTTTTTCAGGGTTGTGGCCCCGCGCCGGCGGATCAGGACCGCATCGTATCCCTTCTGGGCCTCGATGATAATGTCCCGGGCCACCCCCTTTTTGCGGTTTTGAATCCTGACGTCCACCGCCGACTCGGCGTGCCCGGCGTCCAGAAGCATCTTCATGGCATCATCCATGTGTTTGCGAATGATTTTCTTCTGCTCTGCTTCCCAGTTGCGTACGTGGCGAACCACCTTGACGCTTTTAGGCTCCCTTTCCAAGTCGTAGTACGCTTCCGGAATGCTGTTGAATACATGAAAGAGGACGATTTTCATTTCTTTGAAGGCATCTTCTTCTCCTGCGTACTGTACGGTCAGCAATGCCCGTTCGGAGCCGTCCACGGCCAGCAGCAGGCGTTTTTGTCTGGGTGCCATATGTTTCCTCCTGTTGTCGGTCGGTCGATCGACCGAATCGATGATTATCGAACAAGCTTCGCCGGTTATCACGATGATCGGTTTTAGGTCGTTGGAAATAATTAAATCCACAAAAAGAGAAGGTTAATAATTAGGGCATATCAACAGACCATTTGTCAATACCCTGTACTCGTTCAATCATTTTTTCAAATTTTTGCATAGCATTTTTGGTGAGCTTAACGCCTTTTCATATGTTTGAGTTATGAGTTTCACCAATGGATATGCGAATCACCCCGAACCCGCTTCATCCCATTAAATAATGTTGATTGAATATGAACATCTATTGAGCAACGCGTATGCCAGTTCGGTGCGGACGCGGGAAAAGATAAAATAGAAATAAAAAACTAATGGTTAAAAAGTTTCTAAGTAGCTGGTGAGAAAGATTGAAAGGCGCCTGGTGTCGGATTTCTTACCAGGGTGTAAAGAGGGACGGGAGCCGTTGGTGGTGTCTTGGAAGAACAAGGCGATGTCTTCATGGAGCCGTTGC
>DEIP01000043.1:0-279 GCA_002352605.1 Desulfobacteraceae bacterium UBA2771 | reverse complement strand
GTAATCGGCTTTTTCTTCGATGATAATTCAATACCGTTCGGCATACAAAATGCCGCAACACATAGAAACATAAAATAATACTGGACAGGCTGATCGACTTGTGTTTTAATCATGGTGGATACAAAAAATTAATCAGGAAGACGCCATGAACGAACACATCGACCAAAATGTTTTTAAAAAAATTTTATCACCGTTTCAACCATTGATTGAGGATGCTCAAAACAGTCTCAATGTAACCGTTCACCCCCCCCCCCTGATATTTCTATACTGGGATTGGGG
>DEIP01000116.1 GCA_002352605.1 Desulfobacteraceae bacterium UBA2771 | reverse complement strand
TGCATCGATTCATGCATTGGGATCGGCCCATCCTTACCGACAGCGGCGGGTTCCAGGTGTTTTCACTGGCCAAGCTGCGCAAACTTACCGAAACGGGATACGCCTTTCAGTCTCACATCGATGGCAGTCGGCATATGCTTTCGCCGGAAAAATCCATCGAGGTCCAAATCTGCCTCAATTCGGACATCATCATGTGCCTGGATCAATGCCTCGAACATCCGGCCACCCGTGCGAAAGCCACGGCCGCCCTGGAATTGACCACCCGTTGGGCCGGGCGGTGCAAGACCTTCTGGCGGGAAAAAACCGACCGGCAGAACAGTCTGTTCGGCATCGTCCAGGGGGGCATGTTTACCGACCTGCGGAAACGATCCGCCGAAGCGATCGCGGCGATCGGTTTTCCCGGGTACGCCATCGGCGGCCTGAGTGTGGGTGAACCCAAGGAATTGATGATGGAGATGGCGGCCCACACCCTGCCTTTGCTGCCCGAAGATCGGCCCCGGTACATCATGGGGGTGGGAACCCCTGAAGACCTGGTGGAATTGGTGGACCTGGGGGCCGATATGTTCGACTGCGTCATGCCCACGCGCAATGCCCGCAACGGGCAGATGTTTACCGAGCAAGGCACCATCAACATCTGCAATGCCCGCTTTCGTGAAGACGAGGGGCCGGTGGATCCCTCCTGCGACTGCTACACCTGTCGAAATTACAGCCTGGCCTACCTGCGTCACCTGTATACGGCGCGTGAGATCCTGGCCTACCGGCTCAACAGCATCCACAATATTCATTACTATGTGAATCTGGTCAAATCCATGCGCGAAGCCATTTTGGCAGGAACGTTTGACCGTTTCAAAAAGACGTTCTATAGTAAGCGTTAACGGTGATGTTTAGATTACCGGTCTGAAATAAAAATGAATCCATTCATCGTAAAAAAAAGGGGATAAGCCATGAAAGAAAAAGTCGAAGCCGCCATGCAAAAGATCCGGCCCATGCTCCAGGCGGACGGGGGTGACGTGGAACTGATCAGCGTGGAAAACGGCATCGTCAAGGTTCGGCTCCAAGGCGCCTGTGCCGGTTGTGCCATGTCTCAGATGACGCTGAAAAACGGGATCGAGCGGATGCTGAAGCAACAGATTCCGGAAATCAAGTCGGTCGAATCGGCCTGACCGTCCCCGAAACGCCAGCGGTTACCAACAATTGGGTAAATGGTATCCACGTACACCTGCCGCAGCGGCCGGCCATTGTGCCGCCAGCCTTCCTGATGCGTCCATGCCATCCGTTTTTCCTTCGTTTTCCTCATTGACGCGACGGCCTGGCATTTTTTAGGTTGTTCGACTGTCATTAACGTAAGGGGTATTTATTCATCCAGCCCATTTTTCACCGACCCACGCCGATTCACAGGAGGGGCGGATGTTGAACCTGTCCGGTCGATTTGCGGATCTTCGTATCCGCTACAAGTTGCTGATCAGCTACTCCGCGGTATTCGTTCTTTCGCTGATGATCGGCAGCGGCATTATCTTTTATTTCGTTAAGGCCGCCATCGAAACCAACATCGAAAGCGAGCTGAAAAATACCACCCAGACCATTTTAAATATGGTCCGGACCTCAGCCGGGGTCTCCATCAAAAACCACCTGCGCGCCGTAGCCGAAAAAAACAGGGAGATTGTCCACCATTTTTACAGCCGGGCATTGTCCGGAACCATGAGCATGGAAGAAGCCAAGCAACGGTCCCGGGAGGTCATGTTGAGTCAGACGATCGGGAAGACCGGATATATTTACGCGGTCGACAGCCAAGGGATCATCCTGATCCATCCGGCAAGCGCTTTGATCAATGTGGATCTTTCCGAATACACCTTCATTGCCGATCAAATGGCCCGTAAGGAGGGGTATCTGGAGTACAACTGGAAGAACCCGGACGAGACCCATTTGCGACCCAAAGCCCTTTATATGACCTACTTCGAGCCCTGGGACTGGATCATCTCGGTTTCCTCCTATCGCAATGAGTTCAACGAATTGGTCAACGTGGACGATTTTCGGGACAGCATCCTCTCCCTGGTGTTCGGCCAAACGGGGTATTCTTATGTCGTCGATGTTGAGGGCAATCTGATTGTACATCCCTTGCTTACTGGAAATTATTTCGAGGCCACCGATGATCGGGGGCGTCAATTTATTCGGGAAATCTGCAAACGCAAAAGTGGAAAAATTATCCACTCCTGGGAGCCGTCCGGTGCGTCCCCGATCCGTCAAAAACTGGTTATTTTCAACTATATCCCCGAATATGAGTGGATTGTGGCGTCATCCAGCTACCTGGACGAGTTTTACGCACCGCTTCGAACCATCGGGCATTTGATTTTGGCAACGGCGCTGATTTCATTCATTTTATTTCTGCCGATCACCTTCCGGATCAGCGCCTCCATTACCAATCCCCTACTCGAGTTGATGGGACGGTTTGCAGCCGGCGCCAAGGGAGACATCTCGGTACGCATGCAGCGGCAAAGCCGTGACGAGGTGGGGACGCTGGCCACCTATTTCAATACTTTTATGGAACGGTTGGAGACCTATAGCGAAAGTTTAAAGACGGAGATAGCCGACCGAAAAAAGGCCGAAGCGGCCATCCGAAATAGTGAAGCCAAATACCGGGAGTTGGTGGAAAATGCCAACAGCATCATCTTGCGCATGACGCCCCAGGGGAAAATTACCTTTTTCAATGAATTTGCTCAGCGGTTTTTTGGCTACACTGAGTCGGAAATCCTGGGGAAGGGGGTCACCGGCACCATCGTTCCCGAAGAGACACCCGATGGTATCCGGATGATGATCCGGCCGTCCAGCCACCGCGGAGGGCATGCGTATGCCAATCGGCTGCGCGATGGCAGGCGGGTGTGGATTGCCTGGACCAGCCGGGCCACCCGTGATCAAACCGGTTCCATCAAGGAATATCTGTGCATCGGCACCGATATTACCGAATCCCGGAAAATGGAAAACATAATGGTCCAGACCGAAAAGATGATGAGCGTCGGGGGGTTGGCCGCCGGCATGGCCCACGAAATCAATAATCCACTGGGGGGCATGCTGCAAAGTCTGCAAAACGTGATTCGGCGAATGAGTCCGGGATTGTCGGCCAACGAAGCGGAAGCGAAGGCGTGCGGCACCCGTTTGGAAACCATCCGTTGTTATATGGAAAGAAGAGAAATTTTCCGTTTCCTGGAAAATATCCGGGTTGCCGGCGAGCGGGCATCGCGCATCGTCGAAAATATGCTCAGCTTCAGTCGGCGCAGTGAATCACAAAAAGCGCCGGTAGCCCTGGCCGAATTGTTGGACCAAGCCGTCGAGCTGGCTGCCCACGATTATGATTTGAAAAAAAAATTCGATTTCCGCCATATCCGCATCATTCGGCGCTATGAACCGACCCTGGCGCCGGTATCTTGTTCCGCCACCGAAATCGAGCAGGTGATACTCAACCTGCTGCGCAACGCGGCCCAGGCAATGGGCGAAAACGGGCAGCGGACCGATCCGCCCTGCATTACCCTACACCTTCGCCGGGAAAACGAATCGGCCGTCATCAAAATCGCAGACAACGGCCCAGGAATGGATGAACAGCGGCGAAAACGAATCTTCGAACCTTTTTTCACCACCAAGGAGGTGGGCGTGGGCACGGGACTGGGGCTCTCGGTCTCCTATTTCATCATCACCAATAACCACAATGGATCCATATCTGCGGAATCGACGCCGGGAAAGGGTACCCGCTTCATCATTCGTCTGCCGATGACCGATCAATTGGCGCACACATCCGATACGACGATCGATTCCGCTTCCAAGGAGACGGGTCATGTCGACTGAACCCTCTCTTAAGCGTCGGGTGCTGATCATCGACGACGAGGATATCATCCGTGACAGCGTCTCCACCTACCTCGAAGACAGCGGGTTCGTCGTTTACCAAGCCGGGGATGGCCGGGAAGGTCTCAGACGGTTTCGGGAGCTAACTCCCGATGTGGTGCTGCTGGACCTGCGCATGCCGCGTATGGACGGGCTGGAGGTACTGGCGGCGATTGCCGGACAGCTGGACGAAATCCCCGTGATCGTGGTCACCGGGGCCGGTGTTCTCCAGGACGCGGTGGCGGCATTGCGGTTGGGGGCCTTCGATTTCGTTACCAAACCCATCGTCGATATGGCGGTACTGGAACACGCGGTAAACCGGGCCCTGGAGCGGACCCGGCTGATAGAGGAGAACCGCCGCTATCAGGCCCACCTGGAGGATGAGATCAGTGCTCGGACCAAGGACCTGCACCGGCGCAGCGAACAACTGCTGGCCGCTAACGCGGAGTTGAAAAAGGAGATGGCTATCCGTGAAAAGACCGCTGCCGCTCTGAAGCAGAGCGAATCCCGTCTGGCGGAAGTCGTCTCCATTTTCGAAGGGTTTATCTATACCTGCGATGCGCAATTTTGCCTGGATTTCGTCAATCGCAAGCTGGCCGATCACGTGGGCGAGGATGGAACCGGTAAATGCTGTCATCGCGTCTTGTACGGCCTGGAACAGCCCTGCCCTTGGTGTCGGTACACAGACGTGTTTACGGGACAGACCGCACACACTGAGTTCTACAACGAAAAAGACGGCCGCTGGTATGATGCCGTTCAAGCGCCGATGTTCGACAGCGAGGGGCAGGTCCGCAACCTGCAGGCCGTGGTGCTGGATATTACAGAACGCAAAACCACCGAAGACTGGCTGCGCCAGCGGGAGATCCAGCTTGCGGAAAAGAACCGGCGGCTGAAGTCATCCATGCGGACGGCCGGCCGCTTCGGCAATATTATTGGCAAGAGCCGCCCCATGCAGGACGTTTACGAGAATATTCTCAAGGCAGCGGAGTCCAACGCCCACGTGATCGTCTACGGCGAGTCCGGCACCGGTAAGGAGTTGGTGGCCAAGACCATCCACGACCTCAGCGACCGCGGAAGCAAAAATTTCGTCACGGTTCACTGCGGCGCCATTCCGGATAATCTCATCGAGAGTGAATTCTTCGGCTACCACAAAGGGGCCTTCACCGGCGCCGACCAGGACAAATCCGGCTATCTGGATGCAGCCGACGGCGGGACCCTGTTCATGGACGAGGTGGGCGAACTGAACCTGACCATGCAGGTCAAACTGCTTCGGGCCATCGAGGGGGGCGGCTACACCCCCATCGGCAGCAACGTGGTCAAACAGGCCGACATCCGTATCGTGGCTGCGACCAACCGAAACCTGCGCAGCAGTCTGGAAACGGGTCGCTTCCGCAGGGATTTTTTCTACCGGATCCATATTCTGCCCATCACCCTGCCTCCTCTGAAATCTAGAAAAGAGGATATTCCGCTGCTGGTAAACCACTTCGTCGATGACTTTCCACACGGCGATAAACTTCCCGTGGTGCCCCAGCGAATCATTTTGGCCATGCAGCGCCATGACTGGCCGGGAAATATTCGCGAATTGCAAAACAGTCTGCATCGATATATCACCTTGGGTGCGATCGACTTTCCGGACCTCCCCGGGCCGCCTGATGATGACACGCTTGTCCCCCCTCCGGACCGACCGCCCTTTCAACCGGTTGGTTTCGGCCGGCCCTTGAGCGACGCCGTCAGTGCCTTCGAAAAGGCATACATCGAACATCTGCTCAAGGAAAACCAGTGGCATCGCTCCCGGGTTGCCGCATTGCTGGGCATTGATCGACGCACCCTATTCCGCAAAATGAAGATCTATGGGCTACAACTCTCCCCAATTGGGACAAAATAATCCCAATTCTTGATTACATAGTTATATCAAATGATTGAATTTAATTTTTTTGGATTTGGGAAAAATAGACCCCATTTATTCAACGAAGCCCATTCAGTTTAAAACGTGTTGTCACACATTGTAATGCGTTGATTTTTCTAACCGATATTGATATTTTTCGATACCGGCACACTACTTGCTGTTTTAAATTTCCACTGCTTTCGCGTTTATTTTTAATCACCATTAATTCACAGGAGGCCGTTATGGCAGCAGAAAGTCAAGGAAATCCAGCAGTTGTCGGTCTGGCGGGATTTGGTTTAACCACGTTGATTCTCCAGTTTCATAATCTTGGCTGGTGCGGCATCGGTCCGGTCCTGGCACTTGCTTTTGCCTTCGGCGGGGTAGCTCAGCTGATCGCCGGGTTCCAGGAGTTCAAATGCGGAAATAATTTCGGCTACAGTGCCTTTGTTTCCTACGGCGCTTTCTGGATCGCCCTGGGCATTATCTGGATGCTGAACCATTTCAAAATCTATACCCTCAGCCACACGGATGTCGGCTTTTTCCTGGTTGTCTGGACCCTTTACACCGCTATCATGTGGGTCGCGGCCATGCGCATCCACGGTGCCATGGCCTCCACGTTCACCCTGTTGTTGATCGGTTTCATCGGTCTCGATCTGGTCCATTTCGGGTATCCCGGATTAACCAAACCCACCGCCATCGTTTTGATTCTGTGTGCACTGAACGCCTGGTACATGATGGCCGCCGCCATTTACGCCCAGGTGTTTGAAAAACAGATTCTGCCCGTTGGAAAGCCGTGGATCGATTCAACGCCATCGCCCGGGCCGCTTGGGGAACTGGCCGAAGAAACCGCTTGACAATCATTGGTCAAGGCCTACTTGACGTACGCCGCAGTGACGGGGGATACGGCATAACGCAGATATCGGGCTTTTTACGAAAGCGTCATATTTGGAAGGATATATAAATGACCAACCCATACGATAGCGCATATTCAGAATCCATTAACGATCCGGAAGGTTTCTGGGGCACAGTCGCTAAAGACTGCCACTGGTACAAGCGCTGGGACACAGTCTTGGACGACAGCAACAAACCCTTTTACCGGTGGTTTACCGGTGGTACGGTCAACACCTGCTATAATGCGCTGGACCATCATGTGGAAAACGGGCGCGGTGATCAAGCAGCCCTGATCTATGACAGTCCGGTAACTGATTCCATCAAGATCTATACCTACAGCGAGCTGCGCGATGAGGTCGCGACCTTTGCCGGCGTGCTGGCGGGCAAGGGTGTGGTCAAGGGCGATCGCGTGATCATATACATGCCCATGATCGCCGAAGCGGCCATCGCCATGCTGGCCTGCTCCCGTGTCGGTGCCATCCATTCGGTGGTATTCGGCGGGTTCGCCGCCAAGGAACTGGCCACCCGCATTAACGATGCCAAGCCCAAAGTAATGGTTTCCGCTTCCTGTGGAATCGAAGGCAAGAAAGTCATCAAATACAAACCTCTGTTGGATGGTGCCATCGAGATGGCCGATGTCAAACCTCAGTGCTGCATCGTACTGCAGCGCCCCATGGCACAGGCTGAGATGATCGACGGACGCGATGTGGATTGGACCCAGGCCATGACATCCGCCCAACCGGTCGACTGTGTCCCCGTGGCGGCCACCGATCCACTGTATATCCTTTACACGTCAGGTACGACCGGCCGGCCCAAGGGCGTCGTACGAGACAATGGCGGCCATATGGTGGCCCTGAAGTGGACCATGAAGGCAATTTACGACATCGATGCCGGCGACGTCTGGTGGGCGGCATCCGATGTGGGTTGGGTGGTGGGTCACTCGTACATCGTGTACGCCCCGCTGCTCAAAGGTGCCACCACCATTCTCTTTGAAGGAAAGCCGGTGGGAACCCCGGATGCCGGTGTCTTCTGGAGAGTGATTTCCCAGCACAAGGTCAAATCGATGTTTACGGCGCCCACGGCATTTAGGGCCATCAAACGCGATGATCCCAAGGCGGACCTGATCAAAAATTACGACCTTTCCTGCTTTAAGACACTCTTTTTAGCCGGTGAACGCTCCGATCCGGACACGATTCAATGGTCGGAAAACAACCTCAATGTACCCGTCATCGATCACTGGTGGCAGACGGAGACCGGCTGGGCCATTGCTGCCAATTGTATGGGACTGCACCCGTTTCCCGTCAAGTACGGTTCGCCCACCAAGGCAGTGCCTGGATGGGACCTGCATGTGGTGGACGTCAACAATCATCAGGTGGCACCGGGTGAGATCGGCGCATTGGTGGTCAAGCTACCTCTGCCTCCAGGCACCTTGCCGACATTGTGGCAAAATGACGACCGCTATATCGAATCCTACCTGGAAGAGTTTCCGGGATACTATAAAACCGCCGATGCAGGCTATATCGACGACGAGGGCTACGCCTACGTTATGGCCCGGACCGACGACATCATCAATGTGGCCGGCCACCGCCTCTCCACCGGCGCCATGGAGGAGGTTCTGTCCGACCACCCCGAAGTGGCCGAGTGCGCCGTGCTGGGCGTTGAGGATAAACTCAAGGGCCAGATTCCCATCGGATTTCTAGTACTCAATGCCGGCGTCGATCGGGAACATGCCGAGATCCAGACCGAGGTGGTTCAGATGGTTCGCGACCGTATCGGCCCGGTGGCAGCCTTCAAGACGGCCACCGTGGTCAACCGGTTGCCCAAGACCCGTTCGGGCAAGATCCTGAGGGGCACCATCCAGAAAATTGCCGACAACAAAGATTACAATGTTCCGGCCACCATCGACGATGCAACCGTCCTGGGTGAGATGGAAAATGCGCTCAAGGATATCGGTTACGCCGGTTCAAGAAACACCTAAGGAATAGATCAGTGTGACTATTGACGCCTCTCCGTGGCCTGCCGCGGAGAGGCGTTATCGTTTTTGGCATCCACTTTTATGGCTTTTGAAAAGGGGGGTGCGATGAAAGAAACATTAGTTCATTTTTGACAAGATTTTTAGTTGGTTTGCGCTATGCGGCTAAAAAACTGCTTTTACTTTTTTACAATCCTGCAAATCATGTTAGGGCCTCGGAAAAAATTAATTGAACAGGTATTGCCCCGGATTTTGGTTTGGATGCGAGGCGCGTTGATGGTTTCATACTGGTTGTATGGGACCATTGACGCAACGTAAGTAGCCGGGCCAAAAGACAAGCAAGATAGTACAATTACCGACCACCCGCAGAGCGGATGGTTTGATGAAGCCCCCTCGAAGGGGGCTAAAATCCAGACCAATGAACATCGAACGTCCAACTTCGTATTTTGAATAAGGCATTCTGTCGATTTTAATCGTTTACAACCG
>DEIP01000121.1:12958-29145 GCA_002352605.1 Desulfobacteraceae bacterium UBA2771 | reverse complement strand
GCCAAATTTTTGATTCTTCTACCATAGGGCGCGATCCGGTTTATTAGACTTCCTATCCGGGAGATCTTTAAAAAAGAGGTCATTACTCACGATCCGACCCGCAACAACGGGGTTGTTCTTGGCAGCGGCCGGCGGTGAGGATCGTTTCGTACTTGTGGTAATATTCTTGCATAGTAGGCATCAGCCTTTATCCATCTGAAACCGATAACCCGCAAGGAGACTCCATGGTTGAACGTCGAGAACAAAAGCGTCATCCCATGCCTCGTGGCACATTTATCATCCTAAGAAATGAACTGGACGCCTTGCGCAATCACACCAAAATGAGCATCGGAGAGATTGCCATGGTCCTCTACAAATCCGAATCGGAAGTCGTGGGGCAGGTTACGAACATGAGTTTGGGGGGGATCGCCTTTGACGGTAACCTTAGCGGTCTCCCGGATATCGACAAAACCGAACTCGATCTGTTAATGGCTGAAAAGGGCATCTATCTGCACAATATTCCCTATGAAACCCTAGCGCTCGACCCCACCCGCAAGGGTAAGAAAAAGTCTCAAAAGCTCAGAACAAACGCCGTGCGTTTTAAAAAACTCGATGCCGGGCAAGCGCTTCAGCTCAGTGAATTGCTGGCCCACCATGTTGGCCCTCCCCAGGATCGATCGTTGTTATGGAAATCCGCCCAGGAAGGTAAAAGCGTAAACAATGCCCACGATTGAGTCTATCATTAAAGCGGTTGATCATTTAAAAATCGGTGTCGGACGTTGCCGGAAAAGTCATGACCCTCTTAAATGATCCGGATTGCGGCATGTCCGTTCTGTCCGACATTATCCGCCACGAACCCGCATTGACGGTCAATTTGCTCAAACTGGCCAACTCAGCCTATTTCGGTTTGCCGGGTAAAAATGAATGACGCCAAACAGGCCATTGTCTATCTGGGAATGACTCAGGTGGTCGACCTGTTTCTTTTGGTTTGTTGCTCGGAGCGTTTCGCCGGATCTCATGAGGGGTACGGATTAAGCGCGGAGAACTGTGGAAGGGCGCAGTATCGGCTGCCATCGTGGCCCAGGACCAGGCACAAATCAAAGGGTTGAGACAAAGCAGTCTCATTTTTACCGGGGCCTTGCTGCCTGACATCGGCAAGGTGGTGCTGGATCAGTTTGTCAAATCGGCAATCGATCAGATTCTGATCCGGGTGAAAACCCAAAACATCACCTTCAGGAAGGCGGAGCATCAGGTCCTGGGTTTCGACCACGCCCAGGTGGGTTCCTTACTCGCCAAAAACTGGCATCTTCCGCCTCTGCTTCAATGCATCATCAGATATTACCATACGCCCTCGGACGCAAAAGGATGCTTTTTGGAAGCATCCATCGTCAACCTTGCTGATGCCGTGTACCGGAAAATAGCGGTCGGTCTTGGGCTGGACGGCCCCTCCTATCCTGAAGATGATCGGGTCACCGGATCAATAGGGCTGAATGAATCCGAGATTCAGGGTGTGATTGACGGTTTTGGCATGAAAATGGAGCGTGTCAATGCACTTTTTGCGGGTGGTAACCACCGATAACCCTTTATAATCAGAAGCCATCAACCGGAGCATTTTTTTCAACAATTAGCTCAAGAAATAAACGCTCAAACCGATACTGTTTATTCGAAAGCGACTGAAAAAAATACCATATAATTTCGGAGGTAAGCAATGGCGTACAAGATCCTTACGGTTGATGACAGTAAAACCATTCGGATGATTGTTAAAAAGGCTTTTAAACCCTACAACTGTGAACTTTTGGAAGGCGAAAACGGGGTGGAAGGCCTGGCCACCGCCGCTAAGGAAATGCCGGATCTTATCATCCTTGACATTACCATGCCGGTAATGACAGGGATCGAAATGCTTGGAAAGCTAAAAGCTGAGAGTGATTTAAAAGATATTCCGGTGATCATGCTAACGGCCGAATCCGGCAAGGAAAATGTTATTCAGATCGTCAAAATGGGTGTCAAGGACTACATCGTCAAGCCCTTCAAAGGGGAACAATTAATTGAGCGGGCCAAGAATATTCTAAAACTCATGCCCGTGGAGTAGACCGGTGTTACCCGGTTCGTTCATCCCAGGGGACCTTTTGGCGTTGAATGGGTCACATCTCCTGCCACCTCGTTTATATGATCGTCGAAAGGATTGCTGCTTGAATCGGTGACGCCACAACGGGTTACCGTTCACCGGAGCGCCTCGGTCCATGGGAAAAAATTCAGTTCATATTTGTGCCGGACAGTCTCATGTCCGGCATTTCTGTTTCTTACCGATGTAAATTACCACTTGGTAATGTTTGGGTTAACTTTCTGTAAGGTTGATAGGATAGTGTGCGGCCGTTAAAACGGCGCTTGGATCACCGGAAGGTCAAGTCTGCATTGTGAAGATTGGAAAATAATGGTATGTATTTAAGGTTACACCGGTTATATCCAACATACGGATGGTCGTATAGACAATGCATAGAAAGTCAATGCCAACGTTCAATGCCGTTAAGTAAGGTAAATTACAAAATGATCCTCGAAAAATTGTCCCGATGCCGGCGCCTAAAAACGAGAGCCCTCAAGAACGTGTCTCGAAGGCTCATAAACTATTAAATTTCAACTAAATTATGGCGCGCCTGGCAGGACTCGAACCTGCGACCTACGGATTAGAAGTCCGTTGCTCTATCCAGCTGAGCTACAGGCGCTTAAACGGTCGACATCCGTAACATAGCAGCGGGTAATTGTCCATACGAAAAAAGGGCCCGTTATTGACCGACAGCCACCAACGCCGATCGGCTAACATAGACAAACCCGGGTAGATGAATGAAAACAAAAAAAAGCAAAAAGCCGGCACCATCGGAGAAAAAGAAACCCCTGCGGGCAAGCGACAAATCCCTTGTCAAATACGATCCACTCCAACGTTATCTTTCAGAAATCAGCCGGTACAACCTGTTGACCCGGGAGGAAGAGGTGTCCCTGGGAAAACAGGTACAGGAGCAAGGTGACCAGGAAGCGGCCTACCGCCTGGTGACCTCAAATCTGCGTCTGGTGGTGAAAATTGCGCTGGAATTTCAGCGGGTGTGGATGCAGAACCTGCTGGATCTGATTCAAGAGGGCAATATCGGCCTGATGCAGGCGGTGAAAAAATTTGATCCGTACAAGAATGTCAAGTTTTCTTATTATGCCTCCTTCTGGATTAAGGCCTATATCCTCAAATTTATCATGGATAATTGGCGATTGGTGAAGATCGGCACCACCCAGGGACAGCGAAAGTTATTTTTCAAGCTGAAGAAAGAAAAACAGAAACTCATTGATGAGGGATTTGATCCCAAACCCAAACTGCTCTCCCAACGATTAGGTGTTTCCGAGCGTGAGATTGTGGACATGGACCAGCGCCTGGACGGCTGGGACATCTCCCTGGATGCACCGCTGAAGGAAGATTCGGACACTGAGCGGATTGAATTTATGAGCACGGAAGCCGAATCGGCAGAAGAGACCGTAGCTAAAAAAGAGATGTCATCCCTGCTCAACCAAAAAATTGCCGAATTCAGAACCCAGATGACCGACCGGGAATTGGAGATATTCGACAAACGAATTTTTTCCGACACGCCGGTCACCCTCCAGGAGATCGGCGATAAATACGGGATTTCCCGTGAGCGGGTAAGACAGGTCGAAAAAAATGTGGTCAAAAAGATGCGGGACTATTTTAAAAAGGAAATCCCCGATTTTGAAACCTACACCGAGGGTGTCTCCTGAGCGCCGCCTGCCGTTTTTGCAAGCCTATCTCCCGTGCATTTCATTGGACGAATGAACCTGTCGCCCGCTTACTGCAGATTGGCTGGGTTGAAGGTATATATGACTATGTTACAGCGTGTTAAACACTATTTGATAATTTTTTTTATTGTATCCATCGCCGGGTGTGCCCTGACGGGGGGCCGCCCCCCCTTGCCGGATCCGATCCCCATGGTGGAGACGCGGGATCGGCCGGTTAATGCCTACTACCTATTTTCCGAGGCGCATTTGAGCCTAAAAAAAGGCAACCTGGATCATGCCATTGAAATCATGCAGCAGGCGCTGAAGCTGGATTCGGATTCGCTTTATCTGAAACGGGAACTCGCCGGTTTTTGGCTGATGAAAAAGGATTCGACAGCGGCCCTTGAAATTATAGACGAAATATTGATCAGTCATCCCGATGATATTGAGTCGTTGATTTTGGTGGGACGGATCCATCAGCACCTCGACCAGCCAAGAGCGGCCATTAAAGCATATTCACGGGTAATCGCCCTGGATTCCTCCCAGCGGAATATCTATCTGCAGTTGGGTCGCATGTATATAGATCGGGAACAATGGGACCCGGCCAAGCAGGTTTACGAACAGCTGGTAAAAAACTTTCCGGGATCTTATGCGGGTTATTTTTTCCTGGGTCGCATCAGTGCCATTAATGGTGATGGGAAAACCGCCCGGGCCTATTTTGAAAAAACGTTGGTCCTTGAACCCGAGTTGGTGGAATCGCGTTTTGAATTGGGGGCTTTATACGAAGCCGATAAGAATTACAAAAAGGCGGCGTCCGTATATTCCGAAATCCTGAAACAGGATCCAAGCAATATCCAGGCCACCATCGCCTTGGGAAACATTTTCCATCAGCAGGGCTCGAAGAAAAAAGCGCAACAGATATTCGCCGCCCTGGGTCGCATGAGCCTGGAAGATAAATCAGTTATCCGGATCATGGTCAGAGACTACCTCGACACCCGCAATTTTGAGGTTGCAAACACGATCATCCAGGGCATGCTCAAGGGGGCCCCGGACAGTTCCGATCTCAAATACCTGGCGGGATTGGCGTTGGATGGCATGGGGAAAACGGAAGCATCCATCGAGCAGTTTAAGCAGGTGGCGCCGGATTCGCGATTTTTCCAAAACGCCGCGGTTCACGCGGCCCTGCTTTACCAGGAGATGGAGCAAATTCAGGCGGCCATCGATTTCCTTTTGGAAACCATTGAGAAAGATCCGCAAAATCCGGAATTTCGCCTCTATTTGGGGTCCTTTTATGAGCAGGTGGAGGCTTACGAAAATTCTGTAAAGGTCCTCAAAGAAGGTGTCGCGCTGGATCCAAAAAATGCCCGCCTCTATTTTAGACTGGGTGTGGTCTATGACAAGTGGGGAGAGAAGGAGGACTCCATTGCCGCCATGCGGCAGGTCCTCCGACTCGATCCGGAAAACGCCAACGCCCTGAACTATATAGGATACACCTATGCCGATATGGGGAGCAACCTGGATGAAGCGGAGCAACTGATTCGCAAAGCCCTCGAACAAAAGCCCGACGACGGCTACATTACCGACAGCCTTGCCTGGGTCTACTATAAGCGCGGCCAATATGAAAAGGCCTTGCCGCTGTTGGAGCAGGCGGCCGAGTTGGTCCCCGACGACCCCATTGTCAAAGAGCATCTGGGGGATGTTTACAACAAGCTCGGCATGATGGAAAAAGCGCTGGAAAGCTACCGTCAATCCATTGAAAACGGACATTCCGACAAGGCGGCCGTGGAAAAGAAGATCCGCTTGCTGGCACCATGACCATCGCCTTCACCCATCTTCGAAATCGCTCCTTTTTCGGTCGCTTCCAAACGGGTTTCGTGGGTTGGCCGGCATTTTTTCTGATCCTGATGGCATGGCTGCCAACGGCCTGCACACGTTTTTCTCCGGCGAACGGCCAGCCGGATTTGTCGGCGGAACGAATGGTGGCCGGGCTAAGGCAAACCAACGCCGGTTTGACCCGATTTAAATGTATGGCAAAAATAACCATAGCCGACGCGATTCGGCCGGTCCAATCCTTCCGTGCGGCTATGGCCGGCCGCTTGACCGATCGGCTGAGAATCGACATGTTTGCTCCTTTCGGCGGTTCGGCGGGCACCGTTTCCAGCGATGGAAAACATCTCTTCCTTGTTACCCACCCATCTGGTGAATACTATAAAAGACGATTCGGCAACGGCAGCCTGCGACGCATCATTCAGATCAATGTCACCGTGGGTGACCTGCTGGAATTTTTAGTGGGGCGAATTCCCATGGACGACGGCTTTTTAGCACGGTTGTCACCCGATAAAGATGAGGCCGGGATCCATTTGGCCCTGATTGATCGATGGGGCAAGATCCGTCAGCGGATCACGGTTGATGCGTCCATGCATCCGGTGCGGTCGGTGTGGTTCGACAGCCGCCAGAATCCGATCCGGACACTGATGGTTGTCGGGCAACAGGAGATCGACGGTTATATTTTGCCCGAGCGGATCGATTTGTCCGCCGCATCCGGACGGCGTGTCTCGGTTGCACTCGACCGGTATGAAGCCAATGCCCGCTTCGATGAAAGCCTGTTCATCCTGGCACCGCCGTCGTCGTGAGGTTTTCCATGCATTTGAAACGGATGCTTCATTTTTTTAAAATAGAGAGGTGATATTCCATGAGTCAAAAACCATCCAGGAACGACGGTTGCAACAGCCAGGGGGCGCCGGACCCACAGGATCAGAACATCAGCAACACCCTGTCCAAGATTAAAAACAAGCTAATCGTCATGAGCGGCAAAGGCGGTGTGGGCAAATCCAGCTTCGCCGCGAATCTGGCCGTGACACTGGCCGGAAAAGGGTTTTCGACCGGTCTGCTGGACGTGGATCTGCACGGTCCCAGCATCGCCGGTATGCTGGGCATCAAGGGGCTGTTGGATATCAACGAAAACCAGCAGGTCATCCCCAAATTGGTGGGTGACCATTTGAAGGTGGTTTCCATGCAATCCTTGATGAAGGATCCCGATCAGGCCGTCATCTGGCGGGGACCGGCCAAGACGGGCATAATCCGGCAGTTCTTGGCCGACGTGCAATGGGAAGCCCTGGATTTTCTGATTGTCGATTCCCCGCCGGGTACCGGTGACGAACCCTTGAGTGTGGCCCAGGCCATCACCGGAGCCAAGGCCCTGATCGTCACCACCCCCCAGGATGTTGCCCTGGCCGATGTGCGAAAATCGATCAATTTCTGCCGGACTGTCAATCTGGAGCTGGTGGGACTAGTGGAAAATATGGGCCCCTTTGCCTGCCCCTGCTGCGGCGAAACCGTCGAACTGTTTAAGAGCCGCGGTGGCCGCACCACCGCCGAAACCATGGGCGTAGCCTTTCTGGGCACCTTGCCCTTCGATCCCCTGGTGGTCAAGAGCTGCGACAAGGGGTCGCCCATCGCTGCCGGTGATGACACTGGACCCTTTGTAGATGCCCTGGACAAGGTCGTTCAGGACATTATTGGCCGTTTGTAACCATGGCACGGCAAGTCTTGGCACTGGAGGCACGCCTGCGTTCGTGCCGTAATGTTAGAACCCTCGGGGTTCATCCCAACTTTACGGACTACAGCGAAGCGGAGGTGCGGTTGATTCGTGACGCGGCAAAGATCTACTATCCCACGGCATTTTATGCCGATCTGTTCGATGCCGTGGGAAAAGCCACCTTTCCCAGCTACCGCACGTACATGTGCGTTCAGGACAAAATCAAGCAGAGCGCCCTGTTCCAACTGGCCGACTTGCCCCATCCCAAAACCCGTGTCTTTTACGGAAAACGCCAGCGGGCAAAAATACGGGAATACTTTTCCTACCCGTGTGTTGCCAAAGAACCACGTGGCTCGGCCATGGGGCGCGGGGTCTTCCTGATCAAGGACGACACCGACCTGGATGCGTACACCCGTGACCGCCATGTGGCTTATATCCAACAGTACCTTCCCATCGACCGGGACATCCGGGTGGTTGTGATCGGCGGCCGGGTGGTTCATGCCTATTGGCGGATCGCCGGGAAAGGGGAGTTTCGCACCAATGTGGCCATGGGGGGGCGCATCAGCCTGGATCCGGTGCCCGCGGCGGCCCGATCCCTGGCCCGTCAGGCGGCCCAAACCTGCGGGTGGGACGACGTGGGCATGGACATCTGCTGCCACGATGGGCGGCATACCATTCTGGAAGCCAACATGAAATACGGAAAGGAAGGGTTCCGGGCGGCCGGCATCGACTATTTTCAGATGATGGAGCAAATGATCGACGATGGACAAATCTGACGCTTTTATCACCCCGCCCGTGCTGGACAGTCTGAAATCGACCCTGAACGAACGGGAACGGGAGATTTTCTCACCGGAAGCCACCTATAGTAATGCAGGCATCCGCCGTCATCCCATCATCGATACGGCGGCCGGCTACCGGCAGGCCTTTTCCCTGGATGCGGATCGGATTTTGCACAGCCGGGCTTACACCCGCTACATCGACAAAACCCAGGTGTTTTACC
Organism: Desulfobacteraceae bacterium UBA2771; assembly: GCA_002352605.1. Classification (GTDB taxonomy): domain Bacteria; phylum Desulfobacterota; class Desulfobacteria; order Desulfobacterales; family Desulfosarcinaceae; genus Desulfosarcina. The sequence continues at coordinate 20,860 of DEIP01000121.1, read as the reverse complement.
TGATCTCCAACGATCACATCACCCACCGGGTGCTGCATGTACAGCTGGTCTCCAAAATTGCCCGTACCATCGGCCGGTTTCTTCGTCTCAACGAGGATCTTATCGAGGCGATCGCCCTGGGCCATGATATCGGCCACACGCCCTTTGGCCATGAAGGTGAGTGCTACCTGTCCACATTGTGTCAAGCGGCCGGCATCGGCACCTTTATGCACAATGTTCAGAGCATTCAGTTTTTGGATCGGGTTGAACGCAAAGGCCAGGGGTGGAACCTCTGCCTGCAGACCCTGGACGGCATTCTTTGCCATGACGGCGAGATTCATAACCAGCTGCTGGCGCCCAGTCCGGATAAAAATTTTACCACCTTCGACGCGGAGATCACCGCCAAGAAGGCCGACCCGGATTATCCGCTTATCCCCATGACCAACGAAGGGTGTGTCGTACGGGTGGCCGATACCATTGCCTACATCGGCAGGGATCTGGAAGACGCCATCCGGCTGGACATTCTTGATCGACGCGACATCCCCCGGTCCATTGCCCGGACGCTGGGCAACACCAACGGAACCATCGTCTATCGCCTGGTTACCGATGTGATCCAAAACAGTCACGATAACCCGTTTGTGGCCTTCAGCCCCGAAATCTCCGATGCATTGAAAGCCCTTAAACAATTTAATCTGGAACGTATTTATTTGAACCCGAAAAGCAAGATCCATGCGGCGGCCATTCAACGGCTCTTTTCCATGCTGTTCGAGATGTGTCTAAAGGAGCTGGAAATCAATGACCGTGCATCCGACATATATTCCAGGTTTATGGCGGACATGTCGGAATCCTATCTCGCCGAGCACAGCCCTCCGGAAATCGTCAGAGACTATATCGCCGGGATGACCGACCGCTTCTTTTTGCACCAGTTTCCGGAACATCTTCGGCCCACGGCCCGATCTTGAGTGAAGGAATTGAAACCGGCAATCTTGGTTTGCACCGATGAACAAACGACCTGATCCGCGGCCGCTTTCTCCTACCGGTTACCGTGAACGGAGCTACCGCCGGCAAATTTGCTGTCCCGGATTGCGCTCCTTCCAGGTCATCTGTCAGGAGACGGACCTGATGATTCAGGCCGATCGCCTGCTCGACGCGCCCGCCCGTGAGCAGGCGATGGCGTGTCGGGGACACATCGAAGGGTATATTAAGCAATATCCGGATTTTGTGACCACCCTGGTTCCTTGGAATAAACAGGCCTTTGGACCTGAAGTCGTTCGCGACATGATCCTTGCCGGCAATGCCGCCGGGGTGGGACCCATGGCGGCTGTCGCCGGTGCCGTGGCCGAAAGCGTCGGCCGTAGGCTGCTCGAACACAGCCAACAGGTGGTGGTGGAAAACGGGGGTGATGTTTTCGTAAAAACCGATGACCCGATAGTGGCCGGTCTGTTTGCCGGTAAATCTCCGCTCAGCATGAAAGTGGGCATTCGGGTGCCGAATTCTCGAGATGGCATCGGGATGTGCACCTCATCGGCGACGGTGGGCCACTCTTTATCAATCGGATCGGCCGATGCCGTCTGCGTGGTTTCGCGTTCCTGTGCCCTGGCCGATGCCGCGGCCACGGCCATCGGCAATCGGGTTCGTTCGCTTCGTGGAATCAAACCGGCCATCGACTTCGGCAAACAGATCACCGGTGTCGTCGGAATCGTGGTGGTGGTCGGCCGGGAAATGGGGGCATGGGGACAGGTCGAATTGGTCCCCCTGAAAGGAAAAAAGGGTTGAGTTTTGAGGTGGGAAAGGATAGACATGCTCGGTAATCAAGGGGTTTCATGGTCCTAAGCAAAACCCAACGAAAAGCAGGCGGAGGAGAAATACGCAATGAAAAAGGTGAAATTTGCCTTCTGGATCGTCGTCTTCGGCTTTGTCGGGCTGGTCATCTTCCAAAACAAAGAATTTTTCATGACCGAAAGTTGCTTGACGCTTGATCTGGGCTTTGATTATTATGCGACCCCGTTGTTGGCCAATGCCATTCTCTTCGTGGCCTTTTTTCTGGCGGGGATTATAATTTCTTATTTTTTCAGCCTGTTCAAACACTTTAAGGATGGAAAAATTATCAAGGCACTCAAAGCCAAAGAGGCCAGCCTCGTGGATGCCGTATCGTCTTTGGAAAAACAGCTCTCCACCCGGAAGGGTTCCGCCGATCCCTTACCGGCGGCATCCGTCGAAGCGGAACCTGTGGACGAGGCTGCTCAAATGAAATAATCTGGATAGTGCCGTCGGCCGCGGCGAATAGGTCCATCTGCCCCGTCATCCGCCTTCCCCAATCGGATTGCGCCTCCGTAACCTGCCGCCGCATTATCCGAAAAAATTGAAGATATTGCCTAATTAATGGCCTTAGTTAAAGCGACACCCATGATGCAGCAATACCTCTCCATCAAGGAGCGGTATCCCGACGTCCTCCTGTTTTACCGCATGGGCGACTTCTATGAGATGTTTTTCGAAGACGCCCAGCTGGCCTCCCGTGTGCTGGAGATCACCCTGACGTCCCGCAATAAAAACGACGACGCCCCGGTGCCTATGTGCGGCGTGCCCTATCGGGCCGCCCAGGGATATATCTCGCGGCTGATTGGAAAGGGTTACAAAGTGGCCATTTGTGATCAGGTGGAAGATCCCAAGACGGCTCAGGGCCTGGTCAAACGCAAGGTGGTCCGTGTCGTGACCCCTGGGATGATCGTCGAAGATGAACTCTTAGATGGAAAGCGCAACAATTTCATCCTGGCCGTGTCACGCCACCAGCAGATGGTCGGCCTTGCCGGTCTGGACATCTCCACCGGCAGTTTCCGCCTCACCGAAACAAGTGATTCGGCGGCCATTATCGATGAAATGATGCGGGTGACCCCCAGAGAGATTCTGTTGCCTGAATCCCTGAAAAACGATGATACCTTCACCTTGTTTTTCAGGGACGACCGCAACTATGCCGTCACCGTCATGGAGGACCGCGCATTCGAATTTACCGGTAGCCGCAAGCGGCTGTTGGAGCAGTTTGATACCCTATCACTGGAAGGGTTCGGATGCGCGTCCATGAAGGCCGGGGTGGGTGCCGCCGGTGCATTGATCCACTATGTAAGCGAAACCCAGTGCCAAAAAATTGAACACCTGGATGGGGTCCAAACCTATTTTCTGGGAAATTTTCTCGTAGTGGATGATCAGAGCTGCCGCAACCTGGAATTATCGGGCAATATCCGCACCGGTAGCCGTCGGGGAACCCTCATAGACATCCTGGACCAGACCATCACAGCCATGGGCGGACGGCTCATGGCCCACTGGTTGCGCTATCCGTTGCTGGATTCAGCCCGTATTCAGTCCAGGTTCGATGCGGTGACCGATGCCGTGGAACAGATGCAAACACGCCGGGAGCTGCGGGAATACCTCAAACCCGTGCGGGATCTGGAGCGCCTGGGCAGTAAGATCTCCATGGGGCACGCCAACGCCCGTGACCTCACTGCACTGAAACGGTCCATCCAGGCGCTGAGCGACATTTTTTCCGTGCTTAGCCGTTTCACCACCCCGCCTTATAACGACGTTCGAGACACCCCAACGCTCGACGAACTGGCCGAACTGATCCATCGTGCCATCCGCGAAGATGCGCCGCCGGTAATCACCGACGGAGGCATGATCCATATTGGATACAATGATGAACTGGATGAGCTGATCCGAATCAGTCGGGACGGTAAAAGCTGGCTGGCAGAGCTGGAGGCCAAAGAGCGTGATGCCACCGGAATCAACTCCCTGAAGGTGCGCTTCAACAAGGTCTTCGGTTACTTCATCGAGGTTCCGCGCAGCCATAGTGAACGCGTTCCCGATCACTATGTGCGCAAACAGACCCTGGTAAATGCGGAGCGATACATCACCGACGATCTCAAGCATTTCGAATCCCGGGTGCTCAACGCCGGGGATCAGCGTGCCAAACTGGAGTTGGATCTCTTTGTTTCCATCCGTGGTCAGGTCAAAACCCATCACTCTGATATCCGGAAGATTGCCCGCTTCGTCGCCCGGGTGGATTGTCTGACCACCTTCGCCGAGATCGCCCAAAATAACGGTTATCGTCGTCCGGAGATCAATACCGACGGCATCCTGGATATTCGACAGGGGCGTCATCCGATGGTGGAAAAGTTGATCACCGGCGAGCGGTTCGTCCCCAATTCCATTGTCATGGACAACCAAAACAATCAGGTCTTGATCATCACCGGTCCCAATATGGCGGGGAAATCAACCGTGCTGCGCCAAGTGGCGCTGATGACCATTATGGCTCAGATGGGATCCTTCGTGCCTGCTGAATCAGCCAATATCGCCATTACCGACCGCATTTTTACCCGGGTGGGTGCGTTGGACAACCTATCCGCCGGCCAGAGTACCTTCATGGTTGAGATGCAGGAGACGGCCAACATCGTTAACAACGCCACGGCCAGCAGCCTGGTGATCATGGATGAGATCGGGCGTGGTACCTCTACCTACGACGGCTTGAGCATCGCCTGGGCCGTGGCCGAGTACCTCCACGATCTGAACGGCATGGGTACCCGCACCTTATTTGCCACCCACTACCATGAGCTGACCGACCTGGAGAACCAGCTGAGCCGGGTGAAGAACTACAATATTGCCGTCAAGGAGTGGAATGACGAAATAATTTTTTTGAGAAAACTGGCCCCGGGGGGAACCAATCGCAGCTACGGCATTCAAGTCGCCCGGCTGGCCGGGATTCCCGAACCGGTGATCAGACGTTCCAAAAATATCCTGGCCCAGATCGAGGCAGGCATACAACCCAAGGCGGCTGAGAAAAAGGAGGCCGACAAGAGAGCCGGGCACATTCAATTGGGGCTGTTCAGCCCGGTGGAACGAAAGTTGGTTGAAGCACTCCAGATGCTGGACGTGAGCCGGATGACGCCTATCGATGCCCTGAATACCCTGAACGAATTACAGATCAAGGCACAATCCGTTGTGTACTGATCCATAGCCGAGTGATTATGCAGGAACTCGTCAATAAATCCATGTTTACGGTCGTTTTCCGCCTGGTGGCCCTGACTTTGCTGATCAATGCGGCCTTGGTATGGCCGGCCTGGGCCCTGACCCCCAAGCAACAATACTTACGGGCCGAAAAGGCCTATGCCGCACTCAAAAAAAATCCACGACACCAGAAATACCGGGACCGGTGGCTGGGCTGTATCGAGAAATACCAAAAGGTCTACCGGCTTGATCCCTCCGGCCCCTGGGCCGCCGCCGGACTCTATCGATCAGGCCTCTTATATTTGGAACTGCACAAGCGATCCTATCTGACCGCTGACCGGCAGGAAGCCGTCGACGCGTTTCGACGGGTGATCCATCGATATCCAAAAAGCCGCTACACCCCAAAATCCAGATCGAAGCTGGCCGGTCTGGGAAAATCGGTTGCAACACCCAAAGAGACCGTTTCCGCCAAACATCTCAAGAAGGCCAATGCCGCCTATAAGCAGCTGATGAATAGTACCGCAAAAAAGAAATATCGGGATCAATGGGAAAAGCGTATCGATCATTTCCAGCTGGCTTACCGATCCTACACCCGCGGTCCCCATGCGGCCGAATCCCTATACATGATCGGATTGCTTTATAAGGGGCTATCGGTCAAGTCCCACAGCAAGGCGGATCATGACAAGGCCATGTACTATTTCCGTCGCGTAAAACGCGAGTTTCCCGGCAGTGCATTTGCCGATAAAGCCGGCGCCGAGGTGATTGGCAATAGGCCCACCGGAACGGCAAAGATGGACGATGGTGACCCGCCGTCGGCCATTATCGCCGGAAATAAAACCGATCCAGGCGCCGGCTTTCCGGATGCGCAGGCGCAGCAATCCGGCCTGGTGACCGTACAAAAGCTTCGGTTCTGGTCCAACCCCAGCTACACACGAATTGTTATCGATGCCGATCGGGAGACCAAGTTTTCCCACCGGCTGCTGAAAAAAGACCCTGCCATTAAAAAACCCCAGCGGCTTTATATCGACCTGAGCAAAAGCCGCTTGGGCAAGGATATCAAGAAATTTGTACCCATCAACGATGAGCTGCTCAGCGATGCGCGGGCCGGTCAGTACACCGGCAGATCGGTCAGGATCGTGGTGGATATCAAGTCCTTTAAAACCTACAAGATTTTTTCTCTTAAAAATCCCTTTCGCATCGTGTTGGATGTGTGGGGAGAGGACTCGGACCGCCGGGTTGCCCGCTCATCGGACCTGCGCGTGCGTCCTCCCACAGGGAAACTGCCGCCCGGCGCCATCGCCCGCCAACTGGCACTGGGAGTGAGCCGCATCGTCATCGATCCGGGGCATGGCGGCAAGGATTATGGCGCGCCGGGGTACTTGAAAGGGGTACATGAAAAGGACATCGTCCTGCAGATCGCCAAACGACTGGCCCGCAAAGTGGAGTCCGACCTCAATTGCGATGCGGTGCTCACCCGCACAACCGACCGCTACCTGACCTTGGAGGAGCGCACCGCCATCGCCAACACCCAGAACGCAGATCTGTTCATCTCAATCCATACCAACGCGGTGAGAAACAGGAAGGCCTACGGGATCGAAACGTTTTTCCTGAACCTGGCCACTGACGACGAAGCGATCCTGGTGGCGGCCCGTGAAAATGCCACGTCGGCAAAAAATATCAGTGACCTGGAATCGATTCTAAACGATTTGATGCAGAACTCCAAAATCAACGAATCCAGCCGCCTGGCGGCCATGGTCCAGGCGGAGATGTGCCTGCACCTGAAGAAGCATTTCAGCCACATCCGCAGCAAAGGCGTAAAAAAGGCGCCGTTTTACGTCCTTCTGGGTGCCCAGATGCCGGCGCTCCTCGTGGAGACATCATTCATTTCCAACCCCAGAGAGTGCAAACGCCTGACCAGTAAAAAATACCAGGATGAGCTTTGCAACGGAATCATTCGCGGGATTCGAAAGTATATCAAAGAGACCAGCCCCACCGCCTTTAACCATCCATCGACAAAGTGGGATAAGAAGGGATAAACGACCGCCGTAGTGGTGGTGCCGCTGCCGGCGACCGACCATTCAGCGAACCAATTGGAGGAGGGAGAATTCATGGCTTACCAAAACATTATTTTTGAAGTGACGGAGGGCATCGCCACCATCATTTTCAACCGGCCCAAAGCGCTAAATGCCTTGAACGGCCGACTGTTGGACGAACTCTCGGCGGCATTGGATGACATCGAGACCGACGAAGCGATCCGTGTGCTGGTACTAACCGGCGCCGGCGAGAAATCTTTTGTGGCCGGGGCGGACATTGCCGAGCTAGCCACCTTCAATACCTTACAGGGAAAGATGTTTTCGCGAAAAGGACAACTGATCATCGGTCGACTCCTGGAACTGGCCATTCCGGTGATTGCCGCGGTAAACGGATTTGCCCTGGGAGGCGGCATCGAGATGGCCCTGGCCTGCGATTTTATCTACGCTTCGGAAAACGCCATGTTCGGCCTGCCGGAAATCAGCCTGGGTATTATCCCTGGATTCGGGGGCACCCAGCGGCTGCCCCGCCTCATCGGCAGCAACCGGGCCAAGGAGATGATTTTTACCGGAAACATGATTCCGGCGCAAGAAGCCGAGACGATCGGCCTGGTCAACCGGGTGCTTCCCCAGGCGTCGCTGATGGAAGCGACCTTGGAAACGGCCCGGGCAATTGCCGCCAGGGGCAAGGTCTCCCTCAGAGCAGCCAAACAGGCGGTCAACAACGGTTTGAACGTAGATCTGGCCAGCGGCTGCAAGATAGAAGCGGACGCCTTTGCCATCTGCATGGCCAGCGAAGACAGCAAAGAGGGTAGCCGCGCCTTTCTTGAAAAACGAAAACCGCAATTCAAAGGGGCGCTGAAGGAATAACACAACCTAAGGGTTCGCGAAAAAATAA
>DEIP01000121.1:701-12894 GCA_002352605.1 Desulfobacteraceae bacterium UBA2771 | reverse complement strand
TCAGCCAAAGATGGGCTGAAGCTGAGATGCAAAAATGTGAAGTTATTTTTGCGCGAGCCCTAAGGATCGTGAACTTTATTTTTTTTGCTTGCCATAGGTCCTTGCATAATCTTCATCACGACGAGAAGGAGACGCACAACATGATTCACGATATCGAGTACGAAACCATGCCCCGGGAGGCTTTGGAGGCGATACAACTCCGGCGCCTTCAAACCACCTTGGCACACGTTTACGCCAATGTTCCTTTCTATCGTAAAAAATTCCAGGAGGTCGGGATGGTCCCGGCGGACATCAGCAGCCTGGCGGATCTGAGACGGATACCCTTTACCACCAAACAGGACCTCCGTGACAACTACCCGTTCGATATGTTTGCCGTGCCCATGGACAATGTGGTCCGCATCCACGTCTCGTCCGGCACCACCGGTCAGCCGACGGTGGTGGGGTATACGGCCAGGGATATTGGTACCTGGTCCATGCTTATGGCCCGCGCTTTGGCTGCGGGCGGCGCCGGTCGTGGCGAAATCATCCACAATGCATACGGATACGGGCTATTTACCGGCGGCCTGGGCGTCCACTACGGCGCGGAGCGTCTGGGTGCATCGGTGATCCCCGTTTCCGGCGGCAATACCCAACGTCAGGTGGTGATCATGAGGGATTTCGGCCCGACCATTATGACCGCTACCCCCTCCTACGCCCTCCACCTGGCCGAAGTGGCCGAAGAGATGGGCGTCTCCTTCGATTCGTTAAAATTCAAGTTCGGTATTTTCGGCGCCGAGCCCTGGTCGGAGAAAATGCGCGATGAGATCGAGCGCAAGCTGAACCTCACCGCCGTCGACATCTATGGTCTCAGTGAAGTCATGGGGCCGGGGGTGGCCATCGAATGCCATGAAGCCAAGCAAGGCCTGCACGTGTTCGAGGACCATTTTATACCGGAAATCGTCGACCCCAACACCCTGGAACCCCTTCCCTACGGCGCCACGGGCGAGCTGGTATTCACCTCACTCACCAAAGAAGCATTTCCCGTAATCCGTTACCGCACGCGCGATATAACCTCGTTGAATCCCGAACCATGCATCTGTGGCCGAACCCTTGTCCGCATGAACCGGGTGACGGGAAGAAGTGACGATATGCTGATTATTCGGGGAGTTAACGTGTTTCCCAGCCAGATCGAGAGCGTGCTCATGGAAACCGAGGCGGTGGCGCCCCACTATCAACTGGTGGTCGACCGCGAAGACAACCTGGACGTACTCACCGTCAAGGTGGAGGTGGGCGAACAAAGCTTTACCGACGAGGTCAAAGGATTGCAAGATTTAGAGCGGCGCATCACCAAACACATCAAGGAATTGCTGGGCGTTTCCGCCCGGGTCAAGCTGGTCGAGCCAAAGGCCATTGAAAGAAGCGAGGGCAAGGCGGTACGGGTTGTGGACAATCGAGATATTTGATAATTTTTAAAAAAGTTAATCCCATCGCTTAAGTAGGCTTATCCCATGACCGACTATATAGTGGAGGAACACATGCAGGTAGAACAGATCTCCGTTTTTCTGGAAAATAAATCCGGGAGGCTTTCGGAAGTGACCGCAATTTTAGCCGAAGCAGAGGTAAACATCCGTGCCCTGGCCCTTGCCGACACCTCGGATTTCGGTGTGTTGCGGTTGATTGTGGACGACACGGAAAAGGCGCGTCAGACATTGAAAAGCAATGGGTTCACCGTGGGAAAAACCGATGTCGTGGCGGTAGAAGTGACAGACCGCCCCGGAGGGCTTCACGGTATCCTTACCATGCTGCATGACGCCAAACTCAACGTTGAATACATGTACGCCTTCGTTCGCTCCTCCGGCGACAATGCGGTGATCATCTTTCGTATCGAGCAGGAACAGGAGGCGATCCGGTTGCTGGAATCCAAGGGCGTAAATGTGATCGACGGGCAGCGCCTATACAGCCTCTGATCACACCTGACTGGGGCCGAATTTGGTGGACCTTGCGTAGGACGCTTACAGGTTGATTGATGACTGACAAACAGGTGAATCAGGTCCAAATTATCTGGGCGGTTGCCTTGATACTGGCCGGCTTGGGGGTTTTTTACCGCATTCCCCAGGTGATGCCCGCCATCGAGCAGATCCCGATGTTTGCTACCGCCTCCGTTTATATCCGATTTTGTTTTTACTTCATGGGTATCTTCCTCATCGGGGGGGGATGCCAAAAATTGTATCGCCGGTTCCGTAAGTAGAGGCGTCCCGGTCGGAAGGCAATACGTAAACCAAAGTGTTTCAAACAATAAGAAAAAACGAAACCACCCAACCCAGCGCAGGTAATGATCAATGGCAAATGCAGAGATTTCCTTGACCCCCAACGATGATGCAGACAGTGTGCCCATGTCTGAAGCCCAGTATTCAACCCGGATTCAGGTCATCGGTAATCGGCTCAACGAGGCCAATAACCTGGGTGAAGCGCTGATCAATCTGAAAGACGAAATCTGCGAACTGTTCGGGGCGGACCGGATCACCGTCTACGTGGTGGATGGCGTCAAACGGGAACTGGTGTCGCGATTCAAGTCGGGCAGCGAAGTGCCTGAAATCCGGATTCCCGTGGCCCCGACCAGCATCGCCGGGTACGCCGCATTGAAGCAGACCCTGGTGAACGTCAAAGACGCTTACGACCAGAAGGCCTTGAGCACCACCGACCCGAACCTCCAGTTCGATTCCAGCTGGGACCGGCGAACCGGTTATCGGACCAAGGAAATCCTGGCCCACCCCATCATCTACCAGAAATATCTCATGGGCACCCTGGAGTTGGTCAACCGCAAGGCCGGCGGTGAATTTGGAGACACGGCGGAGAAGGCCATCCAAGCGCTGTCCAATATTTTGGGGACGGCCCTTTACAACCGGAAGCGTATGACTGCCCGGGGTGGCCGCACCCACAAGTACGATTACCTGCTGGAAAACCACCTGATCACCCAGAAAGAACTGGCCAAGGCCACTGCCGAGGCCACCCATCGCAAAGAGCCGGTTTCTGCAATTTTGATGAAGGAGTTCAAGGTCCCCAAAAAAGAGATCGGCAGTGCGCTGGAAAAGTATTACAAGACCCAATTTATTGAGTACAACGGAAATTACCCGATCCCCGGCGATCTGATGACGGGTCTGAAAGTACCCTTCATGAGAAACAACATCTGGGTGCCCCTGAAAAGTGAAGACGACAAAGTCGTCATCGCCGTTGACGATCCTCACGACCTGAAAAAGATCGACGAGATCAAGGCTTTGTTCCCGGGGCGCCAGATCACCTTTTACGTCAGCCTCAAGGAGGACGTTCTCGATTTCATCAAGCTGTTCACCCAGGACGAAAAGGAGCTGGCGGAGATCGACGACATCCTTTCCCAGCTTCAAGTGGAGTCTGAAGAGGTTGAAGAGGCGGAGTCGGGCGTTGGCGACGAAGACAGCGCGGTGGTCCAATTGGTAAACAAGATCATCCTTGATGCATACATCCGCAACGCGTCGGATATCCACATCGAACCCTACCCGGGCAAGCAAAACACCCAGGTGCGCATCCGCGTGGACGGTTCGTGCACCGTCTACCAGACCATTCCCTTTTCATACAAAGCCGCGGTGGTTTCCAGAATCAAGATCATGTCCGATCTGGACATTGCCGAAAAAAGGCTGCCCCAGGACGGCAAGATTAAGTTCAAGAAATACGGCGGAAAGGATATCGAACTTCGCGTGGCCACCATTCCCACCCAGGGGGGCTTGGAAGACGTGGTCATGCGTATCCTGGCGGCTGGCGAACCCATACCGCTGGACAAGATGGGTTTTTCCAAACGCAACCACAAAAGATTCATCAGTTGCATTACTAAACCCTACGGGCTGATCTTTGTCTGCGGCCCCACCGGTTCCGGTAAAACGACCACCTTGCATTCGGCCTTGAGTTTTATCAACAAAACCGAGACGAAAATATGGACGGCTGAAGATCCCGTGGAAATCACCCAGCGCGGGCTTCGCCAGGTGCAGGTGAAGTCCAAGATCGGGTTCGATTTTGCTGCGGCCATGCGATCCTTTCTGCGTGCCGACCCGGACGTGATCATGGTGGGGGAAATGCGCGACAAGGAGACCACCTCCATCGGCATCGAAGCATCGCTTACCGGTCACCTGGTTTTCTCCACCCTGCACACCAACAGTGCGCCCGAAAGCATCACCCGTCTGCTGGACATGGGTATGGATCCCTTCAACTTTGCCGACGCCATCCTGTGCATCATGGCGCAACGACTCGTGCGGACCTTGTGTAAAACCTGCAAACGGAAATATCATCCCAGCCGGGAGGAATACGACGAGCTTGTCCGTGAATACGGCGAAGCGGATTTCAAAGACATACTGAACATTCCCTACACCGACGATCTGGAACTGTACATGCCGGAGGGGTGTGACATGTGCAGCAACACCGGCTACCGGGGTCGTATGGGCATCCATGAACTGCTCATGGGTACCGATGTGATGAAAAAAATGATTCAGACCAAGGCTGAAATGGGAAAAATCCGTGATCAGGCCATCGGCGACGGCATGACCACCTTGAAGCAGGACGGCATCGACAAGATCTTTCAGGGATATTGTGATCTTCTCGAGGTGAGGAAGGTGTGTATCAAATAGTACCATTTTAGAAACGGCACCATCCGAGGGTTCATGGTCCCTCGCCAATCATTATTCAGTAGGATTGTCACGGGCGGCCTGGAATCTTTTCAGCTGCCCGTTGTAGTATGTGCGGTTGGTTTTTGTTAATTTCAAAGCGGTCGTCGCCGCATCGATGGCTTCGGTGGTCCGGCCGTTGACGAACAGGCTTTCGGCCAGGGTGTCTAAAATGTGTGGGGACCGCTCGATGGCAACGGCTCTGCGTGCCAGTGCCAATGCATGTTCCGGATTGCGGTAAGCCGGGTCCTCGCAGGTGGCCAGCAGCCAGGCGAAATTATTCAACACGATGGCTCTGTCCGGATCCAGATCAAGGGCGGTTCGGTAGGCTGATTCCGCCTGCCCGAAACTGCCACGGCCGAGATACAGATCACCCATCATCCCAAAAAGAGCGGCATTGTTCTCCCCGTTGCGCGCAATCTCGTTTAATATGGCGGTTTCAAAGTATTTTTCATTGAGCCGCTTGCCGGTCTGACCGAAGTTGAGCTGGTACCCGGCGATTCCCACCAAAACGATGGCTGCCACATAGACGGCCATGCTGAGGCGCACCTTGCGATCGTGGCGCCGGATCCAGGTCCGGTCATTTTCGCAGTGTTGTAGAAAATCAACGCGTTGCCGGATGCTGAAGTGGTGCCAGTTGGGCTTGTCCGCCGATTGTCCGGACGCCGACACGATTTTTTCAAAAGTGGAAATCAAAGGCATGGCACTGGCGAAAAGGCGGTATACAAAGGCATCGGCCTGGCGTTCGAAGTTACGCATGAAATAGCCGAAGATGAAACGAAAATAGACCAGGAAGTTGAAAATGATGGCCAGACTGAGCAGCCCTGTGGTGACGGTGGTGCGGCTGATGCCGCTCATGAAGACGAAGCGATAGATGGGCTCGGAAAAGATAATCAGGTAGACGATGAGGTCGAAGGTGGCGTAGGCGATGACCATGTAGCCGATAAAGAAAAAGAGGTAGAACAGCAGATGATGTTTTTTCACGTGGCCCACTTCATGGGCGATGACGGCGTCCACTTCCTCCGGGCTCAGGATGTGCAGCAAGGCGTCGGTGACCAGGATGTAGCGAAAGCGGCTTACCAGCCCCATCACCCCGGCAGTGATCATGCGACCGCCGAAGATGGGCCAGTACAAAATATCCGCATATTTCAGATCGGCGCGTCGGCAGAGTGCTTCGATGCGCCGGCGAAACAAACCGGATTCCAAGGGGCGGCACCGCCAGAATTTCTGAATAATCAGCGGGCCGACCACAGCCACGGCAAACAGGAAAAAGAGAAAGTAGGCCATTTCGCCTTCTGGAGACGCCATCACCCGGTGGGGCAGGTCAAAGGGCAGGGCCAAAAGCAGGTCGGCGATACCGGATAGTAGCAGCCAGGGCAGCAGCACGGGCACACTGAAGGCGATGTTGGAGGCAACATAGGCCTTGCGGGTCAGGTCTGCCCCATAGATGCGACGGTGGGCGTCGTGGGCGTTGGACCAGACAATGGCCAGGTAGCCGATGAAAAGGGCCATGAACGACAGTGCTTCAAGGGTCGGGATCGATTCGAACAGCCAGATGCCCGTCGAGAAGGAAGAGATGTTGAGTGCGTAAATGTCTACGGCGAACAGGGCAATCGACAAAATGGACTGGCGGGTCAACGCCGATGAAAAGCGCTGGTCCAGTATATCGTGGCTGTGGGTGGCGGACATATTCGCAATACGGGCGAACTGGCGCCTGGAAAAGATAAAAAAGAGCACGATCAGTGAAAGGAAGATAATCAGCGTATCCGGGGTCGAAAAATTGGTCTGCTCCGATGGCTGGTAGGTGGAATAAATTAACAGGGCGACGATAAAATAGATGAAGTTTCCGAACATGGTCTCAGCGGTCCTGGTGGGATGGCATCAGGGGGTTATGCGCCTCGGTTGCCACCGGGCAAGGGCTCATTTTTTTCGGCTTCCGGTAGTAGCGCTCTTTTTCGCTGTAGATGCAGCCGCAATAGGGCTGACGGTACATGCCCAGCCGTCGGGATTCGTCGATACCCGCTTTCCATCCGGGCCGAAAATCCTGGTAGTAAAAGGGAACGCCCACCGATTTTCCAACGGCCTCACCGATGGATCGGATCTGGTCGTGCTTTTGAAAACGGCTGTAGAGAAGTGTGGAGGTAAACCCGTCGAACTTGCCTTTTTTGGCAAATTTGGCCGTGGTGGTCAGGCGGTCGTGGTAACAGTAAGTGCAGCGCTCGGCTTCCCGGAAGGCCACATTGCGCAAAAACGCCTCCAATTCATAGCCGGACTGAAAGATCATCTTCAAGGCGATGGATTCCGCGTAGGCTTTCAGGGTATCTTCCCGGCGCATGCACTCGCTATAGGGGTGGATGTTGTGGCGGTAGAAAAACCCCATGACATCTTGGTGATCCTCCCGCAGCACCCGAACCGGATAGATGCTGCAGGGTCCACAGCAGATGTGTACGAGCAGTTTCACCGGCGGGCTCCGAAAATGGCGGTGCCGATACGAACCAGGGTGGCACCTTCCGCGATGGCCACTTCGAAATCGCCGGTCATGCCCATGGACAGCTCATCCATTCCAACGCCGGGGATATTTCGATCGATGATCTGCTCCCGCAGCCGGGACAACTGTCGGAAAAAGGGACGGGCCTGTTCCGGCGCATCGAAAAAGGGCGGCATGGTCATCAGTCCCTTCACACGGAGGTTTTCGAGACCGCTGGTCTGCGTGACCAGGTCGATGGCGTCGGTCTCATCAATGCCCGATTTGGTCTCCTCACGGCTGATGTTTACTTGAATGAGAATATCCTGCACCTTGCCGTTTTTACGCGCCTCCTTGTTCAGGGATTTGGCCAGTTTGAAAGAATCCACCGAATGGATCAAATCGAACATGCGTACGGCGTACTTGGCTTTGTTGGATTGCAAATGGCCGATGAAGTGCCATTGCACGGGTCGGTCGTACAGGGCGTTGAATTTGTCCCGGGCTTCCTGGATATAATTTTCACCCAGGATTACGGCCCCGGCGTCGATTGCCGCTGCCACCCGGCCGGCCTCCACGGTTTTGCTTACCACCACCAGGCGGACACTTTCGGGCTCACGGCTGCAGGCGATGGCCGCGTCGGCGATACGTTTTTTGATCCGGTCCAGACGTTCCTTCACAGCGTGCGTCCTTTCGCCTTTGCTGCATTCATTTTGACGACACCCATCTTGAGCAGGGCTTCGATTACCTCACACACAGGCAGGCCCACCACGTTGGTATACGAGCCGTTGATCCGCCGGACCAGAAAGGTGCCCATGCCCTGGATGGCATATGCACCCGCCTTGTCAAAGGGTTCGCCGGTCTGGATATACCAGTCGATCTCCTCTGTGGTGAGGTCCTTGAACAGCACCTCGGTTCTTATCGCATCACCGATACAGGCCGGCTTGTTTTTGCAGACGATGGCATAACCGGTATATACAAAATGGGTTTGGTTGCTCAATCGTTCCAGCATCTGCCTGGCCTCAACCGGACTGCCGGGTTTACCCAAAATGGCACCGTCGATGGTAACGATGGTATCCGCACCGATCACCCAACTGTCCGGATGCTGCCGGGCAACCTCATCGGCCTTGGCTTCGGCAAGGGTTTTGACATAGTCGGCCGGGTCTGCTAACTGGACCGAGTCCTCATCGAAACGGCTGGGAATTACCGAAAAGGTAAGGCCGGCCCGTTTGAGCAGGTAGCTTCGCCGGGGGGACTGGGAGGCCAAAATGAGTTGCGGTGCGTTTGTGTTTGTAGGCATTGCGCTTGCTGTCGGTTCACTCGCGTTTGAATGGTAACACTTTAGCCCCGTCTATTGTCATTCCGGCGGCGACGGGATCCGTTAGGCTCAAAATCGATTACGGGATCCGAATCTTCGCGACCCCGGGAATGCAATGATTCATTGTGGGGCAAATTTTCAGTCGACAATGTTTTTACCAAATGCCATGAATAATAACAAGGATCAAAGAGACAACCCCATGAGGACCACGCGTTTCTGGATCATCGGCGCGGGCCATTTCGGTCAGATCGCCGTGGAGCGGATCACCCGACATATTTCCGGTGCGCTACTGACCGTGGTGGATAAAAAGCCGTATACATTTGATGGTGAAGGCATCACGACCATCAGCGAAGACGGAATCCAATGGCTGGCGGCCATGCTTGATCAGCACGCGGCGGTGGATATGATCGTGCCGGCCATTCCTGTTCATGTCGCGGCAGAATGGTTGATGTTAAAATACAAGAAGTTGTTTAATATTCACCCGACGCCGATTCCTGAATCCTGGTTGGCCCGAATGCCCCATGCATTCCGGGGGAAAACCGGCCAGGCATTTGTCAGTCACGCCGATTTCATCTGCCCGGACAATTGTCCCGAACCGAAAAAAATATGCACCCATACCGGAAAAACCAGGCCCCTTGATCTTTTCCGGCTGCTGGCCAACCTTGAATTGGATGGTGTTTTTCCCGTCGTTCTCCGCAGTCATCAACTGCTGCCCGGCGTCGGCGGTATTTATCCCGTAGATCTGATGAATGCACTGGATATGGTACGCAATAACAGCCATCTGCCGTTGATGATTGCAACCGCCTGCCGCTGCCATGGCGTAGTGGATTTTATGCGGTTGGAGAAGAAGGGTAAAGCGAAGCGATTTTCTTGACATTTCGTGGGATACCGGCTAATAGTCGCCTCCATGAATGATCCGTTTAATTCGTGGGTTCTATATGAAGAGATACCGATTGCCTGGGTGGCGGAATTGGTAGACGCAAGGGACTTAAAATCCCTCGGGGTTTAACCCCGTGCCGGTTCGATTCCGGCCCTAGGCACCAATTAAATAAGGGGTTTAGCAAAATCGCTAAATCCCTTTGTTTTTTAATAGAGCCTGTCAGTCCTCCACCTGTCCCCCTTTTACTCAGCTATTTTTCATGTCAAGGCTTTACGAAAAGAAAATCTCAAGATACACTAATATTTGGCGTTTCAGCAGGAAGCGGGAATTGCTGGTGTTATCCCATCGTTTAGCCGACCCTGTGTTAGCAACGACACTCCCTATTCAGAGGCGCTTTTCAAAACCCTCAAGTACACTCCGGGCTATCCGGACAAGCCATTTGCCAGTGTTGAGCAGGCCCAACAGTGGGTCACCGGCTTTCAAAACTGGTATAATGGGATCCATCATCACAGCGCTTTAAAGTTTGTAACGCCGAACCAGCGTCACAAGGGAGAAGACATTGGCATGCTTGCCGATCGAAAGGCTCTTTATGAGGCGGCCAGAAAACAAAGTCCTGAACGATGGAGTGGTTCCATACGTAACTGGGAACCCAACCAAGTGGTTTTTTTAAACCCAAAAAAATCAAAGCAATAGGCATTGAAGGCCGCATGAGATGGGTTAGAACAATGACCGGCTATATTGAATTCATCATTGCCAACGAGGTGGAGGCACCCACCATTAAAAAACTGGCGTAGGGCTGGCAGGAACTTTCACCTATGAAAAAGAACCATTCCACAAATGCTTCAGGGTGTCAGCAGACCTCATTTACCAATGGGGGGGAGGTGCAAGTAGCCCGTAGGGCGCCTTGCGCCTCTCACACAGCGGAACCCGCCGGAGGCATTGCCTTTAAAAGTGCTCCAAACCATAAGGTGTTATTAACGAATCAGCCATATGGGAAGTACTGGACTGTTTCACACATTGCATCAGCCATGAGGCACGTTTTATTGAAAATTTGGAGCACAGAAATTTATTGAAAAATGCGACAACTATCTTGACAACGACAGCCCACACATTCTGCGGATGAACCGAAAAAAGATAAGTAAAGTTGTGGGTTTTATCATTTCCAAGGCCCTAACGTGCCTCCTGTAGCGTTGTGTTCTCCAATTTGAAGCTTGCGACCACGGTGGTAAGGGAATTCGCCATTTTGCTCAAGTCACTGGCATTGGCGTCGACTTGGGAGCTTTCCGAAGCAATCTCAGCGGCACTGGTATTAACGTTTTTTATTTTTTGAGATACATCCTCAGCTGCGTTAGAATTCTGCGCCACGTTTTCCGCTACTTCCTGAATGCCCAGCGATGCCTGCGTCACATTGTTGGCAATCTCGGTGGTTGTAACAGACTGCTCCTCCACTGCTGTAGCAATTCCCGATACAATTTTGCTGACCTCATCTACGACAGTTGCAATTTCACCAATTTCACTGACGGTTTCAGATGTCGAACTTTGAATTCCTTCTATTTTTCCTTTTATATTCTGGGTGGCTTCTGCTGTTTGTTTGGCGAGTTCCTTAATTTCATTGGCGACAACGGCAAAACCCTTGCCGGCCTCACCGGCCCTTGCAGCTTCAATCGTGGCATTGAGGGCCAACAAGTTGGTTTGCTCGGATATTTCGGTGATTGTTTCAGTAACTCTGCTGATATCAGCAGCGGCTGAGCCAAGTTTGTCTACCCGCTCTCTGGCGATTTTTGAACGCTCCACCGCGGCGTCGGTAATATCCCGCGCTTTTTCGGTACTATGGAAAATGCCATCGATGCTGGTCTTCATCTCATCCGCAGCCGATGCCATCAAGCCGACATTGGTTGACGTCTCTTCTATTGCCGCAGCAACCGAGTTCATACTGGAACTCATTTGTTCCGCAGCAGAGGTTACCTTATCAGAGAGACCTGACACCTCGGCGGTTTCTTTTAAAACACCCCTCGATATTTCAGCAAGTGCAGTCGACGAATTGTTCAGTGCTCTGGCATCGGTATTTATGGATATGAACAATTCCTTGAGTTTTAAAACCATGCTATCCAAGTTTCTGCCGATTAATCCGAGTTCGTCACTACGAACATATCCGGACTGAACAGTAAGGTCCCCATTTCCCAGTAATTCGGAAAACCGGTTTATCTTGTTCAGTCGGGTTATTAAATTGATGACAGTGTAAATGGCAAAAACCATCGCACATATCCCAATCACCACGCAGGCAACCTGAACCGTAAGCAGTGTGGCAACACGGTTTTCGGACTGTTTTTGCATCATAACGACGGCCGCGTTCATCTCACCCAACAATTTCAAATTTATCTGTTTGACCAATGCCATATCATCACAG
This sequence comes from Desulfobacteraceae bacterium UBA2771, assembly GCA_002352605.1. GTDB lineage: Bacteria > Desulfobacterota > Desulfobacteria > Desulfobacterales > Desulfosarcinaceae > Desulfosarcina. The sequence continues at coordinate 1,161 of DEIP01000121.1, read as the reverse complement.
GGTTCTTTATTATTAGCCAGTGTTTTATCAAGGTGTGCTGAATATTGTCCCCATATGGAAGTAACCTTTTTTAGCTGGGAGTAAACCGGTTCTTTTGCCCGTGGGCAAATACGGAAGTCTGTCTTTTTAAGATCCAATGATAGTGGCGCTTTTCCCGAGTCACGCAATGCATTTAACGTCATATCAAAAACCTTCATCGCGTCCTTGACATCATCTACAATGCCTGTGTTGCTCTGCCCATATTTTTGTTTCTCAATTTCATTTAATAAAAAGTCCTTGGTCATTTTCTGTGATAGCATTCTCTGCCTACCGGCAAGATTGATGACCAGACCATCATCCTTCTGTTTGTCGGTTAGATAATAGGTTGACAGAAACATAGAAATGATAATGATGGAAAGTCCACCAACTAGTGCAAAGAGTTTTCTCTTTATGTTCACAATTATTCCCCTTTCATTTTTCC
>DEIP01000121.1:0-554 GCA_002352605.1 Desulfobacteraceae bacterium UBA2771 | reverse complement strand
CCCTGTCGTATCGTTCACCGGACCAACGCCACGGCCCATTGCCGCTGTATATCCGGGAATTCGATCACGCTTGAATCGATGTACATGGGCAGGTTGTAAACGGCCAGGAATTTTTGCACGGTATAGGCGTTGCCGGTCATGACGATGATAGCGGGGTTTGCCTTGAGCAGGGGGTCCAGAACTAGCCCTCCCTTTTTTTTCACAACCGGGTAATGGCCTTTTTACGATTTTCCGTCGGCCGGCTTAAAGGCGTCTCCCACGTTGACGCATCCCATCGGTTCCAGGAAGAAACGGTCGGAATAGTTACCGGGCGCCTCAACCCTGAGCATCGGCTTGCGAGCTGTGCAGTTAGTTAATTCTTATAAAATCAAGCAGCTAACTTAAATGATAGCTCTTTTTTTCTCAACCAAGTGTGATCTTCTCCATTAAGCTTGGCCGCAGTTAGTGCAGCCAATGCAAGTGAGCCGTTCTTCGACCAACTCATGCCATTATGCTTCTGACGATTGGAAACGATCAGATCGTTCATTTTCTCACCAATAGCGCTTGAATTGCAT
>DEIP01000071.1 GCA_002352605.1 Desulfobacteraceae bacterium UBA2771 | reverse complement strand
TCTCAGCTTCAGCCCATCTTTGGCTGATACCTCACTCTCAAATCCCACGAAATAGCTCGCTATTCCTGTGGTTTTGCTCTCTCGGATCAGCCAAACCTGAACCAAATCTGAGCGCCAATTCTGCGAAGTTATTTTTGCGCGAACCCTTAGGTGAACAATTCAGTGCTTATGTACCGCTCACCCGTGCTGGGCAAGATGGTGACGATGCGCTTGCCGGCATTTTCCGCCCGGGTTGCCACCTGAATGGCGGCCCATACCGCCGCACCCGAGGAGATGCCGCACAGGATGCCTTCTTTGGCAGCCAGGCGCCGGGCCGTCTCGAAGGAATCGTCGTTGGATACGGTGACCACTTCGTCGATCAGCGACTGGTCCAGCACCGCGGGCACGAATCCCGCACCGATGCCCTGGATCTTGTGGGGTCCCTTTTCGCCGCCCGAAAGCACCGGCGAGTCGCTCGGTTCTACGGCCACGACGCGAAAGCCGGACCGCTTCTCCTTGAAAAGACCGCCCACCCCGGTGAGGGTACCCCCGGTGCCCACACCGGACACCAGGATATCTACCTCACCGGCCGTGTCGGCCCAGATCTCCTCGGCCGTGGTCTCGCGGTGAATGCGCGGGTTGGCCGGGTTTTCGAACTGGTTGGGCATGAACGCCCCCGGATTTTCCGCCACGATGGCGTCGGCTTTTTCGATGGCCCCGCCAATGCCTTGGGGGCCGGGAGTGAGCACCAGTTCTGATCCCAGATGCCGCAGCAGCTTCCGGCGTTCGATACTCATGGTTTCCGGCATGGTCAGGCACAGTCGGTATCCCCGGGCCGCACAGATAAAAGCCAGCCCGATGCCGGTGTTGCCGCTGGTGGGCTCCACGACCAGGGTGTCGGGCCCGATCAACCCCTTTTTCTCCGCGTCATCAATCATGGCCGTGGCGATGCGGTCCTTGACGCTGCCCAAGGGGTTGAAAAACTCGAGTTTGGCGATAATGTCGGCCTGAAGATCGCCGCCGGTGCGGTTCAGCCGGACCAGGGGGGTCCGACCGATGGTGGTATGTATGGCATCGTGAACAGCCATATTCTTTCTCCTTAGCTGCCGGTTTGCCGGCGAGCCTCCTTGATGATCAGTTTGGGCATTTCCATCATCACCGTGGTATCTGGCGGTATGGGTTCGGTCAGCCACACGCTGCCGCCCACCACCGAACGGGCGCCGATCACCGTATCCCCACCTAAAACGGTGGCCCCGGAGTAGATAATGACATCATCTTCGATGGTCGGATGCCGCTTTTTCCCGCGCAGTTTTTCTCCCGCATCCTTGGGCAGACTCAGGGCACCCAGGGTCACGCCCTGGTAGATGCGCACATTGTTGCCGATCTCGGTGGTCTCGCCGATGACCACACCGGTGCCGTGGTCGATCACAAAGCGGCCGCCGATGTTGGCGCCGGGGTGGATGTCGATGCCGGTGATGCTGTGGGCATGTTCGCTCATGATCCGGGGAAGCATCGGCACACCCATCTCGAATAGCTTGTGGGCAACCCGGTAAACGCTGATGGCATAAATACCCGGGTAGCTGAAAATGATTTCGTCGTGGCTCTTGGCCGCCGGATCCCCTTCGAAAGCCGCCTGTACATCTGAGGCCAGGATCCGTCGGATCTCGGGAATGGTGTCCATCACCGCAAGGCCGATGCTGTGTCCCTGAGACTCGCAACCGCTACACGACAGATGGTAGCGCAGGCAGTCGTGGCGGATGTTATGGGTGATCAGATCGGCCAGCAGGTCGAATAGCTTGGACACGGTTTGTCCAAGGCTGTAGCGTATGTTTATCGGATCCAGCTTCTCCCGGGTAAAATAGCCGGGAAAAAGCAGTTCCCGGAACATGTCGATGATGTCGGCCACGAATCCTTCCGACGGGATGGGCTCGCTGTCGATGTGGGTGTAGCAGGAGCTGTTTTCACAATGATCGATAATTCGTTCAGCGATTTCAGGCAGCCGCGAACGTGCCTGTTCGTGACATTCGACTTCGGAACGGCATACACCGTCGGGAACGGGACTGCTTGCTTTCATTCGCTGCTCTCCACTAATGGTTTGATCTTTCCGGCTTCTGACGGTGAGCGCCTGAATTCTTGGATGCGATCCAGGCATCGGCTCATGGCCCGATTATGGTGGGCTGGTCAGGGGTAAATGGTCGACAAACGATCGTTCCTGATCTTGGCAAATGAATATCCTCAACACTAACCACAAGGAATAAGGTTGTCAAAATCCGATTTGTATGTGAAGCGTGGAGGAAACAATGAAACTGACATTAATGGAAGGTAACGAAGCCATCGGCTGGGGCGCCCTGGCGGCCGGCTGCAACTTTTTTGCCGGATATCCGATCACCCCGGCCACAACGATCTACGACACGATGCTTAGCCTGCTGCCCCCTAAAGGCGGAATCTGCCTTCAGGGGGAAGACGAGATCGCCTCGATAGGCTTCTGTCTTGGTGCGTCGATGTCCGGCATGAAAACCATGACGGCCACGTCAGGTCCGGGCATCAGCCTTTACAGTGAGCAGATCTCCTTTGCCATCGGAAGCGAGATTCCGGTTGTCATTGTCGATGTTCAGCGATTGGGCCCCTCCACCGGTTCGGCCACCAAGGGGGCCGACGGTGATATTCAGTTCCTGCAGTGGGGCAACAGCGGTGGGCTGCCGGTGATTGTGCTGGCCCCGGTAGATGTGAAGGATTGCTATGAACTCACCGTGCGGGCTTTCAACCTGGCCGAACAATACCGCTGCCCGGTATTTGTTGCCGCCAACAAAGAGATTTCCATGACCCGTGAGACTTTCTCCATTGATGCGTTGCGCCTTCCCGCCATTGTCGAACGTCGAAAAGCGAGTCCGGATACACTATTTGTCCCCTTCGGCGTCGGTGAGAATCGCCGGGTTCCCGAATTTTTGCCCATCGGTGGCGACCGTCTGGTGCGCCAGACATCTTCAACCCATGGTGCAAACGGATATATTACTACCGAGCCCGAAGAGATTGCCATGATGCAACAACGCCTGAACATCAAGCTCACCGGGGCCGTTTCCAAGTTCACCTATTTCGACGAATACCGCGTGCCCGACGCGGATACATTAGTTGTTGCCTACGGGATAACCGCCCGTGCGGCCAAGGCGGCGGTGAAGCGATTGCGGGACAGCGGACACCCGGCATCGTTGCTGGTACTGAAAACATTATGGCCCGTGCCTGAAACCCTGATCCGCGAAAAAGCAGCCCCGTACAAACGGGTGGTCATCCCGGAAATGAACTTGGGGCAATATGTCAGGGAACTTCAGCGTGTGTTGCCGGATAAAGATATCGCTTTCGTGGGGCAGATGAATGGCGAGTTGATCAAACCCGGACAGATTATGGAGGTAGTTGAAAATGGATAGCCTTTTGAATGCAAGTCGTCCTGCGGTTTTCTGCCCGGGTTGCTCACACGATAAAGTCCTGCATGCTCTGGATAAGACCCTGATCGATATGGGCGATACGGGCAACGATGTGGTCATCGTAACCGACATCGGATGCTCCGGTCTCTTAGACACCTTTTTCAATACCCATGCCTTTCACGGTCTTCACGGCCGGGCCTTGACCTACGCCACCGGTATTAAAATGGCGCGTCCCGACCTGAAAGTCATCGTCACCATGGGTGACGGTGGTCTGGGCATTGGTTGCGCCCATGTATTGAGCACCTGCCGGCGCAACATTGATCTTACCCTTTTGGTGCTCAACAACTTCAACTACGGCATGACCGGGGGACAGTGCTCGTTTACCACACCCCAGGATGCGGTGGTCGGCTCCGGATTTCTGAATAGACTGGAAAAGCCCGTCGATATCTGCCAGGTGGCCGGCGCCGCCGGCGCGGGAATGGTTTTGCGGGTGTCGACTTATCAAAAGGACCTTGTCGAAGCGCTCAAAGCGGCCATTACATTCGATGGCTTTTCCCTGGTGGACATCTGGGGTGTCTGTCCCAGCCGTTACACCCGCCGCAACAAACTGACACCCGAAGCCATCGAGGCCGACCTGGCGCGGCTTCCTGACCTGCCTGATTTCAAAACACAGAACGCAAGAATGGAATACGGCAAGGCCTATCGTCAAGAGGCGGCCAAACTCAGCGACCCTCCGGATCCAGTGCGCATCGAGGCGACTTGTGTGCCTCCTCAGACCGGCCGTCAGGAGGTGGTCATTATAGGCGGTGCCGGCCAGCGGATCATCACTGCCGGTGAACTGTTGTGCCTGGCCGGCGCATCGGCGGGTTGCCACGCCACCCAGAAAAACGATTATCCGATTACCGTCATGAAGGGTCACTCGGTTAGTGAAGTCATCCTTTCAGATGTGGCGGTCGGATACACCGGGATCGAAGATCCTTCGGTGGTCATCGCCCTGGCGTCGGAAGGTGTCAACCGCCGCAAGAAGATGCTGGCAGCGCTTTCACCGCAATCCGTCGTTATTAAAGCCGCCGGCGTCGAACTGCCCGACTGCCGGGCAACCGTCATCGAAGTCGATTTCAAAGCCCATCAAATCAAATCCCGGGACTGGGCCTTGGCTGCCCTGGCGGTTCTGGCTCGGCAAAACAAGGCGTTGACCATGGAGATGCTTATGGCTGCGCTGACATTGCGTTTTAAAAAGTCGGTGTTTGAAATGGCCATGGCCGTTACGAATATTGGGATTCAAATAGGGTAACAGTTTTTCAGGTCCCATTGAAAAACCATAAGTTTTGTCCTTAGCGCCCTTCGGGCGGGCTTTTAGTCTACCGCAAACGTCATTGTCTCACGGTTACAATTAGGACAACCGAGAACAGGCATAAACGCTTTGACATTTCTTCCTTCAAATTCTGCCATAACGATCTCGACATCTATAATTGCTTCATTTACCTTCATTTCATGCTGGCAGTGGGAACAACGATAATTGTATTCCTCCGGTGGGGCCGAACGGGACATCCTCCCCTTCCAGGGCTTGGTTCTAACTTCGCCCACTAACCGCTAAGCGGCTAATTTTAGACGGTTCCGTGGTCGCGCCGGATAATCCATATTATTCAAGAGAAACTCAAAGAGGTCGTTTGTTTTAGCCTCAAAGAATCTTGCGGCAGCTGTGGTACCATCTCGTCTTTTGATGTAATAGTTATGCACGACTGTAGACGCTTTTAATTGTCCATCGCTCAGTCGATGAATCCCTTGATGACGGAGTGCTAAGGGAATTCCCAAAAAATAATCTA
>DEIP01000149.1 GCA_002352605.1 Desulfobacteraceae bacterium UBA2771 | reverse complement strand
TCTGACCGGCCGCGCCTGATTTTGGCCGCCTTCACCGGTTCCGCGTTCTCCGCATAAGGCTCGCCGCCGGCCAGGATCTTGTTCTGCACCTTGCCGACGAACCACAGTCCGATGCGGTTCAAAAAGGTTTTCTGCTTCAGCTTTCCGGTCACCACATCGACCTTCGCCTTGTCCACGGCCTTGCCGATGGTCTCTTTTTCTTCATCCATCGTGGATCGCAAAAAAGAGCGTTTCGGGATGGTGATGTCATGGTTTTTACCGGCCCGATCCGTGCCGAACTCGTTGGCGCCGGCGATGATCACCATCTCCGAGTCCTCATCTCCGAATACGCCGATATCCACGCGGCCGTGGAGTTTTTTAACCTGCGCCATAAAATCGTCCATGCCGCTATCTGTGATCGTCACGCTCATGGGGTCACCACCATAAACCCGGCGATGGCTCCCCGCTGGATCCGTTTAAACTCGCGGCCATGCTTCGTTTCGGCCAGGTCGTCATCACCGCCGCCCCCAACCGCATAGCTGGTGGAGACATCCCCGGTTTTTTCGGCCGTCACCGCCGGGCCGGAGTCGGAAACGGCGATCATGGTCAGCTTGTGGGCAGCCAGGTACCGCTGGGCGATCTCTTGTTTCGCGCCCCAGGCCGCCTCAGATATCATGTCCGCCACATCGGTCAGGACGATGTCCCAGGCGTCCTGGGACACGTCATCCAGGGCGGGGGCAATGGCCAGCACGTTGGCCTGGGTTGTGTCAGCCATTTAGGCCGCCGCCTTTTTGGTCTCGATTTCGGCGATCGCGTCTAACTGTTTGGCGATGGCGGCCAGCACGGTTTTTCTCTGCTCGCCGGAGTCCTCGAAAGCCAGATATTCATTCAGCGGCACCGAATCTACGGTGCCCTCGATCAGGTCGATGAACTCCCTGGCGTTCAGGTCATCCAGGTTGACGGTTTGCGTGGTTTCGGACGGACCGCCCACCGGGGTTAGAAATTTTCCATAATGGGCATGCCATGCCGTTTCTCCGGCCGTTTTCATCACCGAAGCAAAAACATCGGCGTCGATGTCGTTGTTGCCGGGGGAAAAGGGGAACACGCCGGATGATTTGTCCTTCTCGTAGGGCAGGTGGGTCAGCGTCGGGCTTTTGTTGATGACGATCATTGCAACCTCCTTATCTGCATGCCGGCGCAAGCCGGATCTGGTTAAATGCCGGTGAAAAACAAAAAGGCCAGGGGGTAGCGCACCACAACACCGCCGATCCTTGATTCTCCGGGCACGATCATCTCCAACCCCTTCTCCTGGGCCGGGTAGATATTCAACTCCATCGGGATCCGTAGCTCGAAGTTTTCCCTGGAGTGCTCATAGAGCACCATGCCGTCTTCGGCTCCGGAAACAAATGCCAGATCCAGTTCGCCGAACATGGGTTCTACCGTCGATATGCCGAAGCTCTGGGGCTTGCTCAGGATAAAGTCCAGGATAGTCACGTCACTGTGTGTGCTGCGCGGTGTGCCCGCGATTACATCGTATTGTTCGGACGGCAGCAGCATGGTGTCGGCCTGGTGTACGCCCTTGGACTGGCTTCTCACCTTGGCGCATCCCAAACGGATATCCTCAATGATCTCGTCGGCGGTCTTGCTCGCCCAGTCGTCCGTCCCCGCAGCACCGTTCCCGGCGGCCAGGGTAGGGATGTTGGCATTGGTAAGAAAACCGGGAATCCCGGTGGCAGAGTGGCCGGTCCAGGCGACAGAGCTTTCCTTATTTCGCACGCTGCGGCGCTGGGCCGCAGCTTTTTCCGTCTCCAGGCTGATGCCGGCCATCATGGCGGCCCGTATCTCCTGGCGGCTGTAGCCGACGGCACATCCGATTGACCGCACCGGATGTGAAAAGGACTGGCCGTACACATCGGCCCTGGGCAGATCCTGGCTGTAATCGGCGATAATTTTGGCCATACCCACCATGTTATACATGATGTACGTGATGGTTTCCGCGCCGGGGTTGTCCCGATTGGAAACCGGAATAAGCGAACGATATTTGAGCTCCCGCTCCTTGAAGCGGTAAATTTCTGCCTCCACCGCCTCAAGCTGTCGCGCCGTGAACAGCGCAGCGTTCGGGTCGATGGCGTCGAGAAAGGTTCTCACAGCGTCGATGCGAATCATAGTTTTTCTCCTCTTTGAGTTTCGGCTTTTAGGTGAGGTTCAAGTCCAGCATCGCCAGTTCCCCCGCAGCCGCGTCGGTGACGAATTTGGCGTTTGGCAGGGCCACGGCGTCGGTGCCGTCCGCATCGGAGCGAAAGGCTCCCAGCGCCTCGCCTTCACCGGCTACGAACCGAACGAAGGCGGCACTCTCGGCCACCACGGCATCTTCTACCGGCACCCATACCCGGCCTTTTTTCATCACCGGCATTACGTCCTCATCGGCATACCCTGCATCCTGGGGCTGGGTGTGGCTGCGCACGGTGACGCCCAGGCCCGCCAGGCCGGTTACCTCACCCGTGGCGTCGGGCAAGACGGCGAGGCCCTCACCGCTTCCTTTGGTGACGAACGCACCGAAGGGAATAACCCCGCCGTGTTCGTTAATGTGGGTCATGATATCGGTCGGGCCGATATCGGCGATTTGCCCGGCCAGGCCGGCGGCCATATTCTCTCTGACTTCAGTCTGCATGATCTTTCTCCTTGGTCATCTTTGGTTATTGGATTTAGGTGGCCGACTCGCCGTTGGCCAGTGCTTGTGATCTCTTGATGAAATCACCCCGATGATCGGTTTTGGGTTTACTGCCCGCCTGTTTGGCATCGGCGATCAACCGGGACAGACCCTGGTCGGCGCCGTCTTTTTGGGCCGCATCGAGCAGGTCAACAACCGCATCGAAGCGGGCGTTGATGTAATCATCGGATTTTTCATCAGCCTTGAAATCCGGTGTCTGTTTCTGGATCACAGCCACCTTCAAGGCCTTATCGGCAAGACCGTCGGTCTTGATATCCAGCGTGCCGGCCACATCCTCCAGCGCCTTGCGTTCGGCGATGATGGCCTGGATTTTCTCGCCGGAAGGGTCGGAAAGCGCGGCCATGTCGGAATTGATCTTTGTGTTGTCGGCGGTGAGGGTGTCGATCTTTGCCTGGGCCTCGTCGCCTTTTTTCACCATTCCTGCGATTTTGGCGGCCTGGGTTTGGATCACATCCACCGCCTCATCCAATTTGGCCGACATTCGGGACAGTACGCCCTGGGCCTCGTTGGGCACCTCGGCTTCGATGGCGTCCATCGTAAAACCGTCGAGTTTCAGTGCGTTTCGGATAAATGTAAACATGTGAGAACCTCCCTTTTGATCGAGTTGCAGTTTGACTTTTTCACCCGCACGCCCTTTGGCCACGATGGCCAAATGGTTGTAACGGATGTTCTTTTGCACGGCGTCGTAGTGCCCTTCCGTGGGATGATCCCCGGAGATCGGCTCCTCATCCGCCCGGTACCCGCATGACAACTCAACACCCTCACCCCGGGCACGCAGGGCCTGGACATATTCGATAATGGCGCGATCGGTGATCTTTACCCGGCATTTGACCACTTCATCGTCGTGGGTGATCTTCTCTCCGGTAACACCGACCTGCAGGCCACGGATATTCGCCGTGGTTACGATCTCTTCATTCGGGTGCAGAAACGTAACCGGCTGCATGGCCAGGCTGGCCAGGGATTCATCGGAAAAAACCTCTTCCGGCGGCCGTAACACGCGAATCAGGTTGCCGTTGTCATCGTGGTAATCGAAAACGCCGGTACGCGTGGCAAACGCCTCGCAAACCAGGTACCCCTCCGGAGTGATCTCAAAAGCCCCCCGGCCTTGCCGGTCCAACCGGATGGTGAACGTGCGATTGATTTTCATGCGGCCTCCTTCTTGGCCCCGTACTCGGTAAACATCTCCAACACCGGCTCAGCGGTGCACCGGCATTGAAAATCATCGCCCGGGTGCCCGGTGTCCGGCGCATCGTCCCATCGAAAAGTCTTGCCGTCGTTGTGCAGATGCGACGGCCGGTCCGCGCCGTCTTTGGTAGAACGCCAGACGTACGCCTCTACCCCGGCCTCGGTCTGGCGCAGTTCGGTCAACTTGCCGTTTAGCTTGCTCACCTGGTCGCGGGCAATGAAGCGGGCCCGGCGGCGGGTGGCTTCCATCTTCTCCATGATCGCTTTTTCGATCGTGCGCAGGCTGTCGCCAGCCTCCACGCGTCGCATCAACAACGATTGCAGGTCCTTGGTGCCCTTTTCGGTGATGTCCTTAATGAAGCTGACATTGTCGAGCACGAACGCCTCCAGCTTGGGCATAAGCCAGCGTTCCTGGCGCAGCACGGGGATACCCAACACCGACGTGAACTGACGATCCACCTGGCCCCGGTTGAAATCGTCGGTACGCGCGGCGAACTGTGTGGCAACACCGCTGACAGCCGCAACCGTCACCGTTCGGGCCACGTTCACGCGAATGCCGTCGAACACCTCGCCGATCAGATCTGCGTACCCGACGTCATGGCGGACAGATTGACCGTCTACTCTCAGGTCGACGTCACGGGTCGCGATGATGCCGGGCAGTGTCTGGATGAGGCGATCCCGGACTTCGTTAAAAAACGGGGCCGTCACGCCCAGAATCGCGGCCGTATAGGACCGCTCGATGGCACTCGGATGAAGCTGCACGGGTGGTCGCCGCTTCCGGGGCATGCGTTTGCCGGAAAGCTGCATCATCTTGCGCCGGGACCGTATGGCGGCCTGTTTTTGTGTTGGCGTCATTCGTCGGCCCCCGGGTCCTCAGGCGCAATACGATCCGGCGTCTCCCGGCTGTCTACGTTGATGACCGTTTCCATGCTGTACCCGTCCGGTCCGAAGCGGTTTACGGCAACCTCTTCGGGCGTGATCACCTGGTTGGCGATATACACCTGATCGGTCTCGGCCACGGTCTTTCGCGTATCGGCGGTCTCCTTTTCCGTCGGCTGCCACAGCGACGCGAAGGCAAACGACCAGTCCCCGCCGTCGCCGCCCTTCTCGGCCGACAGCAGCTCGATCAGCCGGGTCACCGGTCCGCGCAAATGTTTTTGCTGGAAGGCCTTGACCCGGTCGTAGTAATTGCGGGTGGTCTCATCCGCGCCGGAAAGGGTACCCAACTGCTGACCAAAAAGACGGGTTTTCGGAATGTCCGCAGCTGCGGACACCAGGTCCATGTATTTGTCCAGCAGCTCGACCAGCCCGGTGATGGGCGTCTGCACCTTGGCGAACTCTTCATCCTGGCCGATCAGCGAAACGCCCAGGGAAGACATGTTCGATACCGCGTACTGGATGCGCGCCTGCAACGTGGCTTCCTCGCCATTGGCTATCAGCTCCGCCAGGTTGGGTATCTTCAAGGTCTTGGTGATAAAGTCCTGGAACAGAACCGCCCCGGCCTGGATGCTGGTACCGAACTGCTTTAACTGCTCGTTGATCGGGATGAATACCGAATCGTGCCAGCCGTTGTTCTGCATGCGCAATCGGTCGGGCAGCCATGATCCGTCAAAGCGGATCAGCCGCGATTCGTGGATGACGGCCCCGGAGGCGACCGGCACGGCATTGGCCGGGTTCAGCCGGTAGGTTTTTGGTTTTGAGAAATTCGGCGCCAGCGGATCGTCGTAACGATCGGCCGGAGTCAGTTGCCAGCGGTCCAGCACGGTCAAAGAGCCCAGGCGGTTGACGCCTTTGTTGTTAAGCTCCTGGTCGGGCGGCTGCCCGTCAGTGGCCCCCAAAAGGATTACCGATCCGCCGTAAAGCCGTGACAGGCGCAGGGCCTCTTCCAGGATCGGCCATGCCGACAGTTCCTCCATGCGCCGGTTGATCCGGGCGCCTTCATCAGGGTCGTCGATGGAAAGATGGACACGCTGTCTGCATGCGTCCTCAGGCAGGGCGTTGACGATCCGCCGTGGCAGCCAGAAGAAGCGGTACATCTCTTCCAGCTCGGCCAGTGACAATACCAGCCCGCCGGTAAAACGCGTGCGTTGCAACGGATCGCGAGAACCGCCGAAACCGGAGAATGCATTGACGTAAACATCCATGCGGGCGTGAGTCGGTTGGCCGCTGCGGGCCTCGAAGGCGGCCAGCTGATGTTCAAGGTCAGTCATGCCACCATCCTTTGCATCATTTTGCCGAATACACCGCGCGCGCCGCGTTTCTTAAGCGCATCGGCAACAGAAGAGCCTCCTTGCTGCAACAGTGAAACGGCTCCTTCCAGCCCGTCCGGCCCATCATCATTGACGTTTTTATTCAGCAGGTAAATCAGTTGCTCTGTCAGGCGGTCTTGGTCGCTATGTCCTTGACGAAAGCGAAGTTTCCCGAACTCTACCAGGTAAGAAAGCGTTCCGATGATCCGTGCTTCCTTGTTGGTGCTGTGGAGTTGCGGTCGCCAAGGAAGATAGCGCCCGACCCGCTTGGCATAATTTTGGATCGCCTCATGGAGGAAATCATGAAACATGTTCTCCTCGATACCCACCGGGCCGTGGTACTCGTCATGCTGACGGTAGGCGGCGGCAAACATCTCGGATGGACTGGCGTGGCGGATCCAGGCATGAAGCACGTAAAATATCATTGCTGTGCGGTCGAGTCCGACAGTGATGCACGCCTTATAATCATTGTTTTCACCGCTCTTGGCGCTCGGATCGGTAAAGCTGGCAGTTCTCAGATCGATACCGGCGATCTCTTCGACCTCGTAATATTTGAACCATGTCTCAGGAAACGGTGAGTTTTCGGCGCCGGTTAAATTCCGCATCTCTGCGTTGAAGTCCACGGTGCCCATCTGTCGCTGTTTTTTCTCCAACCGTTCGGCCGGCCACAATGCCGGCCACAACGGTCGCTGGGTGGGCTTGCCGTAATCGAGCCAGCAGTCGTAAACCTTGGAAACATACAGCTTGTTGCCATCCTCGTCTTTGGCTGCGATGAGTTGGGAAATGACACTCTTTGGATGAAAAAGGTTCCCGACCATGTTCGCCGTATAACCCGTTCCCATGCTGCCGATCACGGCGCGGATCAGCCATCGTCTCCCTTTTTCCACCTGCTTTGGATTTTCTACATTCTCGTCATTTTCAAAATCATCGATAATGGCACGGTCAGGACGGTGCTGCCGGTTCTTTAGCCCGCGAATCTTCTCCCCGCGTCCCCTCGCCAGTACACGGACGCCGTTGGCCGTGGTGAAATCGTTTTTCTTCCACACCTGGCCGAAGAAAACCCCGAAATCATGACGAAGGCGAGGGTTGTCCTCGAGCTCCAACCGGATCGGCAGCGTGAACCCGGACGCCTGGTCGTTGCTGTCCGAGACGATCATAATGAACCGGCGCAACTGGTAGGCGATGTCGTGGATCGGCAGCCCCAATGTGAAAAAAGTCGATTTGGCATGCTCGCGAGGGGCGCCCAACAACACCAGGGCGTCCCGGACCTCGGTCAGATCTCCCCATTCGTTGTGACATTCGGCGAATTCGGAAGGGAAATAATGGGGCAGATAGGTTTCGAAAAAGTAAAGGAGATCATACTCTGCGCGGTCTTTCCGTCGTTTCTGCTTTTCCGGCGTGTCGTTTTCGAACGGAGACACGGACTCGGCGATCCAGGCTTTCAGATCATCCGCCCACCGGTCAAAACTCAGTTCTGTCAGTTTAGGACGCTTGCGCATGTTGTTCCTTGAACCGATTAACAATAACGTCAAAATTCTGAAGCAGGACTTTCAGTCCCTGGGGATCAATTTCCTTTAATGTTTCCGCTACGAATTCCATATCTTCCAGGAAAAGTTTTGGCCGGTCGACTTCCACCGCCTCCATCGATTGATCCTTGTCGCTGTCCATTTGGAGCTTGACGATCTTCAGTGCCGCGTATGCCGTATTGGGGTCATTGGAATCCACGGCTTTTTTAAGCATGGTGTCGCGCAGCTTGACCAACTGCTGCTTCAGGGAACGTTTGTTCTCCAGATGCGCGACACGCTTTTCCCGCCAGCTACCCTCCCGGGCCCACCGCTTGAGTTGGGATACTGATACGCCGGTGGCCTCGGATACCCGCTCGTAGGGCTTCCTGGCCTCGACATAAAGATCCTCTGCCTCGAACCGGATTTGCAGATCAATTTCCTGTGCCATTGATATCCCGGATTCGTTCCAGCGTTCGCGCCAGAGCCTTGAGACTCATGGTCAGCGACAACCTGCGCAACCGATATTTGAGTAGGTATTTAGCCATTCATGCGCTCCGATAGCGTGGTGGCGATCACGCCCAGTTCCCGGACCAGATCGACAAGCATACCGGTCACACGGTCTTGCAGGCTGCGGTATCCTTGCCACAATCGCCATATGGCATAAAACGCCACGGCATTCACCGTTAAGCTCAACAGCAAGGCGGCGTCCTTGCTGCCGGCCACATCTTTTACCCAGTGCCAATTCACGAACGGCCCATTTTCCTGCGGATAGCGCTGGTTTCTGCAGCGTCCTTGACCGTCTGGCTTTGCCGTTTCAAATCAGCGGCGGTATCGAACAGGTCCAGGGTGCGCTCGAATTCGTTGGCCGTGTCGATGTCTACCTGTCCACCGCCCATCAGTCGCGATGCCGTCGACATAAAGCGGTCGGCAAGCCTGTCTCTGGGTGTTTCTTCAGCTGACGTTCGTTCGCCGTTTTCCGCGACAATCAAGAGTTGATCAAGCCGGGTATTCAGGGCCTGAGCCAAATCTTCAACGGACTGTTCCAGACGCGACAGGTCGCCATAGTGGCGGCCATTGGTGCCAAGATAGGCCAAGACCGCATATTTCAACTTTTTAATTTTCTTCATGCTCTGCCGCGTCATTTTTCCCTCCTTCGTCGCTCGCGGTTGACGGCCGTGAGCAGGCTACTGAACAACATAGGGGAGTACTTTGCGCTCTACATTGTCGATATGCATCAGTAATAATTTGCGATCACACGCACTGAATGGATCAGGCAGGTTGATTTCTTCCGCCAATTGGCTGATGTAGAAAAGACGCTGCCCATCATCATCTTTCAGCCATTGAATATGCTCTGTCATGTACACGACGGCATCGTGGCCGGTGATGATCAACGCTCCGTTTTGCAGATTCTCGCGGGCGTTTGCTAAAAACGCCGTTACCTCCGGAACCAGTTTCTGGTTATTGCGCAACATCTCGTAATCGGCCACCTGAAGCAGCAGGTCGGCCTGTTTCGCGTTGGGGATGTAATCCAGAATAATACTCGCCCCGCCATCACAATATTGCTCTCTCAATTCTGCGTTTGAGGTGTCGGCCCGGGTCTGCATTTTATCGAACAGCCCGCATCCGGCCATCAGGGTGGTTGCCGAAAACAACAGGAACAAAACAACAGGATGGACGCTTCCTCGGTTGTTTGGTGCACCGGTCAAGGTAACCGCAGATTTTGTCATCAGCCGCAAAACGATATTTGTCAACGGGATGACGGCCAGCATCGACTCATAAAGTCCGGAAGGGAGATCTATTCCAAATGCGGACAATATGCCGACAATACCCACCAGAACCGCATTTACATTGAAAGTTTTTGATTTGAAAATTGGCTTCGCGTCCATTGATCGGCTCCTTATCTGAGGAAGTAAATATATTGGCCCGTCCGGCGGCGCCAGACTTGGGGGCGTTTCCGGTTGTCCACATGAAACCCGATTGCCAATGGCTCTCCATCACGCCATTCCCAATCATAGTAGAGCCCAATCCCCGTAAACCCGGAGCGAAACACTTTCATGGCTTGTGCACGGGCATCGACGTGGGTTCGAAAATGGAAGTCGACCGCGCTGCAGTTTGGAGCATAGTGCAAAGATGATGTGCAGTGGCCGGTTTTTTCAACGCAGACGCACCCGCGCAAGCCATGTTTATTGTGGGTAACAATTGGCCAGCCGGTTGTTTTGCGTAGCAGATTAAGCCGGATGATGGTTAAGGGATCCATGAAACGATGACTGTCGGGATGTCCTGGATCGTCGAATTCATCTGGGACGAAATGGTCGATTCTGGACCAATCCATCGTTTCATGGGAAGGGTCAAACAGGATTGTGTGTTCAGCTTTCATGAGATTTCGCTTCCCCGAAAAAACAAAAAGCCCGGCCCACCGGAAGTTCGGTGGATCGGGCTGCGAGAGCCGCTATGAGCGATGGCGGACAAAGCCGCACAAAGTATTCTTATTATTTATTACTTTTTTATATGAGCAATGTCAAGCCTGGTTTTATAAATCAAAACCCACTTTCCGCAATGTTTGCACCGCGTCTTTACTCTCTCTGCCACCGCTTCCATTAACGGCCGTTTACAATGTGGGCAACTGATCACCGGCCCGGAAGGGATAGCCTTTACACGTTCTCCGATCTGGTACTCATATCCTGGATTGATCATACCCTCTTTTTCCTTTTTCGCAGCGCTGCCACTTCTTCCCGTGTAGGGATGGGTATTTTCTCCAGGTCCTTCCGTGTTCCGCGTCCATTTTCCTTCGTATTGCGCTCCTCGCGCTTCTGTCGCCGCAACGTTCCGTTTCTTTCGGCCCGATTATGTGCAACCTCAACCGTTCGATCCATATCATCGGCAATTTCGTAAGCCATTTTTCTTAGATAATTGTGGTTTTTTAAAGGGAGATGTCTTGGCGGGTTTTGAATCATTTTTTCCATCGCATTGGCCCAAGCCGTTATATTGTTCGGCCTGGGAGCACGCTTATCCCATTCGATGATGCCATAACCAACCAACTCTTGTAGTACTTCAGCATGGGTTCGCGTGGTCGACCAGGCCATCGGGCGCCCGGACACAGGTCGAAACAGGGCAAGATAGGCCAGCATCCGACGGCTGACCTCGCTCGGCAGGTCAAACCCGATCTTCATCACGGCTTCCACATCGACTTCCGCGGCCCACGAATCCGCGCCGGCCAGGGTCCGACAGGCTGGGCATTTCAATCTCATTTCGTTCCTTTCACAAAAAACCGATCGCACGTCCGTTCGCCGATTGGAGGCTTCTTTGGATCATCGTCTGCCCATCTCTGCCAAACCGAACAATACGCCAATAGCCCAACAGGCCTGCGCCTGAATTCATACCCGCCGCAAAACCGGCAGATTTCTTTCTCAATCTTTCTTGGAATATCAGACATAAGCAACACGATGCGGAGCGGATTCCTTAATCTTCGACATCGCCTCTTTCGCGAACTCTTCGGCTAAGGCATGCCGATCAAGATCAAAGACTGGTTCAAAAAATTCACATCGACCGGGAAGTAGTTCATACCACCGCGCCCGCTCGACTATATTTTCGGCGATGGTGCACAAATCGTTTTCAAGGTGTATATTGTTGCAAGACATGGTGTTCCCCTTCCTTCTACGGTTCAATCCACATGTAACTAAACATCCTTCTGCTTCGAAAATGTTTTCACTTCGAGTTTTGCCAGCGCCAAAACGCTCGGTTTTAGATCGGCCGGCGCATTTTTATACCCACGTTGGTTCAGCCGGAGCAGCTCAGCTCGCGAAATCAGCATTAAATTCTCTGGCTCGATGTTGCGCTTGTCGCCATCCAGAAATGAAACGACCATCTCGTCAGGCACCGGCCCGTGGGCCTGTTCCCATACATACACGTGTTTCTGTTTATACCGGGTCGGGAATCCGGTATGTGGGTCCGGCTCGGCCACTTTGATGTAGATATAGCCATTCTTGGAATCGATACGCTCAGATCCGAGCGGCTTTCGGTTGGCGGGGATGGACCCCTTCCTAAAACTCCGGGCATTCGCCCCCGTCAGCCCCTTGCCCTTTGTGCCGGCATTCCACGGCTGATGCCCTTTTTCAAAACGTCCTGACCGGCCACATGTGATCCCCCGATTGTGCACAAACGATTTGATCTGTTGCTCGGTCATGTCGGCCCTGAAATTATCATTGAAAATAGCCGTTAATTCCGCAACGCTCCGGCCTGCGTAGTTGTCCAGAAGAAATTGCGCCTGGTCTGATGTGTAAACCCGCAGCAACCGGAATTCGGCGAAAAGCTTTGGCACGTGCCCGGACTTGATGCCATTTCTTTTGAGTGTCGACCGGATTTGCACATCGGTTTTATCGGCAGCGAACACAGCATTAAAGGCCGTCGTCAGGTCACGAACGGTCAGATATCGATACGCGATCCGTAAGAATTCCAATTGTTCGGCAGTGTATCTAATCTTCATAACCTTCAGCTCCAAGCATCAAAGGTGGTTTTTTGAGGAGATTGTTGTTGATGGCCACCTGGGAATCCAGGGCCAATCGGGCATTGCCGATTATCTGGCCGGCCAGCGACCCGACGGCCTTGGATCGCTGGATCTCTTCGGCAAGCGCGTCCCCGTTCAACTCTTCGTCCGACAGCCGCTCCATCTGAGCAAACAAATGGTTGTTCAGATCGATCAATTTATTCTTCATTACATATTCCTTTCGAACTCCAAAGGGTCGAGCCCTTGATTGTCAATATACTCGGCAAAACCATGCCGCGCCTTCGTTAAAAAGGCAGCAACAAGACGTGCGTCCGATGGTTTCATAATAGTTCTCCCATTTCTAATCACGCAAGCAGGCATCCTAAGGTTCGAATCACATGTAGCTACCTACCAATTTTGAGCGCCAACTTCGGAGTTGAATGTTTGCCGTAACCGAGATGATGCCATTTCAGTACGCGCCCCCTCTCTTAATTCTGCGGCCCAATCACGGAGCATCGTGTCGGCCTTGCCGGTTGGCACATATCCATTCCGGTGCAGGTCGTTCAAAACTTCGGTGATAAATAGTTTGTCACTTTTTGCGGACGCCATGATCCCCTCCGTTATTTGTTTAAGATTTTAAAGCCGCCATTGTTTGCCCGCCTGCATTCGGCGCACATATAAACCTTTTCGCCATCATATATGTTTGTTCCGTAAGCTCCTGCGGCCTGACTCCTTAGCTGGACAAGTTTTACGTTCTTTCCATCGCACCATTGGGACAGTCCTGTTTTTTCACACTCGTGCATTGTTTCAAACTCCCCTGGGTTACCAAATAAAATAATCGATGATTCCACGAAGGCCAGAGCCGAAAAAGTAGCCAATCATTGGCACTAAAATGGCCACCACATTAATTTTTGGTTTCGGCACCCGGAGCGCGATCCATCCGGCCATGTTTATATCCATGCATAAATTCAGTGATCATAAGCGGTCGGACAATCTCTAAGAACCAATCAACATGATCCTCTGCTAACTTCTCAACTGACATTGGTTCATTAACCGATTCAATCCGATTAGGCGGCATTTTGGGAGTAAATTTATCTGCAGAATTCGTCACATCCCCTCTCTTTCGGAATACAGGTACTGTGTCTAAAAAAAATGATCCAGCCAGAGTTTGACCACCCAACCAAGCGCCCACCCACCTAAACAAATGGCGCCCACGAAAGGCACGACGACAACCAAGGTCGAATCATGTTTGAACCCCTGCCAAAAAACCGCAATGAAAATCGCGATACACATCAGTGGAAAAACTTTTGTGCCCCATACTGTCATACTGGCTCCTAACTCCCCACTTGGGGACTCTCCGTAATTACGCAGGTTGAATGCCGGTGATAGAGATACAGGCGATATCAATATTCAGCGTCCCAAAAACAGCCTGGATCTCCTCTTTGTAAATACGCCTGAACAAAGACCCCCGCTGTTTTTTAAACCTCCAAACACACCCCTTCATCCGTCCGTTTTTGCCATATCCATTCGACAGTGTGACACCCCTGCCAACGATGCACGTCCCCTCATTCCATCTAGGTCCATACTTCCTTAATTCGTCGGTTTTATTGCCGGATTGAAACGCTTTAAAATACTCATTGCGCAAGGGAATAAATAACGGCTTCATCTTGGACACCATGTAAAAATCAGCGCAGCCGCACGACGGGCAAACAAGATCCCATGCATTTATGCCTGGGAATCGGCAGCTGTTAATTTCCTCTTTTTCATCGTCGGTTCCGGTCCATATGCATCGACAACATTTATATTTTTTAGACATTTCTGACCCCCCTGGATTACCTGCCAAATCCGAGCACCTGTTTCCTATCACGCAAGCAGGCATCGCAGATCAAGAGGCACCCGGTGCGCGATCCAACCAGCCGCTTTGATAAATCGTTTTTTCTCAACGAGCCACATCGCGAATCGATACAAAGCATAGTAGTACCAACGCGGCATGACATGTATGCACCGCAACGGATAACCCCGCTTACAAGCCCAATAATAAAGAGGGAGATGCCATCTTCGGCCAACGAATTCGAGCATGGACAAACATGCCTTTTCCAACCGAATCATGATTTTATCCTCGCGACTGGTGAAACCGGGCAGGTGATAAACACCCGCCCGGCAAGATATCACAGACGTGCAATTGCTTTTTTGTCGGATAGACCGAATAAAATTTGCAGGTCCAGGCTGTCGATCCGTTTGTTACGATCAACTTTCGGGATATCAATCCCAAGCTTTTTCATTGCTGATTCGACGTGGAATGCTCGGTTGCGGCCGATTCCGATGGCGGCCCCGGCCTCTTCCTGAGTCAACCCCTGCCGACGCATCCACAACAAACGGCCGGCCTGGTTGATCGTTACCCCATGCGCCTGGCAGTGGCCGGCGAATTCGATCCCCAGGCAAACACCGAGTTCCCGAATGGACTCCGTGTTTTCAGGACCGCCGAATTGGCCGGTGACCATCACATCGAGCAGAACATCCTCGGCCCAGTCACGGAAAGCCCTGGCGCGTTGGCTCTGTGCGCGCATGGCAATCCTGATGACACCACGATAGGAGAGAACTACTTGTGGTGACATTTTCCCATCTGTTTGACGGTGTACGCTAACCGTACGGCAGTGTTTTTCTTCTTTGATTTCGCCTACTTCTTTCAAACTTCTAATCAGCCTGCGTATACCCTTGACGCCAATCGCTTCACCAAATTGTTGAGCAGTAACCCACTTTTCACCGTCGATATCCTGGATGGAAATGGGATACTCTTTTTGCTGTGCTTTAAATTTAACGACATCACCCATTAGCCACCTCCTTTTTGTTGTTCCTCCAAAGTTCACAAACCTGTTCCATCGCCAGCTCCATCTCTTCGATGGTTTGATCCATGAGTTGAATGAGCCCGCAGTTTCCGGACTCGCTAAATTGGAACTGTTCGTGATCGATCCCGTTTAAAAAATCACGCAGCATCCACATGCGGCAAATGTTGGTCTCGAGAAGGTCGGTTGGTGCTTGAGAAGTCGGCAGGTCTGCCATTGGTACACCTCCATAATTTAGACGGTTTGACAGCGGAGGCGCAAAAAAAGAACGCGCCCGAGATGTGTCAACGCTTATGGAAGCGCCCACGTACCTCACGATACGTGGCATCTCGGGCGCGCAAAAATGCCCAAAAACAACAAACCCCCTTTCGATGCCGGATTGCATCGAGGGACGGGGGCGCACCATAATTTTGACGCACCCAGTGTGCGCAAAAACATATGGGTTTGTCAAGCGCATTTCATTATCGTTCATGAGTCTCAACGACCCGCACCTCCCAGGATTCATCTACCCCTTCAACTCATAAGAGAAAATCGTCTTCGACACCCGTTCGGTGCCAAGACGTTCAAGCATCCCGTCATTGAACATCTCTACGCGGTCCCAGTTCACGTATTCCTTGGCCGTTTTAATGGCGGACTGCATGCCGGCGGCCTTCAACCGATCCAGCATCCCCTTGATCCGCTTGACCCGCCGCTCTTCCTTGAGCATAACCGAACCGCCGGGCAGATCGGCCCGGTCCCCGTCGCCGAGAATTTCAGATCGGCTTGATCGCACCAACCGGTCCAGCTGCTTTTCGAAGGCGATGATCTTCTTTTTCTCACGGTCGATACCGTCGGCGTAGCGGCTTTTAACGACATCGATTTCAGCGTTCGCCTTCTTTACGGCATCATCCCTGGCAACAATCGCAGAGGAAATATCGGTAAGCAGTTGTTCGGCACGCATAAGGTGTTCGTTTTGTGGCTTACGCATCGTTTGACTCCAGTTCCAGACGCATCTGACCGAGATACTCCGGCAGGGAAACATCTTTCATTTTAGCTATTCTGGCCAACATTCCGATGGCCTGTCGTTGGCCCTTCGCGCAATACAGCGTGATCTCACTTGCACTGGCGGCAAGCCAGTACCCGCCATTGGTAGCGGATGAGTTGCTGACGATGGGGACCCCGTCATTACGCAGATTGGTGATGATATAGCGCAGCTGCCTGGTGTCGTTGATGCGATGATGATACTGGCGATCGAACACCTGTTCGTATAATTCACCCATGCCGATTTTCTTGTTGGGTCCGGCATGCCGTGTCATCACAAGCAACAGGCGCGTCCTTGCCTTTTCAACATCCTCCGGGGTCATCCGATTGATACTCATCCCGTTTCTCCTTGTTATTCGTTCAGATAGCGACAGCAGTCGTCGTAAGCTGCCTCGAACCCGGCGCCGATGGGCCGGTACAGTGCACGTGCAAGGTCCCCGGGCAACTTGATAAAGCACCCGAAACACAGGGCCCGGCCCTGTTTTTTAATCCGTTCGCACTGGCATTGCTCGCTTGTAAGCACGCCGATGTAAAAAAGCCGATCGTCGGCCTTTTGGTTTTTTCTTTTTTCCATGATTTATTTTACCTCCGGTCTGCCCGTTCCGCTGGTTGTAATTCTCGCGGCTGAGCACGGTAATGGCTCTGCCGGCGTATTCATCGACCTTGATCACCACGTCCAGGTCGGGGTGCCAATATATGGCAAAAACCCGGTAACTGTTTCCGTCCCGATCGAAAAGGTTCCGG
Source organism: Desulfobacteraceae bacterium UBA2771 (assembly GCA_002352605.1). Classification (GTDB taxonomy): domain Bacteria; phylum Desulfobacterota; class Desulfobacteria; order Desulfobacterales; family Desulfosarcinaceae; genus Desulfosarcina. The sequence goes on along the minus strand of DEIP01000149.1, from coordinate 12,085 downwards.
CACGGATGCACAGGCACAGACTCGCGCAACACCTTTTGAATCAACGCCTCAGTGGGCCAGTTCCCGACCCGGATCAGCCAGTTGTCGCAAAAATGCAACGACAGCCGGATCATCTGGATGCCTTTTTCTGGCGATTCTGGTGATAGGATAGTGCTGCAACGAGTTTATGCAGTTGCTGAGCGGTGCACCACCGATAAGATCCGATCGGTGTGCCTTTCTTGTTTTTAAACATGTTCTGAGCGATGGCGTCGATGTATGAATCCTTGACGCCGATGTCTTCGCGGATGGCGACGATCTTTGATATCAATCGTTTTTTACTGCCTGCCGGTCGATAAAATTTATTCGTATGCGTAAAACCCATGCGCTCAAAGTGCAATATGGCCTGGTCGAACATATCCTGGGTCAGTTCCTTGGTTGATGTGACACCAAGGCCGCTCAGCAGAGCCTCTTTCTCGTCGGCCGTCATCCCTACCTGGGCCTTGGCCGTATGAAACATGGAAATCTGTTTTTTATTAATCGGCATCATGCCCTCCTTGCGGGATCTATGATATCGACCGGCAGGGAAGGCCTGGGGATAATCCTGGAAAGGTTCACCGTGGATGACGATCCGCAGTGACGGCAGTTCCCATCTTTGTACTGTTCGGATACGGTTTCACAGTTGAAGCACAGGATCGCCCGCTCCAACTGGATCCCGGGCCCTGGAGATCTCGAAAACATAGCGGATTTGCCAAGAAATGATTTCATACGGCCTCCTTTTGTTCCTCTTCAATGAGGGTTATGGATGAGTTGTTTTTCTCAAGGTGACGGCGCATGCTCTTGAAGTTGCACCAAGAGGAATAGAAAAACGTGCTCTTTTTGTTGGGATCAATATTCATTGCTTTCAGCGTTTTCTTAGACATCTTGTTGAACACGCAGCGGTTTTTTGTACTCCATAGATATGTGGCGGCCGGCCTGAAAAACCGCCGCCGTTCCTCACAATCAGATAGAAACCATCCCCCTTCCAGTACGCCGTTCACATAAAAGGTGATGGCGTTTTTAAATGTTGATATCCGGCTCAATCTCAACTTCAATCGATATCCGTCGCAGTCCAGGCAGACATGGCCGTAAAAGCTACAGAGCCGTTCTTCTACGGCATCCCATTGCGCATCATTCATCTGACATTTCCTCCGAAAGCTCGCCCTCAATCGATTCAACCGCCGCCACGGCAACATCCAGGCCCTCCTGGATGGCGTCCATAGCCTCCCTGGCCAGGGTCTTTAATCCTCGGATCCGCCGAAGCTTCTCCGCGTTCTCGTCGTTTTTAACCAGATTTGGGCCCGGATCATCGATCATCTGGTATTTTGGCGGCCGGTTTTTCGGCATGGGAATCCGTCTCATCATCCCTCGGCGGACAAGCAACCTGAGATATTCCTGGGCCGTACTTTTCTCGACCTGGCAGTTGGCCATCAGGTCGTCTACCCCAATGGTGCCGCGGCGGTTGGCACGGATCAGGCGATACATGCAGTGTGTTTTCGTGGCCGGGCGTGGATCGTATTTCTTGCCGTCGTACCTGAAAACGCCCGGCCGAAGGCGGACAACTTCATTGCGCTTCATGAAATCGCGCATGGACCGGTATATCGGCTGTTTCTCCTTATTTGATACAAGATCCAAACGAAGGGCGATGTCCTGATAGGAGACCTCATCCCGGCCCTTCAGGTCGATCCGCATCACATCCCGCATGCGCTGAGCAAAAGACTTTTGCATGGCAACCCCCTAATTCTTGGCCCATCTGATGGCTGATTTGATGGAAGCGGTGGCGATGTCGGGCGTGACTTCATCGGTGTTTTTGGCATTGGCGTACTGAACGCAGTATTGCAATGCGCGTTTTACCAGGCGGAAGTTGCCGTCTGATGTATTCTTGGTACTGGTCTTATGGAGGATGTTGGCGATATCGGCGCTGATCTGCACACCAACGGCGTCCTTGGCGTAGATGATCACGTCGCTCTGTTTCATCGGCTTGAACATCACCGGCTCGAATGTCCGCGTCCAAACCCGCTCGTTTCGCTGCATAAAAGGAAGGAGTTTCCGTTCCCCGATCAATACGATGGGACAAAGGGTCATTCGGGTGATGTCTCTCATCAACTCCAGATGCATGTTTTTCAACCGGTCCACCTCGTCGATGAGAATGATGGTGTCCGGATTTTCAAAAAGATGGTCGACGATGTCACGGAAACAACGGCCCTTGCGCTTGGCAACATCCTCGATCCCAAGTTCCCGGCAAAAATCCCGTAGGAACTCAAGCTCGCTGGAATACCAAATAGCGGTTGATTCAATATAAACCGTGTCGGTGTTGTTGGAGTGAAACCACTTGATGGTCCTGGACTTGCCGAGACCGGCGCCGCCGCACACCACGCCGAACCGACCCTCGTCGATGTCCATTCGGATATCGTCCATCATCAGTACAACGTTCCGCACGTTCTGCGTTTGAATAAATTCCGTCTTTGACATTGTAAGTGCCATCATCTCTCCTTTTTTTTCCAGTAGGAAAACTTATATTGCCCTTGCCATCGCAGCTTCTGCAGCCCGGATCTCTTCCCAATAATCGCTCTTTTCCAGGCTCTTATATTGCGGCGTCTGCTCGAAATAACGCATGAAGGCCAGCCACTGTTTCGGAATCATCACCTGGCGGGCATCCAGCTTGAGGAGCTGCTCGTATTTATCCAGATCCTCCATCCCTTCCAGTTCGGTAAATACGTTGGTCTCTTCCTTCTCATTTTGCTCAAAATACTCGGCCGCTTCCGCTTCAATCCGTTTCTCATCGGCGGCTGTGAGCTGCTTGGGTTCCGGTTCTAACGGGGTAGGGGAGGGTCCTGTCGGAGAGACACCGTCCCTTGCCAATTGCTGTTGATGGGCCGGGAGCACCTCTTTTTCCAATAATTGCTGAGACAACCCACTGGCTATCTTAAATTGATGCCCCTTTATTTCACAGTATTCGGACAATTTGGCGCGATCCTTATCCGTGCCCAAATGAGTGGCCATCGGGTGGATCTGGTCTTGTTCCGTAGCGATACAGACGAACTCGCCATTTTCGTAAACGGCGATATAGCTTGGGTCTTGCAGGTCGTAACGCACCTCCACCTGGTGATGCCGGCCGTATAAATTATTGTGATAGTAATAGCGGCCCATGTGGGATATCCGGCTGGCACGAATAACCGCGCCTTTCCTGGCCCACATCAACGCGGTCAGTTCTACAGGATCAATCCCCTGGCCGCGCCCTGGCGAAAACAGATCCATAGGAGCCCATCCCTTCAGATATTTACTGCGTTCCTGAGGCCGATGGGCATACTCATCGAACCAGCCGGCGATCACCTGATGGGTCATTTCCAAGGTCAGGTATTCTCCGCCGACGACTTTGTCGAAGACCTTGCGGTGCAATTTCTCTCCGCGGTTCATGCGCGGCGGTTTTTTCACAATGCTGGTTCCGGTGTAGGTCGGTGCCTTTCTCTCAAGCTCCGCAAGTGTCCCAAAAAAACGTTCCACTGTTTTTGACTGGCCATGATAGGCCCATGCGAATACGGTCTGGATGCCAAGTTGCTCGTAAATGCCTGACAGGCCTGCCTGCTCGAGATCGGTGCCGGTGAAATAGTTGCCCTTGAACGCCCGCCCGTTATCCAGGTAGACGACGCGTGGAATTTTACCAAGAAACAGAATCGCCCGGCGAAGCGCAGATGATATCGCAGCCGTGTTCTCCGTTGGCATGATCTCCCATCCGCACGGCATGTTCGACCGCATGTCAAAAAATGTGATCAGCGTCATGCGCTGAGGCTTGCCGGTCCACGGGTTAAGCGTATTGAAATTCAGTGTGTGGCCGTCAGCCACCAGCACGTCGCCGACATTGATCAACTCCGGGTTGCGGTCGATGGAAAGGCAGCACTCATCATTCCAGCGTTTCTTCCCGCCGCGCTGAAAGCACCAGATATCATAATTGTGTTCCTTGAAATCAGTCAGCCAGCGCCGGTACGTCGACGGGTTGTGGCCGTTATCGATTCCTGCGGCGGCCATCCGGCGCTTTGCCTCACGGGTTGCCTCCGATATCAGCAATGCATTGGGATGTAGGGCCACCTGCATCAGAATGGTCGCCTGTTGGGCGGTAATAATCCGTTTCCCCTTGCGCGCTTTCCCGCGCCGGTCGGCCAGGTTCCCGCCGGCACGCACGGTGCGTTTCCAACCTTCGATGGTCTTCCAGGAAACCTCACCGACGATGGCAAAAATTTCCCGGTAGATCAGGCCGTTGTTGTAGGCCAGCATGAAGTTGTCCCGCGCCGTTGTCTTTTTGCCGTGGCCGGCACCGGCCACGGCGCTGGTGTAATGCAGCAATAAATCGGTCTTGGCGGCGAATTTAATCTTTTGGGGCACGCTCATTGCCATGACCGGTGTTTTTACCGGTGATGTTGCAAGGAGATGGGTGTTAGATTCGGTAGGTAGGTTACAAACCACCTCTTTATTATAAAGGAGACGGATGTCTTCCGGCAGATGGTCTATATTGTAACACCGGATTCTTCCGCCACGGCCCCTGCCTGGCAGATCGACACATGACCATTTTTCCTTTGATGCGCGAAGCTGTAACACCCGCACACTGACGCCGGAAACCCGGTTGATTTCTTGTATGGAAAGTGTCTCCCCAGTCTTCATGATCACCCCTCAAGTAACCGCTTCAGACCATCCAGGATTTCAACCATCTTTTTTCGGTCAATACCCTTGAATCGGTTTGTTCTGGCTGCAAAAATACTTTCTGTGATCGATCGAAATGCGTCACGGAATTCATCTGGAAGATCTCCCGTACTCGTTGAGATACGAGTCTTGACCTTCTCGATTGGTTCACCGCGCAAACACTCGACGGCCCATACAACGTGTTTGGTGAGAATACCTTCGGAACCGGTGTCAAGGGCTCGCTTGATAGCCATCCCCCATGCCCTGGGTTGTTCATTCGGCTCCAACCGGGTCAACGGACGAACCAACGCCTCTTTTTCAGGCAGCACGGGAAAACTTTTGTCCGCATTGCGGACATTTTCGATTACCGAAATGCCGGACAGGTACTGATACGCTGTCGAGCGGGCGCAATCGAAACGGTCTTTCGTGTATTGCTCGAAGGTTGAATACTTTGTCCGGTACAATTTCCGGTCCCGGATCTCCTTCAAGGCAAACCCTACCTTCATCCACGAAACCATATTGTCTTCAACAACCTTTTCCAGGTGTTCCAGGTCCTGACATTCCACGTCTGTCATTTGAGCGATTTCCATCTCTCCACCTTTGCTATTGGTTGTTTTTTCTGATAGGCCGATAGACACTCCATCGAATCCGTTTAATGATTTCCCTTTGTTTTAAAACCGTAAGAGCAATTTCAGCGAGGTCTTCAAATGAAATCAACCGATGAGTCTTTGAATAAACAACCGAAGTTTGGCGCGGCATCCCCCTTGGTTCTCCGAAGCAGAGCGGGTACAATGGCATGCGTTCTAAAAAACTCGATGATGCCCCCGTATAAAAATCCTCGGCTACCGTTCGGCGAAAGTTGGCCCATGCTTCACGATCTGTTACAACCGCTAAAAGTGGCTCATACGCTGATGGAGAAACAGCTTTCACATATCTCAAAAAATCTTCCGGGCTTATTTCATCGGGCCTTCGTGATATACAGGCCGGAAATTGAGTTTCCGGACGAAGAGACAACGTATTATCAGGGGGAAATGTGGTTGGATGATGGGGCTCAATCCCCTTGCACGGCGGATGGGTTTTGTTTTCATGACACAAACAATCGAATTCTTGCCTATTCATTTGATTTTAATCTCCTTGATTTTAGTACGATACGATTCGCATCGTGTGCCGATATTGGCGGGCTTAATTTGGATCAAATCGAAATCATTTCGTCTGCTGCATCTTTTTATAACGAGTCCGTGAAGCTTCTTTTCGATATTGGCTGGTTGATCTTCCCTATCGATTTCGTGGATTCGCTTTCGTTGGCAGCCGATATTTTCGGTCAGCCAAACGGGGCAAAACCATTGGCGTTTTAGTTTTCCCTACGCCACCCTCCGGTCCGTCAATTCCAGCCAAGTCTCTTCTTTCATGCAATCTTTCACGATGATTCTCCTTTTCTATTGGTTGGGTTGTTTCCAAAATGTTTCATTCAACCGCGTCTCGATAAAATTCCTGACATATTGCGTGCCGCGCCGACCGGCAACCACCTGGGAAACAAAAGCCCGTGTCACCCCAAGCTCGTTTGCCCATGCAGACATCAGCTCGCCTTTCCTAAGGGCGATCGACCGGATACGCCTTGCAATCACCTTGCGGCTGATCGATCTGTCATCGTCGCTTTCATCCACATAAAAGGTGAAAGTCACTTTTTGTTTTCGTCTCATCTAAAAATACGACTCCAGTTTGCGTACAATTTTGTTCTTTTCCTTGATCGCCATCTTGGCTTCCGCCCAGGAGAGGAGTTTTTGCTCACGATCGCCGATGACGCGCAGGCCCATCGGCTGGACCATCACATCGATGGCGGAGCACTTGCCGACCGCAGCGCAAAAAACAGGCAGGGCCTTAAGCGGGATCTGCCGGTTCATGTCATTTGGGTTCAGCCATTTTTCAAACGTATCGATGGTCAAACGTTTTCCGTTACCGCTGACCAGGCCGACACCGTAACTGGCAGCCAGGTCGTTCATCCGATCCACGATCTGCTCGCGGGAAAGTCCGCAGGTGCGGACATCGTTGTTCAGAGCCTCCTTGACAGGCTTGACAACGTTCAAGGTGGGTTGGTTGAAGAGTTCGAGTTGGATGGGTTTGTTCATCATGTCCGTCGTCTCGTGATGAGCTGTCCGGTTTTAGAGGCCACTCGGACGTTGACAGTTTTCACCCTGTCGGGATAAGGTGATTTTGCGCGTTAACTTGTAAAGCAGGGTACACAAGAATTATGTGGTCGTCAACTGTTTTTCGTATAAATATGTTGTTCGTTAGTCAAAAATCCATATAATTCTATAAACTACTAATATATTATCATATAACGACTAACGAAAGCGTTTCGTTAGTCGTTCGTTAGTCGGGCCATGACAAACGAAACAAGATTTAGTGATTTTAGAAGCCGGCTTGGCTACATAATTAGCATGTCCGGAGTTGATAAAAAGATATTCGCAAAGCAATGCGGTATTAGTGAAAACCAGATATACAATTATCTAAAAAGAGATCAGGAACCTGGAACAAAATTTTATCGCGGGCTAAAATCTCATTACCCTCAAGTCAGCATTGATTGGTTGATATCAGGGGTAGGCGAGCCCTTCCTCAACACAAAAAATTCGTTAAATAGCAACGCCTTGGATATGAAACATGAGTCTATAATTAAGAATTTCGATGACAAAGAGTTTGCCATAGAGATCAACCAGGCCCTGGTGGCCTTGGAAAGAGCATCGATAAAAGAGTTTTACCGGATAGGAGGCTACATACAGGCACAGGCGGAACAAAAGGCGAGACACAGTACGGATCGTCGCAATAATGCGGATGATCGCCGCCAAGGCACCAAACCTTATACTGGCGATGAACGTAGGATGGGTGGAGAGAGGAGAAAGGCTGTGGGGGAATAAGGCTTGTTTGGAGTGACGGCCCGTCCAACCAAGCTACACATAATAACGGGCCGCACATGCCTCGCAAACACCGCGGAAAAATCACTTATCTTCATCTGAGTTCCATCTGCCCTGTATTTTCCTGATCTGCCTCAGCCCTGCGTTACTTTTATAGGCAAGTTCTGAGCGACTTTTTTTAACGGTGATCTTCGGGTTGGCATGACCATCCCGATCAACAATAGATACGTGATCGTTCAAACATCCAAGGATAAACATATATTGTTGATTTTTGAGCCACTTAGCGGACAGTCCCTAACCTTGCTGGATGTATACAAATAGTGAAATTATAGTGGAGGCTGATAAATGTTATTACCAAATCTTTCTATTGATCGAATAATCATCCATCAAGTATATCAACGAGATCAAGATGGCACAAAGCTCCCCCCGTTGCAAAGCCATGAGTATACAATTTTTGCGCATGACGCCATGCAAACATTTAAAACTCGTATAGTTAATGCTCTTGGCAATGAATCCAAAGCAGTTCAAATGGAAATAGTTAATCAAGAACCTGATTACATCCCCTCTATCGTTGATACGATAGTTGATCAGAACAATGACTCATTCGCAATATCATCTCATGATATCGCAAAGAAACTTACTGATGCACAACATTCCAGATCTATACCAGGCGGCATAATAGTTGTTTTTGACGGCATGTATGGAATTTCGCAAAAAAAATACCTTGGAATTATTAAAGCAGAGGTTCATAGTGGGTATGAAAAAGAGGTTAACCCTGCAACGAAAGAGATATCGCTAAAATTTGTTGAAGAATTGTTACTTACACCAGGAACACGTCTCTACAAAACAGCAGGCTTTTTTGAGAAAAATGGCTACAATGTACCTATTTCTGGTCTGAATGATAAGTGGATTGTGATGGTATCAGATTACCAAATAAGCAAAGCGGAAGGAAAAGCAGCAGCTAAATATTTTTATTCTGATTTTCTTGGTTGCGGATACCCTCAAACGAGTGCGAGAACAACCAAACAGTTTTATGAATCTGCAAAATCGTTTATAGCGAGCCTTGAAATCTCATCAACACAGAAGATTCATCTTTTTAATGCCTTGACCACATATCTTAAGGTCGAGACATCTTCGACAATCAGTGCGTCAGAGTTTGCAGAAAGGTACTTCAATATAGATACCCAGGACCTATTCACCAGCCACATTGAAGAATCAGGTTTACCGAGTACCGCGTTCACCAAAGATATTGAGCATATTGAGAGCAAACTTAAACTTAGAAAGGTACAATTTCAAAGTAAAATAAAAATTATTGCGCCATCAGATACATTTGAAGAATTGGTTACCATTCAGACAATGGAAGGCGATCCTGATGAGTCAGGAACCCCAGTAGAATGGACAAATGTAATAATCAAGGACAGGATAATTGATCAAGAATGAATGAAGCTGAATTTAAGGAAATATGGGAATCAGACAAGCCTGTCTATGATGCCTGGGGCCATTATATTTTAAAGACTGTAACTGAAGCATTAGAAAAAAGAGGGAAGGACCTTGATGTTTTTCTTAAGGTTCCTGCGAAATGCCGTCTTAAGGACGACAAGTCCCTTATTGATAAAGCATTTTACCGGGATGGAAAGAAATATTCTGATCCTTACAATGAAATAGAGGACAAGGTTGGTATTCGGTTCATTGTACTATTAATAGACGACATTCATGAAATTTATAAAATAATTGAAGATCATGAGGATTGGGATTTCACCACCTGTAAACATTTCGAGGAAGATAGAAAACGCGACCCTCTTCTTTTTACATACCAATCAGTTCATTGCATCCTGCGCCCGAACAAAGACATCGTTTATGAAGGTATTAATATTCATAGATCAACTCCCTGTGAAGTCCAAATCAGAACACTTCTGCAACACGCCCACGCAGAATTAACTCATGATGCTATTTATAAAAGCAAAAGAGCTGTTCAGCCAAAAGTGCATCGAACAGTTGCAAAAAGCATGGCTCTTATTGAAACAACCGATGATTTTTTTAGAGATGTAACTAATTTGCTTAACTACGGGCCACTCGAAGAGCACAAAATCCTTGAAAAATTAAATGGGATCTATTCCCGTAATACAGAAATAGAATCTCATACTCAAAAAGCATCTATTATAATTTGGGATGAATTTGAGCAATTTATCGATGAGCATCTAGTGGACAATATTCAAGCCATGCTTTCCGAATATGCTTTTTTATCTGAAACAATCAAAAAACGGTATAATGATAGTGTATTGTATCAACAGAGCACGGTTTTCTTTGTTTATTGGATGTTAAAAAATCGGAAAAGAAGATTACTTGAAGATTGGCCATTACCAAGAGGAATTCTTGAACTATTAGCAGGTGATCTTGGAATTAATATTTCGGATGTATAAAAAGATATTTAAAGTCACGCTTTTTTCAAATAAAAAAAAGCATTACAAATTTCTGATTTTATCTGCAAATCTTGCGTAAGATCAGGCCAAAAACGCTCAAATTTCTGATTTTAAAAAAACATTCGAAATTGATCCTGAACGCGAGTGTCATACAATCCATGCACCACCATCAAACCCACACCGATAGCCCAATCACGTTTCATACACGGTTCACAAAAGTGCCACAAAAAGTCCATCAAACCCCCTAAATCATATTTCTGAGATAGTCTGCCTCCCCATACCTAAAAAGAAGGGCGGGAATAGAAGAGGCGATGAATTGTTACACATATGTTACATGGCCTTAAATAATGAAATGACAAAGGAAATATAACATATTGATATAATTGGTGCCCCCGGCAGGATTCGAACCTGCGGCGCACGGATTAGGAATCCGATGCTCTATCCCCTGAGCTACGGGGGCGTCATTCATTTATAATCGCTTTTTACCCGCAATGTTGCAGCGGTAAACACGGACCTTTTATACGGCCGAAAATCACACCGGCCTTTTGCTCGAGGACCCCGGAACGAACCCGGTTTTTAATCGCGGTCCACCTGAAATCGTGGAAGTGTTTTAGGCCAATCTTGGCGTCATTGCAAGCCTTTTTAAAACCGATGCGAATAGGTGGATGGGGTCCCGGTTATCGACTGTGAACCAGCAAGGTGACCGGTCCGTCATTGACAATGTTGACCCGCATCATGGCACCGAACCGACCGGTTTGGACGTCGATGCCCAGTGCCTTCACATGGTCGACAAAATGCCGATAGAACTGCCGTGCCGGCACCGGTTCGGCGGCATTGATGAAGGACGGTCGTCTGCCTTTGCGGCAGTCCCCCAGCAGGGTGAACTGGGAAACCACGAGCATCCGCCCTTGGGTGTCCAGCAATGAGCGGTTCATTTTGCCCCGGTCGTCTTCGAAGATGCGCAGGTTGGTCACCTTGGCGGCCAGGTATTCGGCATCGGTCTTCCCGTCACCATCGGCCACCCCCAACAGTACATTGAGGCCGGGGCCGATAGCCCCTACCACGGCCCCGTCGACCGTGACGCTGCTGCTGATTACACGCTGGACCACGGCGATCATCGATGTTTTATGCTGCCATTTTTCGGCATTGGCACCTCTATGACGATTGGCTATCCGACGCCTTGTCAAAGGCGTCGGCAAAGGGGTTGTTAAAGGGTCTGGGCGCTGCCGGTTTGGACGTTTTTTTGGATCTATTCAGGTTGCCGGAGGGGCCGGTTTTGCGGGGGGCTTCCCCTTTTTTCTTCGCTTTGGGTTTCCTGCCCGGTTTGCTGCGCATGGACAGGGAGATGCGCTTGCGGGACGGGTCTAACGCCATCACGGTAACACTGACTTTTTGTTGAACGCTGACCACATCGGATGGCGTTTTGACAAACCGGTCGCACAGTTCACTGATATGCACCAGACCGTCCTGGTGTACGCCGATGTCCACGAAAGCACCGAAATTGGTGACGTTGGTAACGATACCGGGAAGCTTCATGCCCGGTTCAAGGTCCTGGATGGAAGCGACGTTTTCGTCGAAAGAAAAATGTTCGAAGGGCTCCCGGGGATCCCTACCGGGTTTGGCCAATTCATCGAGGATGTCGGTGAGGGTAGGCAAGCCGACGGTCTCGGTGACGTAGCGGCTCACGTCAATTTTTTTTTGCAGGCCGGCATCGTTCATCAGATCGGATACGCTGCAGCCCAAGTCGTCGGCCATGGCCTGGACCACCGGGTAGCTTTCCGGGTGGACCGCGCTGGCATCCAGGGGATTTTCTCCGCCTTTGATCCGCAAAAAACCGGCGCACTGTTCGAAGGCTTTGGGGCCCAGCCGTTTGACGGCTTTCAGCGTTTTGCGGCCGGTAAAGGCACCATGTTCGTCCCTGTGGGCGACAATGTTTTTGGCCAGTTGCGGTCCCAAACCGGATACATAGGTGAGTAGCCGGACGCTGGCCCGGTTCACTTCCACCCCCACGACATTGACACAGCTGACCACCACATCGTCCAAGGATTCTTTCAGGGCGAACGGGTC
>DEIP01000075.1:2963-6922 GCA_002352605.1 Desulfobacteraceae bacterium UBA2771 | reverse complement strand
ATCTGAGCACTGGTGGTCGGATCCACCACATTGGCTACGGCAAACCCCATTTGAAAACCGGCGATTTGTCCGGCCAGTTGAACACCGGCAAACAACAGCTTTACCGACAGCCCGATGGTCACGCCGATGGCAATTTCGGAGAGAATGCCGATGACAAAAGTCATCAAACTCAAATCCTTCACACTAACGACAGCATCCACCACCGGTAGCAACAGGATGCTTGCCGAAAAAGCCAATCCTGCTTTGAAAACAACCGGAATGGTTGCAGAATCCAGAATCGGCGTACTGAAAACGATGGCGGCAACCCTGAGAAAAATCAGCAGTACGCCGTAAAATGCGTCAAGGGGGATATTAAACGTTGCCATCGTTCCTATCCATCGTTACCGCTATCGAATGTAAGTAGGCAGGTTGATGAACATGTTCTGGGTGAACCCGATGATGACCTTCATCATCCAGGGAAAAAAATAGAGCATCGCCAGAGCCACACCCAACATCTTGGGCACAAAGACCAGGGTCATTTCATTGATTTGGGTGGCGGCCTGGAACATGCTGACCAACACCCCGGTGATAAGACCCACGGCAAGCATGGGTGCGGAAAGAAGGATCGCCGTTTTGATGGCCTGCATAAAAAAACCGGTGACAAATTCAGGGGTCATGGGTGAACACTCCTTCAGGCAAAGCTTTTTACCAGGGATCCGACGATCAGGTGCCAACCGTCGGCAAGCACAAAAATCATCAGTTTAAAGGGTAGAGACACCGTAACGGGCGGCAACATCATCATCCCCATGGACAAAAGGACGCTGGCCACCACCATGTCGATAATCAAAAAGGGCACGTAAAGCATAAAACCGATCTGGAAGGCTGTCTTCAGTTCGCTGATAATGAAAGATGGGATCAGCACCATGGTGGGAACCTCACCGATATTGGCAGGACGCTGCATCTTGGCGATACTGACCAGCAGGGCCAGATCCTTTTCCCGTGTCTGGGTAATCATGAAATTACGGATGGGGCCAATCGCTTTGTCCAGCGCCTGCATCTGATCGATCTCCTTGGCCAAAAGCGGCTGTAAGGCTTCCTGATTCACCTGATCCCACACCGGTGCCATCACGTAAAAGGTCAAAAAAAGCGACAGGCCGATCACCACCTGGTTGGGCGGCAGTTGGTTGGTCCCCATGGCCTGTCGAAGCAGGGAAAAGACGATGGCGATGCGGGTAAAAGAGGTCAGCATAATCAGGATCGACGGTGCCAGGGAAAGCACGGTCGTGAGCAAAAACAGCTGCATGACCATGGCCACTTTTCCCTGATCCGCCGCTTGATCCAGACCGATGCTGATCAGCGGTGCCGGCGTCTGCCCCCACGCACTGCCGGCCGACACGACAAAACCAACCAGTATGATCGCCGACACACCAAACTGGACCATGGCTTTTTTTATCCGGTTGCATCGGCAAACCGGTTGTGGAGCGGTCGTGATTATCACGGCACACCCTTTCCCTTGAACCCGCCGCCGATTTTTTTCAATCGATCGGTCAGCATCGGTCCGAAGGATTTCGATTCGCCGGACGGCATCTGCGGAACAATGGTCTCATCGAGGCTATCCAGCAGGTTGATGCGATCACCGGAAATACCCAGCACCAGCACCTTTCCCGGTACATGGACCAAGGAAATGGTTTTTTTAACGCCAATGTAGTGGGTTTCCAGCACTTGGATCCGTTTTCCACCGGTAACGCCTATCCGCCGGCGGGTGAGTCTTTTCATCCCGTACAAGAGAAAAAGAATGATGCCTAGTACGACCCCCAGTGAGGCAATCATTTTCAAGCCGGCAGTCATCATGTCAGGCGTACCGTTCATCCCAGTTTCTCCAATCGTTCGACCGGACTGATCACCTCGGTAAGGCGGATACCGTACTTCTTATTCACCACCACCACATCACCTTTGGCAATCAACCGGTTGTTTGCCAGAATTTCAAGCGTATCACCGGCCTCTTTGGACAGTTCGATGACCGCTCCCTGACCCAGTTTAAGCAGATCATTGATCAACATCTTCGTGCGCCCCAGTTCGATGCTAATTTCCAGGGGAATGTCCAACAGCAAGTCCAGATTATCACCACCGTCACCCGCTTTACCGGAGATGGTGTTGGAAATTTCAAATGTTGCTGATGGCGGCGCTGTCGGCTTCTCGTCGGTGGCAAGCTCGGCGCTGACTTGATTCTTATTTTCGGTCATCGATTATCCCTTTCCCCGGTCCGGATCGATCAATTCGGTAATTTGAACCGCCTTGTTGCCTTTAACGACGCCGGGCATCCCCAGATATTTGGGGACACGTTCAATATTCACAACCACGTTGTTCTGAGGACCGGTGTTCAATCGCAGGATGTCGTCCACCTCAAAATTTAAAATATCCTGAACGGTATAAACGGTTTTTCCCAATTCGGCGACGAGATTGACCTCGGTACGTCCCAGAAGACTGCGGATTTCATCACCAAACGAACTGGCCCGGTCTTTTTCGCGAAGATAGCTGGAACTCAGCTGATCTTTGATGGGTTCCAGCATGAGGTAAGGCAGACACAAGTGGATGTTGCCGGAAAACGACTCGGTGCTGATGGCAAAGACAACGATGATCAGCTGATCGCTGGGATTAACCAGATAGACAAATTCCGGTTTGGTCTCTATTTTTCGTAGCGACAGCCGGATACGATAGACCGAATCCCAGGCGGTTTCCAGATCCTTTAGCACGGCCATGGAAATCCGCTGCAGCATCCGCCGCTCGATCATGGTGAATTCACGGATTTTTTCCATTGCCTTCCCTTCCCCACCGAACATACAATCGATAAACGAAAATACCAGGTTGGGTTCAAACGCCATGAGCGCAGATCCGATCAGCGGCTCCATGCCGAAAATGACGAACCCCGTGGGATTCGAAAAAGCCTTGATGAATTCCCCGAATTTGACCGTTTCTCTTGAGATGGCCTTAACTGAAAGGGCCCGTTGAAACAAACCGGACAGGGATGCCTGGAACAGGTTGACAAACTTGTCGTATACCTCCTCCAGCGCATCAAACTGACCACGCTGCATGATGTTCTGGGTGGTCAGGTCATAGGAGCGGACGTCGACGGCAACTTCCGGTGTTTCTTCGGCAACATCGATCTCTCCGCTGTCCATTGCGGAAAGCAGCGCATCGATTTCCTCTTGAGACAGGATCTGGTCGGCCATGGTCGATTCCTATTGTACGACAAACTCGGTAAAGTAAATGTTGTTTACATGGCCCTTGGTCAGAAGGCTGTTGATCTTATCCATCACCTCACTTCGCAAGGCGATTTTCCCGTCGGTGGTGCTGACATCGTCGTATTTTTTGCTTGGCAGAATCATCAAAATGGCATCCCGAACCTGGGGCAGACGACTCTCGATGATGGTCACATCTTCCGGATCGCTCAGCTCAAGGGCCATGGTCACGCGAAGATACCGCTTGCCCCCGTGATCCGACAGGTTCACGATCATGGTGTCCAGAGCGTACAAGGGACCGATGACATTCTCATCTTCTTCAGCGGCCATTCCTTCGATCATTGACGGATCCTGTGGAATTTGCGCGATCTTATCCCAGAGGATGAAAAAACCTGCGCCTACCATCCCCATAAAGAGTACCACAACCGAAATGATGATGATCAAGATGGTTTTCGACATTCGTCGCCCTCCGCCGAATAATTTTAATAATCCGAACCATTCAGGATGAATAATTGGTTACGACAGGAATTAGCATGTTGCATGCCACTTTTTTTCAGATCTTTGTGGAATCGGCGGGATCGCGGAATATCGGACCCATTAGGCAAGATAAAGGAAGTGAACAGGATCGAAAACGTCAGGATGGGGATCAATAATCGTACGAGAGAGTCAAGGCATTGACGGAACACCCATCGCCTGCTCCAAGCCAAGCGTAACACAGGTAAGGATTGGGGACGAAATAAA
>DEIP01000075.1:0-2925 GCA_002352605.1 Desulfobacteraceae bacterium UBA2771 | reverse complement strand
AATTGGGTTCACTTTATAAAGTTCACGGTCCTTAGCGCTTGAGGTTGATCAGCTCATTAAGCAGTTCGTCGCTGGTGGTAATCACTTTGGAATTGGCCTGGAACGCGCGCTGGGTGGTAATCATCTCAACGAACTCGGTGGCCAGGTCAACATTGGACATCTCCAGCGTACTGGGTGCGATTGAACCTAAACTAGCCGTATTCGGAACGCCCACCAAGGGTTGACCGGAGGAGAGGGACTCTGAATACAGGTTGCTGCCCATCTTGGTCAGTCCCGAATAGCTGGGAAAATCCGCCAGGGCGATCTGAGCAAAAGGGATGATCGAACCATTGGAGTAAATGCCGCTGAAATAGCCGTCTTCATCGACCGATACGGTCTGCAGATTTCCGGAGGGAATGCCGTCCTGGCTCTGGGCCGTCTTTGTGGATTCGGAACTGTAACCGGTGACGCTGCCGTCTGTTGCTCCGGAGGCATTCAGAAAGGTCCAGGTAACAGCCATATCATCGGCGCCGGTCAACCCCGACACATTAATTACCGGGTTGCCTGCAGTAGCGGGCGGCGAACCTTCACCATATACTGCAGCGGCCGGATCCAAGTTCCCGTCGTTATCAAAGGCGATATACCCGTTTGTATTACAGGTGGCGGTGGTGGGGTCCGTGTTGACCGTCCAGTTCCAACGATCGATCGCCGGCACTGCAGTTGCATCTATATCACGCGTGAACACCACGTCCAGGACCACCTCGGAGCCCAAGGAGTTATAGGTGGTAATGGAACTGGTGAATGTTGCACCGTCCGAGGCATCACTGTTCAGATTAAGACCAAAGGTCATATTCTCAGTGGCATTCGGCTCATTGGTCTCTACCGGCAAGGAAATATTATCGATGCGGCCGATCGTCCCATCGGCGGCAATGCTGTATCCTTGAACGATGAAATTATCCGTATTCACCAAATTGCCGTCCTTGTCCCATTCAAACTGGCCGGCCCGCGAGTAGAATGAAGCGTCAGTGGAGCCATCGCGAACCACAAAAAGCCCTGAGCCGTTGATGGAAAAATCGGTTGAACTATTGGTGCTTTCCAAGGAACCGGAATCCCATTGAACTTGCACCGATTGTAGTGCGGCACCACGTCCTGTCTGGGGCGTGTGCTGGGCCAAGGACGAACTGAAGACGTTGGCAAAAGATGCGCGTGATGCTTTGAATCCGGTGGTGCTCACATTGGCAATATTGTCGCCGATAATTTCCATCGCACTGGTGTTGGCCTTCAATCCTGAGATGCCCGAATACATGGAACCGATCATGGTTGATCTCCTTTTCTGATGTCTATATTAAGAATTAAATCGCTTCCTCGACGGCCGTCTCCGCAATACGAATCACCGAGCCGATAGGAATTTTCTGCTCGTTAATCAACAGGTTGGTATTACCGGTCTCATAATCGACGCCGGTGACGACACCGGTGGTATAGCTGGTGGAAGCGACAGCGGCGCCATCCGTATCCGTGGCCATAACGGTGAACGTATAGGTGCCGTCGGCAACGACCGAACCATTTGAGTCCCGTCCATCCCACGCCACCTGCTGTTCGCCCTTTTGCCGGCTGCCGGCCTGGATATCGGTTACGAACCCCCCGAAATTGTCATAGATCTGAACATAAACACTGTCCGCGTCAGTGGTCAGATCAAATCGGATGGGATCCGGTTTTCCGTCGTCGACGCCGAACGTACTGCCGGTGGCGGTGACCGTTTTACCGATGAATCCGGAAGACTGAATATTGTTTAAGGTGGATTGATAGACTTCAAATCCGTTTAGCTTGGCGTCGATATTCTGGAGCTGCTCAAGGGAGCTGAACTGGGCCAGCTGCGCCGTAAATTCGGTACTTTCCGATGGATTCAGCGGGTCCTGATGTTGCAATTGGGCCACCAGCAGTTCCAGAAAATCCTCTTTCCCCATGACGCTGTTGTTCTGCGTGGTCGGTGTGTCGGCTTGACTGTACACATCGGAGACACTCATTACGGTCATTTTGCTTTACCTCCTGGGATAATCGTCTATTCGTTGGGGGGGCCTATTGTTTGGATCAAGCAAAATAATTGACCCCATCACGATTGGGCTGATCATCGTCGGCCTCTTTGCCGCGATCCCGATTCCCCTTTTCCGGGTTCTCTTCATGGTCCTGCCGCCGCCCGTTCCTGGATGAATTATTTTTAAACATCTGGGAAAATTGTTCACGGCTGTGCGATTGATCCGTATCCGAATTGACCACCACATCGAACTTGTCGATGGTCAATCCATGGTTTCCAAGTTCTACTTTCAATTGATGCAGGTGGATCTCAATGGCGTCCTTTACCACCGGCAGGTCCGTTAGGATGCGAACCACCACCTTTCCTTTTACCGTTGCGACGTTCATCTGCACCTTGCCGAGGGATTCCGGTTTCAAACGAATATGGATCTCGGAACGGCCGTGAAGCGATCGGATGGCGGCCTTGTCTACGATTTGATCCATCAGCGTGGTTTGGAACGTTTTTGCCGCCGATGCTTCCGTCCGTGTGAATGCAGCTGCCTGGACCGCCGTTGGTTTGTCCGGCACGGTTGTTGATGGCTCCGCGGCGATTGCTGTTGCGGTATCCGGAAAAGATGGATGCAATTTGGTGGATTCAGGACCGCTACTTCTCATTGAGTCCGGCGACCGGTCTTTGGGCAGTTCATTTTCTTTTACCTGATTATCCTCTCCCTGCCCGGTCCGGGTCTGGATGTCGTTGGCGTTCATTTGAAGCGGTCGGTCAGCGACAACGGATCGGATTTGTCCGACAGCTTGTGGATTCTCCCCGGGCGCAGTCATCGTTTGAAGGACGGACCACGAATTCCGCGTATGCGTGTCATCGGGGACTTGGCCTTCGCTCCGAGCGATGAGGGCATCCAAGATCTTCCGCGGCAC
>DEIP01000072.1 GCA_002352605.1 Desulfobacteraceae bacterium UBA2771 | reverse complement strand
GCACTCGAACAGCTTTCCGTTTTTGCTCTAGGAATCATGCCTTACATCAGTGCCTCGATTATCTTGTAGCTACTTACCGTGGTGATTCCCTACCTTGAACAGCTAAAAAATGAAGGCGAACAGGGGCGGAAAAAAATAACCCAATACACCCGTTACGGCACCGTGGTCCTGAGCATCATTCAGGGGATGGGAATCAGTGTCGGCCTGGAAAGCATGACCTCCCCTGGTGGCGCCGCCATCGTGATGTTTCCCGGTTGGGGCTTTCGGCTGATGACGGTATTGACACTGACGGCCGGAACCGCATTCATCATGTGGCTGGGCGAACAGATTACCGAACGGGGTATCGGCAATGGAATATCGCTGATTATCTTTGCCGGTATTGTCGCGCGGATGCCTGCGGCGATCATGAACACATTTCGGCTGGTGAGCACCGGCGAGATGAACATATTTGCCATCATTATTCTTGGACTGCTGATGATCCTTGTGATTGCCTTTATCGTATTCGTGGAGCAGGGGCAGCGGCGGATCCCTGTGCAGTATGCAAAACGGGTGGTTGGACGACGCATGTATGGGGGACAGAGCACCCATTTGCCGCTAAAAATTAACACATCAGGCGTTATACCGCCGATCTTTGCTTCATCGATCATCATGTTTCCGGCCACTGTCGCCGGTTTTATAACGATCCCCTGGATGAAGTCCATCGCCGACGCCATGCGGCCGGGGAACTTGTTCTATGAGCTGCTTTATGTCGGATTTATCTTTTTCTTCTGTTATTTCTACACAGCGGTGACATTTAATCCGGTTGATGTTGCCGACAATATGAAAAAAAACGGTGGATACATCCCCGGTATTCGACCGGGGAAACGAACGGCCGACTATATCGACCGTGTACTGACCCGAATTACCCTTGGTGGGGCCATCTATGTGTCGGCGGTGTGCGTGCTTCCTTCTATTTTGATCAGTCGCTTCAATGTACCCTTCTATTTTGGCGGAACGGCTTTGCTGATCGTTGTGGGTGTGGCAATCGATACGGTGGCTCAAATGGAATCGCACATGCTTACCCGCCATTATGAGGGATTTTTGAAAAAAGGAGGCATTCGGGGAAGACGATAACGTCTGCCATATCGATATCATGGTCCTGAATACCGATGCATCATTAAACCAATACGAAAAGCAGGAGAGTGGTATGCCCAAGGAAGAGGCCATCAAAGTTGAAGGCACTGTGTTAGAGACGCTGCCGAACGCGATGTTCAAGGTCGAACTTGAAAACAAGCACCAAGTCCTGGCACACATCTCCGGAAAAATGAGAATGCATTTTATTAAGATTCTACCCGGAGATAAGGTCACGGTTGAACTATCGCCTTACGACCTATCGCGCGGGCGTATAACTTACCGGTCAAAATAGTAGTCACAAAACCCGCATTTTAAATATTTTTTGCGGAAAGAAGGAGTTGATGATGAAGGTAAGAGCATCCGTCAGGAAAATTTGCAGCAAGTGTAAAATAGTCAAGCGCAGGGGAGTCGTTCGGGTTATCTGCGAGAACAAGAGACACAAACAGAGGCAAGGTTAGAGGAGGTTCAACTTTGGCAAGAATCGCTGGTGTAGACTTACCTAGGCGTAAACGGATAGAAATTGGTCTGACCTATATCTACGGTATAGGAAGAACCGTTTCCAATCGGATCCTTAGCAAAATTAAAATCGATCCAAATACCAACACAGACGATCTTTCTGAGGCTGAAATCAACAGCATTCGAAAGGTAATCGATAACGAAATCAAGGTAGAAGGGGAACTTCGAACCGAAGTTTCCATGAACATAAAACGGCTTATGGACTTAGGCTGTTATCGAGGGCTAAGGCATAGGCGATCCCTGCCGGTACGTGGTCAGCGGACCAGCACCAACGCCAGAACGAGAAAGGGCCCAAAGCGATCAGCAATTAAGAAAAAGGTCGCTGCAAAAAAGTAATCAACTATCTGTCAGGAATAATTAAATGCCTAGAAGAACCAAGACGAAGAAAAAAGAGAGAAAGAATATTTCGAGTGGGGTTGTTCATATTCAATCTACGTTCAACAATACTATCGTTACGATAACCGACGCCGCGGGAAACGTGATTTCATGGTCTAGTGCAGGTATCCATGGTTTCAAGGGGTCGCGGAAGAGCACACCTTTTGCCGCCCAGTTAACCGCTGAAGATGCCGCCAAAAAGGCCATGGAGCATGGGGTGAGAAGTGTTGAAGTTTATGTCAAGGGACCGGGCTCCGGTCGGGAATCTGCACTTCGTGCCCTCCAGGCAGCCGGATTTAATGTGGTTATGATCAAGGATGTTACCCCTATTCCCCACAACGGTTGCCGGCCACCCAAGAGAAGACGGGTATAATCGGTGTGCCGCCGCTGTAACTTAAACGAAATGCGCTACGCTACGGTCTGATTTTAAAGGAGGACGAATTGGCACGATACAGAGGATCCGTCTGCAGGATATGCCGACGCGAAAATATGAAACTGTTTTTAAAGGGCGACCGCTGCTTTTCTAGTAAATGCGCATTCGACCGGAGGGGATATGCTCCCGGTCAGCATGGGCAGCGCCGCCGCGGAAAACCATCTGACTATGGTATTCAGCTCCGTGAGAAGCAGAAAGTCAAAAATACTTACGGCCTGTCCGAAAAGCAGTTCAGACTGTTTTTCCAAAAATCGGACCGGAAAAAGGGCATTACCGGAACCAATTTACTGGTCCTTCTCGAACGCCGTCTGGATAATGTGGTGTATCGTCTTGGTTTTACCAATTCCAGAACACAGGGGAGGCATTTTGTCAGACACAATCATTTTTTAATCAACGGCAAACGTGTAAACATCCCCTCCTTTTTGGTAAAAGTCGGAGACACCGTTGAGGTGGCTGAAAAAAGCAGAAAGGTTCAGGCCATCATCGATTCTTTAGACGCGGTGGTCCGAAGGGGGATGCCACAGTGGCTTGGCGTTGAAAAAGAAAAATTCAAAGGTGAAATCAAAAGTTTTCCAGTTCGCGAAGACCTTACGCTGCCGATGCAGGAACAACTGATTGTCGAGCTCTATTCTAAATAAATTTGTGGACGATCATTGAGCAAGAAAATCTTTTAAGAAAAAGTACTGCATTGATTTTCAATTAATTCTGGAGAAAATGTAATGGTTAATAACGAACTGATGTATATGAACTGGCGTGACATGATCAAGCCTGACAAGGTTCACGTCAGCAGTACCGATGCATACGGAAAGTTCGTATGCGAACCCTTGGAGAGAGGGTTCGGTATAACATTAGGCAACTCCTTGAGAAGAACGATTCTATCTTCCTTGTATGGCGCTGCAATTGTATCCGTTCAGTTCGAATCTGTTGAACATGAGTTCAGTGTGATTTCCGGGGTGAATGAAGACATTTCCGAGATTATCTTGAACCTCAAAGAGGTTCGTCTGAAAATGGACGACGCAACGCCACGAACCATTCGGATCGATGCGGTTGGCGAAGGCGTTGTCACGGCAGGTGCCATTACCAGTGATGACGGGCGTGTCGGTGTTTTGAACCCTGACCACCATATTGCCACCCTCACCAGTGAAGGCGTTTTGAAAATGACCATGATCGTCAAGGCAGGTAAAGGATATTCACTGGCCGAGGCGAATAAGGATGAGGATGCACCCATCGGCTCGATTCCTATTGATGCGGTGTTCTCACCGATTAACAGGGTAAATTATGTGGTCGGGAATGCACGGGTCGGACAACGTACCGATTATGACAAGCTAACCTTGGAAGTTTGGACCGATGGCAGTGTCTCCCCAGAAGATGCCGTTGCTTATAGTTCTAAAATCCTTAAGGAACAACTGAGTATTTTTATCAATTTCGATGAAGATGCCGAGCCTCAGCATGATGGCAGTGAAGATGAGTCAGAAAAACCTGCATTTAATGACAACCTTTACCGAAACGTAGAAGAACTTGAACTTTCAGTGAGAAGTGCCAATTGCCTTAAAAATGCAGAAATTTTGAAAATTTACCAGCTTGTACAGAAAACCGAGAACGAGATGCTTAAGACGAAAAATTTCGGTAGAAAATCGCTCAACGAAATTAAGGAAGTGTTGTCCGAAATGGGGCTCTCGTTGGGAATGAAGCTCGACAGCTTTGTCCCGCCTGAAGAATCCGTCGAAGAAGGGGAGTAAACGTTCCAATGAGACATAGAAAAAGCGGTGTAAAACTCAATCGGACCACGAGCCACAGACAGGCGATGTTCAGAAATATGGTGACATCGCTGCTCAAGCATGACCGCATCACAACCACTGATGCAAAGGCCAAAGAGCTTCGAAGGTGGGCCGACCATATCGTGACGTTGGCCAAACGCGGCGACCTTCACGCCAGACGGATGGCCATGTCCATCGTTCGTGAAAAAGATGTCGTACAAAAAATTTTTGAAGAGGCGCCTGAGCGGTTCGGATCAATCCACGGCGGCTACACGCGGATTGTTAAAATCGGCCGTCGACCCGGCGATGCGGCATCCCTTACCCTTGTCGAGCTGACAAGCCAGGATGATACGAAAACGACCGAGATGAAAAAAATTAAATCCAACGAAGTGGAAAAACCAGCGGTTGGCGAACCCAAGGCGGTAGAGACCATCGCACCGGCCGCAGACAGACCGGCGCCGGTTGAAACAGATACGCCGTCCGAAGCCGCCGACGTTGAAACCGGAGCGAATAGCGCTGAAACGGAAGCTCCCGAGAAGGGCGCCTCACCCGAAAAAGATGGTAAGGCAGGAACGGATTCAGCCGAAACCGACAAATAAGTCTTCCCCCATCTTGTTTATTCCCCAAAGGCCCTGCTCCGGCAGGGCCCTTTTTATCATCCCGTCTTCGATGAAACCCTTTGACTTTTTTCTCCTGTTTTTATAGAAAAGAGTGCGAATGGCCGTAGTTACGCGCTCATTTTTACATCCGTAATCTTCCGGCCCATCAGCATCGGATCAGGTATTATCCCCTGAATCGTGCGTGCGACAAGATATAAAAGTATTAAATATAGCCGATACCATTGCGGGTTTTTAGGTGTATTGCCAGATACGCCTGCGTTGTCTTCTTTTTGGCGTCTTGGTAACCCCTCAACCGTTACGGCATGCGGACCGGGAAACGATTTTATCCATGCCGTGAAGATTCCCACCAGCTTGCCGCGGGCCGGAAATGAAAAATGGAATGCGGCCGCTAATGAGCCGTCGAACCGATTTTCCCGGATTCACCAATCTGTTGGGAAATCCGACCCGAAGGAATTTCATTTGATGAAACGCATTTAAAATTTGCATCGACTTAGAAAATTAGTGGCTGTTAAGTAGCTTGTTAGGTGTCGTTTTTTTAACAGCGGGAGAACCAAAGGAGGAGCCGGATGATTGGTAACAGAAAAGTCAAGATTGTATGTGTGATGCTGGTGATTATTGGTTTGTGGTTCAGTCCTGGATTTGCCAAGAAACCTTTCATTGATGCATGGAAACCGAGTTTTGACCCATCCGGTGCAAAATACAAATGCATCGTTTCCAACGTGTCGCATCCCGTGATTAAAGGCGCTTACGCCGGTTTTGCCATTCGTGACGAGTTATGGAAACGAACCGACGGCCGGATCTACGTCGATTACAAGCCGTTTTCCATGCTGGGCGGCGAAGTCGAGGTGCTAAACCAGTTGCAGATGGGCGCCATTCAGGGGATGGGCGTCAGTTCCGTAGCGGCGACCAACCTTGGCCCACGCTTTGGTTTGATCAATCTGCCGTTTCTCATCAATTCGTTTGACAAACTCGACAAATTTGTTGGATCAGGCAAATTGTTTGACCATTACATGAATGCCATGGACCATCAGGGAATTATGGGGTTGGATATTACCTCCTATGGAAACTATGGATGGGCGACGGTCACTCCCGTCACTAACATCAAGGAAGCGAATAAGATAAAATTCCGTACCGCAGAGGCCGCAGTGAACCAAATATTTTACAAAGAGTGCGGTTTCAACCCGGTGGTTATGCCCTGGCCGGATGTGCCTGTTGCGCTGAAACAGGGGGTCATCACCGGTTTGGATCATACGCCCACGGTTTGCAATATTACTAAAAAATTTGAAGTGTGTAAATATTACACCTACCTTGACTATGCACAGGGCTTGTTTATCTGGATTTTCAACAAGGCTTGGGTAAACAATCTGCCGGCCGATCTGCAAGAGACCTTTAAGTCGGTTGTCCACGACGTTTGCATCAAAATTCGGGCGGAAGCCAAGGTTCAGGAGGCGGTTCAAATCACGAATGCTTCCAAAGCCGGCGTCCTGTTTTACAAGTTGTCCGAAGAAGATCTGGCGTGGGTCAAGAGCAAGGGGGATGTCGCCCACGTGAAGTATGCGGATGAGATTAATAAACTTTATCCCGGCGATACCTACCGGCCGACCAAATTCCTGGGAGAGGTTCAGGAATTCATGGGTTACAAACCCTGAAAAAGCTATGTTGCAACGTTTTAAAAGGGGCCGGCTATGTCGGCCCCTTGCTTATGTAAACTTCGCTCGATAGGTCTATTTTATGGCAAACCACTCGATTTATCCGCTTATTTTCACCCTGACGGCTGTGGGTCTTTCATCTTTTGCCTTTTTACTCCCTTATGGCCGCAAAGAAACCGTGTTAACGGCTATCGATCGATGGCTTACCCGTTTTGAAGAGTGGACACTGCTGATCAGTGTTGTCTTTGCATTGATCGCTTTGTTTTTAAACGTGGTCTTGCGCTATGGATTCAACTATACCCTGGCATGGTCGGAAGAGCTGGTTCGTGAAGTCATTATCTACACAACCTTCATCGGTTGTTGCGTTGCCGTAAAAAACCGTTCGATGATCAAGATCGATGCATCGGTACAACTCATACCCAAACTAAAAACGGCGTTAACCCATTTCAGCAACGGGGCGGTTCTAATTTTTTCAACATTGATGATGTACTACGGGTGGCAGATGGCCGCGTTACAGGCCAGAACCTTCCAAAAGACGTTGATCCTTCAGATTCCGCTTGGCTATTTGTATGCTATCTTACCGTTGACCGGGGTGTTGATGTTTCTGAGGACCCTTCACATCATTTACCAGGACTTCACTCAGTCCCCAGAAAGACGCCTGAAGGGGGCCAATCCAAAGAAATTGAAAAACTAAGGAGCTCATATTTATGCAGTTAAGCGACATCATCATCCTGTTGATTCTGCTGGGGTGCATGGCCGCCTACATTCCCGTCTTCATGTGCCTGTTTTTTACCGCCGTCCTCGGATTCCTATTTTTTACCGACCTTCCCCTGCTCTTGCTGTTTCAGACCATTTTCCGGAGCATGGACAATTTTGCCCTGGTCGTGGTGCTGTTTTTCATCTTGTGCGGCAACATCATGACCGCCGGGTCCATTGTGGAAAAGCTGATCAAGATGGCCAACGCGCTGGTCAGCTGGCTGCCGGGGGGGCTGGGGATGGCCGGTGTGCTGGCCTGTGGCCTGTTCGGCGCCATTTCGGGTTCAACCGTCGCCACAGTCGTGGCGCTGGGCGGATTCATGATTCCCGCGTTGCTGGATAATGGTTACCCTGAAAAATACACGCTGGGGCTGATGACCACATCACCGAACCTGGGCGTGATCATACCACCGAGCATCGGCATGATCCTCTACTCCATGATCAGCAACGTATCCCTCGAGGGACTGTTTCTCACCGGCTTTTTGCCCGGGGTGTTGATCATGTTTCTGACGTGCCTCTATTCCTATCTCTTTTTCAGAAACAAAAAAGAGATTGTACGCATGCCGATTCCGTCTTTCATGGATATTCTTGCCGTATTCAAGGAAGGGTTCTGGTCGCTGATGCTGCCGGTGATTATTTTCGGAGGGATTTTTTCCGGTATCTTTACCGCCAACGAGGCGGCGGTGGTCGCCTGTGTATACGCCTTCATCGTGGAACTGTTCATCCATAGATCCATGAAATTCAGCCAGGTTAAACTGATTACCGTCAATTCGGCGGTCACATCGGCCACGCTGCTGATCATCGTGGCCGGTGCCACCTGCTTCGGTCGCCTGCTGACCCTGGAAGACATTCCGGGCCGGATTACGGAAACCGTCCTTTCCGCCGTTTCATCGCCGGCTGTCTTCCTGCTTGCAATGAATGCGCTGCTGCTGGTCGTGGGCATGTTCATGGACATCATCTCGGCCACCATGATCCTTGGCCCTGTATTTTTGCCAATGCTGAATGCCTTCGAGATCAACTGGATGCATTTCGGGCTGATCATGACGGTGAATCTGGCCATCGGCTACTGCACACCGCCCATGGGGGTCAGTTTGTATATCACCGGGGCGATCGCCAACCGGGACCTGATCTTTGTATCCAAGGCGGTGATGCCCTTTATCGCCATTCAGATATTTGTTCTCCTGTTGCTGACCTTCTTTCCCGATGTGGTGTTGTGGATCCCCAAAATGATGGGATTCGTATAAGGAGAGATCATGGATTTTCAGCTGACCAAGGAACTGGAGATGCTGCCCAAGGCGGTACGCGAATTTGCCAACAAGAAGATCGCCCCCAATGCGGACCAGTGGGACAAGGAGCACTATTTTCCCTACGAGGAGGCCATCCAACCCATGGGCGAGCCGGGTTTCTTCGGCACGGTGATTCCGGTTTGCCGGTTGCGAATGAATTGTAGACAGGGAACCATGTTATGAGTGACGATGTGGTAGAAAAAACCAAAGCCACCGGCGCCCTCTACTTCAAAGATGTCGAAGGTGAAAAACCTTTCGAATTGTGGCGTTCCTTTGATAAGGATCTGGGAAAGGATTTATCCCTTTTTATCACCGGCAAGCTGTACGCCCGTGAGAAAATTTCCCATCCTACGCGGCAGCTGGTGACGGTGGCCGTGTTGACCGTACTGTCAAGACCGGATGAGCTCAAGCTGCACATCAAGGCTGCGTTGAATGTGGGCTGCACACCGCAGGAACTTGCCGAGGTGATTTTCCAGACCTTTACCTACGGCGGCATCCCAACGGTAAATACCGCTTTAAAGGTGCTCAGAGACGTATTGAAGGAGAAGGGCCGGTGGCCCATCGCCGGCTAATGGATAAACCATTAAAACCGATTCGGGAGTGAAACCATGAGACCCTATTTCGAGAAAATGCCTGGTTTCGGCCGAGAAATGAAAGCCGGACAGATCAAGAGCGCCGAGGGGAATGTCAAGCAGATCAGGGAGATCGAAGATCTTTTGAAAAAGGCGGCGCAGAAGGTTAAACAGGCCGGTTTCACCGAAGAAAAAATTAACGCCCGCGGTCAGATGACGGTATGGCAGCGGCTGAACTATCTGGTGGACCCCGGTACCTGGTCTCCCCTGCACACCCTATACAATCCGGAAGACAACGAAGAGGGTACCACCAACGTGGTGGACGGTCTCGGTAAAATTTCCGGAAAATGGGCCGTAATCATCGGCTTCGACAACAAGGTCCTGGCCGGCGCCTGGTTGCCCGGACAGTCAGAAAATATCCTTCGGGTCACCAATCTGTCCAAACGCCTGAATATCCCCCTGATCTGGCTGGTCCACTGCAGCGGGGTTAAACTGACGGAACAGGAGAAGTTCTATGCCGACCGTCGCGGCGGGGGCGCCACCTTTTTCCGGCATGCGGAATTGAACCAGGCCGGCATCCCCATTCTGGCAGCCATCTACGGCACCAACCCGGCCGGCGGCGGATATCAGGGCATCAGCCCGACGGTCCTGTTTGCCCACAAAGATTGCAACATTGCCGTGGGCGGCGGCGGCATCCTCAGTGGCATGTCGCCCAAGGGGTACTTTGACGAAGAGGGTGCCGAGGCCTTGATCCATGCGGCCACGCAGTTCAAAGCCAAGCCGCCGGGATCGGTGGATATTCACTACGACGGCACGGGCTTTTTCCGTTATGTATACGAGGAGGAGACCCAGGTGCTCGACGGGGTCAAGGATTACATGAAAGACATTCCGGCCTATCATCCCAAGTTTTTCCGGGTGGCCGAACCCAAAGCGCCGCTTTTTCCGGCCGAAGACATCTACCGTCTGGTTCCCATTAACCAGAAACAGATTTACGACTTCGACCAGGTGCTGGCCCGCATCGTCGACGGCAGTGAACACATGGAATTCAAACCGGGATACGGTCCTGAGATTTATACCGGCCTGGTAAAAATCGATGGCTATCTGATGGGTGTGATCGGCAACCGCCAGGGGTGGTTGGGGGAAGACTACCCCGAATATGCCGATTATCCCGGTATCGGTGGCAAGCTTTACCGTCAGGGCCTGATCAAGATGAACGAGTTCGTGACCCTGTGCGGTCGCGACCGGGTGCCAATCATCTGGTTTCAGGACACCTCCGGCATCGACGTGGGCGACATCGCCGAAAAGGCCGAATTGCTGGGCCTGGGACAGTCCCTAATCTACTCGATTCAGTCCACCGATGTGCCCCAGCTGCTGCTGGTGCTGCGAAAAGGCACGGCCGCGGCCCACTATGTGATGGGCGGTCCTACGGCCAACCGACACAACGCACTGACCCTGGGGGTGCCCACGACGGAGATATACGTGATGCACGGGGAAACGGCGGCTGCAGCCAGCTTTTCAAGACGGCTGGTCAAGGAGAAGAATGCCGGCAAACCCCTGCAGCCGGTTATCGATAAGATGAACCAGATGGCTCAGGAATACCACGACTATTCACGGCCGGCCTACTGTGCCAAAAATGGTTTCGTGGATGAGGTGGTCAAGATGTCGGAAATCAGGCGTTACCTCGCCGCTTTTGCCGGCTGCGTTTACCAGAACCCAAAATCTATCTGTCCCCAACACCAGATGCTGACGCCCCGGGTGATCAAAGGCTAAGGGTTCGCGAAAAAATAA